>NZ_JBIWGL010000014.1:0-93224 GCF_044763535.1 Lysinibacillus sp. NPDC095746
TTGAATGTTTGTGTGGTAACTACATTTTACACGAGGTCGTTATGGGCTTCCTTTATATTGACTTCTGGGTGTTGCACTTAATATTACAATCCGTCATACAAATAAAAGTTTGATTATAAATTTTGATTATATATAATCAAACTAAAACACTCTAAATATAAGGTCTGATTTTATTTTATTATACTATTTACCCTATATTCTTTCGATGACCAAAGGTTTTTTTTATTGGAAGCGATAGGGTACAATAAAGCGATATAGAAATAGAAGTGAGGTGGCATATGTGCAACTACATTTTTTAGGAACAGGCGCAGGAATGCCTTCAAAGGAACGAAATACAAGTGCCCTAATGGTAAAGCTTTTGGATGAAGTGGGGGAAATGTGGCTTTTTGATTGTGGGGAGGCGACCCAACATCAAATTTTGCATACATCATTAAAGCCACGTAAAGTAACGAAAATATTTATTACACATTTACACGGTGACCATATTTTTGGATTACCTGGCTTTTTAAGCTCTCGTTCATTTCAAGGCGGGGATGAGCCATTAACAATATTTGGCCCACAAGGTTTGCAGCAATGGATTGAGCAAAGTTTAGCCTTGTCAAAGACGCATTTAACATATTCATTACAATTTGTGGAAGTTCATGAAGGTATTATTTATGAAGATGAACATTTTACAGTAAGTGCAAGTGAATTACGACATGTAGTTCCATGCTACGGCTACCGTATTGAGCAGAAGGATTTGCCTGGCGAACTATTAATGGAAAAAGCACAGGCTCTTGGTGTGCCAAAAGGTCCTTTGCTAGGACAATTAAAAGCAGGGAAAGATATTGAGCTAGCGGATGGCACCGTTGTATATGCGAAAGATGTTGTCGCCCCATCTAAAAAAGGCTTTACGCTTACTATTTTAGGAGATACTAAATACTGTCCAGAGGCTGTTTCATTAGCTAATGGAGCAGATATTGTGATTCATGAAGCGACCTTTGATGGTACAACGACAGATTTAGCAGCGAACTACGGACACTCTACAAATGTCGAAGCAGCCAAGGTGGCACAACAGGCAGGAGCGAACTATTTATTGCTAAACCATTTAAGTGCCCGCTTTTTACCACATGATTTACCAAAATTTTTAGCAGATGCACAGGAGGTTTTCCCACAGACCTTCCTGACATCCGATCAATCTGTATTCTCTTGGAATAACAACAAATTAACTTAAGCAAAAACAGAAAGTACCCTTTAGATGACGTTTCATTTAAAGGGTACTTTTATCGTTATTCAGCGCATGTATTTCTGTGCGAAAGCGAAGCGTCAGCAAAAATACACCCAATATTTTGAGTTCAGCCATTTTTTAGTACGAATAATTAACGATATAATTCGATAATTTGACTGGCTATATATTCGGAGCTAAAGTGAACCCCGTTTCTGAGCCACCACATGATAATGCCAAGTATTGAGGATGCGAGAATATCCATTGATAGAGTTGTGTTAGTACTATTAGCCCCTTCACTTTTACGTTGTATGACAATCAAATCCTTTAATGTCCTATGCATTTTTTTAATGAAACCAGGGTGCTCAAATAAAACAGCTAAAATTTTTCTGTGCTTATAAAAGTAATCTAAAAATGTAATTAATTGTTCTTGATTATTTAAATTATCAATTTGTAAAGAAGGAGAGATCTCCGACAACAAGTCGTCGAACATATCGTAAACTACTTGCTTTAATAAATCATTAATATCTATAAAATGTAAATAAAACGTTGCTCTATTTAGCTCTGCACGTTGGGCTATTTTTTGTACTGTAAGTTTCGAAATATCTGGGTTTTCAATTAATATATCTACGACAGCTTCTTTAAATACCCGTTTAGAGCGAATAGCTCGTGGGTCTTGCTTTTTGTGTGTGGTCAATTTAATTCTCCTTTATCTATTAAATACAAATTTAATGAATAGTATTTTTAACTTTGTTGTTTAATTGACAGTTCTTAAAAAATTGTAAATAGGAATCAAAAAATAACCGTGTTATTATCTATTTTATTGACATAGTGTTAATAAAACAAGTAGAAAGAGGAAGAATGTCATGTCGGAATCGATCAATAAAAAAGTACTATTAACAGTTTTAATTTTTGGGTGTTTTTTATCTACACTAAATCAAACGCTGTTAAACGTTGCATTAAGTAATTTAATGGACGTATTTTCTGTTTCTGCGACAACCGTTCAGTGGTTAGCTACTGGTTTTATGTTAGTAAACGGGGTGCTAGTCCCTATTACAGCATACTTAATGAAACGCTTCTCAACACGCCAATTATTTATAAGTTCAATGCTGTTTTTATTAGTAGGCTCTATTTTTTGTGCAATAGCTCCGAACTTCACTACTTTACTAATAGGTCGTATGATTCAAGCAATAGGGGCAGGAATTATTATGCCATTACTAATGAGTATCGTGATGTTTATTTTCCCTCCTGAAAAAAGAGGTAGTATGATGGGGTTAATTGGGCTAGCTATGATTTTCGCTCCAGCTATTGCACCAACATTAGCAGGTTTTGTAATAGATAATTATTCTTGGCGTTGGTTATTTATCGGCATCATTCCATTTGTCGTGATTATTTTATTTATGGCAATGAAATATTTAATGAATGTTTCAGAAACCTCAAAGGCAAAGTTAGATGGTATCAGTGTTATTTTATCAACAATTGGCTTTGGTCTTATTTTGTATGGATTTAGTAATGCAGGAAGCCATGCTGGGATGATAAAGTTGTAATAAGTACTATACTTGTAGGGATAATAACTACGGCAATGTTTTGTCTTCGTCAAATGAAATCATCTGATCCACTTCTTAACTTATCCGTTTTTAACAATAAATTATTTACACTCACGTCCATTATCAACATTATTGTTACAATGATGATGTATGCGGATATGATTTTATTACCAATATATTTACAAAACGGAAGAGGGTTTACAGCTTTAGATGCCGGTTTATTATTATTACCGGGTGCACTTGTAAATGCCTTTATGTCTCCAGTGACAGGAAAAATGTATGACCGCTTTGGAGCAAAGCCGTTATTTATTATCGGTTTGATTTTTGTCATTCCGTCAATGTGGGTTGTAACGGATTTATCAGAAACAACAACCTATAGCTTTATCATGATACGTACTATTTTTCTACGTATAGGGTTGAGTTTTATCACAATGCCATTAAATACAGCTGGTTTGAATGCTTTACCGAAGACACTTGTCACACATGGTACAGCAGTGAATAATACATTACGTCAAATCGCAGGCGCAATTGGATCTGCTGTCGTTATTACAATTTTCACAGCACAAACGACAAATCATGCAAAAACATTGCTAGTAGAAACACCAAATGCTACGGCTGAAGGTATTCGTACACTTGCTTCAATTTTAGGTTCAAGTGATGCCTATTATTTCATGACAATCTTAGCGATCATTGCATTTGTATTAACTCTATTTGTGCCAGCTAAAAATAAGTTTAAACAACAAGCTTAATGATTAAGCATTCAAAGAACAACTTTAAAAGGCTGGGACATAACTATTAGCTCTTTGCGAAAGCCGAATTACCCGAACAATGGCAAAACACCGTATGAGTGTCTTGCAAATTTGTTCGGGTTTTCCTTTAGCTAAAAAACTTTTGTCCCAGCCCTATGTTTTTATTCGTAAAGTTTGTTGCTTTTTTTAATAAAAATTTGCTTACATTAACGAGCAAATGTTCTATAATATGGATGTGTACATATAAGGAGTGTTATACATGAGACCTATTCTTACAAAAGAAATTAGTAGTCAAGATTTTATGGATTTTTATTGGTTAAAAGAAGAATTGCAATCATTTTGTAGAGATAATGGCATAAGCGCGTCGGGCTCTAAGATTGAGATTTCTGATAGAATTGAAACTTTTCTTCGGACAGGAAAGATAAAAAAACCACAAAGAAATTCAAAAGCTAATACTAAACCTCGAACTAACAGTGAATTAAGTCTTGATACAGTCATTACGGAAAATCATCGTTGTAGTCAAGATGTGAGAGCATTTTTCAAGAAGGTAATTCCAAATTTTCATTTTTCTACCTATATCCAAAACTACATTAAAAACAATATTGGAAAAACGTATCGTGATGTTGTGGACGCTTGGTATGAAGAAGAAAAACGCAAAAAAGACCCATCACACCAGAAAAAAATTCCACCTCAGTTTGAATACAATCAATTCATTCGTGACTTTTTCTCTGATTCAAAAAATAAAGGGAAAAGTCGTGCAGAAGCAATTGAAGCTTGGCATAAAATTAAGAAACTCCCTGGAAGTAACAAATATATACCTGAAAATTAGTCTTTAAGTTGAGGCAATTTTCAACGAGTGGAATTAGCATTTTTTTACTATTTGCAAACTAGCGAAACCAATACGTCTTCTCTATTAGTAGGTAATTTAAGAAAACAGACCATTTAATTAAGTAGTCTCTACCTTTCAAGTTAGTAATAGTTAGAATGAAAATTTGGAATATAGAAGAATTATAATGCGATTAATAGTTAATTTTTGTATAATTGATTAAAGGGGAGTGGTTTTATATGAATCAGCAAAAGATGCCACCAGCACTATTGCGTTTAATCGTTATTTTTCCCAATGTGCTGAGCTATTTATTATTATTTGGACTAATTATGTTTGTTATCTCCAATTATGACACATTAAAAGCGACGGACAACTTAACGGTTTGGCTTATTTTTATTGTAGTGCTTGCACCGGCCGCTGCCTACACAACATTTAGTATCGTCAAGAAAATTCGTTCTGGACAAATGTAAGCAATAACAACACGTGTATTCTTTAGTTTATCTAATGGATACACGTGTTTTTTTTTGAAGTCTTTATTGTCATATTGTTAAAGTTATTACTGATAGTAGAAGTCAAAACTCTAAATCCTCCGATTTAGAAAATGGCCCCCACAATTACTTGGGAAAAAATAAGAATACCGTTTAACTTACGATGATTTGTGAAAAAAGTGTGGCTCATTATCCTCTGGAAAATTGGGGCAAGGAATTGCAATTTTATGAGAGAATCCAAGTAGTACTAATAGGGAAAAACGGATTTACATCCATTATCTCTATAAATAAGGATTATAAAAAAATTTATCAGTAGAAGATTAGCGTGCGTATTCAATTACAATTTGAATACGCTTTTTAACTTCGAAGAAAACAGCCATACTGTTAGCAGCGCTAGAGCCTATATTAAGTACGCTACTGCTTCTTTATTACGCTTCACTTAGCGTGAAAAGGATGATTAATCTACAATTTATGTAGTGTGTATGTTGAATTCAAGGCGAATAAAATAATTCCATAGAGAGAAACTAAAAATACGAGTTTTTTCATGTTAAATTTGAAAAGCGGGGTGTTTTTTTATGGATCCAACAAATTGCGATTTTTCACCAATGAAACAAACATTAAAGGAAGAGCTTTTGCAGGTCATACATTCATTACAGCAAAGTGTAGAAGCTATGGATACGGATACAAACTGTCTTCTTGGGAATTTTGAAAAAATAAAAGAGAAATTTGTAACGATTGAAATGAAGGCTGCTACGTTTTATTTGAATTGCTATCTTTCGCCGTTTACTGAAAAATATCCTGAGCTTTCGCATAGCGTACAAAATATGTCTAAAAGAAGACACGGCGGACTAATTGTTATTGAACGAGAGGATTCTGTAGCATCTATTATACAGCCTGGTATTCATATTGGTGCAGAAGTAACGCATTCCTTATTAGAATCTATTTTTTTTCCTGGAAATCCACTTCATGATGGCGCCGTTTTAATAAGCCAAAATCTAATTAAATCAGCAGCAAATGTACTGCCACTGTCAGAGAGATATATGGGGGAAAAGAAATTAGGCACAAGGCATCGAGCAGCATTAGGGTTAAGTGAAGTAAGTGATGCGCTTGTCATGATAGTGTCTGAAGAAACAGGGAGAATTTCCTTTGCCTTTAAAGGAAACTTATATCCAATTACGACACATGGCATTATATAGTGTGAGCTTCACACTAAAAATTATCTTGAATTCAAGATATTTTTCTTGCTTATACATCACTTGCGTGGTAAAGTGACAAATGAGAGGGGGAGAAAGCGATGCGAAAACATACGCTCGGAACAGTGACGTGGATTCGGATGATGCGTTTTACAAATCAAAGTAATCAGCTATCCAATGAGTTTTTAAAGCGCTTTGGTTTAACGACCGCACAATTTGATGTCCTAATCCAAATTAAGACATATGCACCGTTAACGCAATCCCAATTAGCAGAGAAAGTGATAGTGACGCAAGGTGGTATGTCTAGGATGCTTGCTCGTCTTGAAAAAGATGGACTTATTGAACGGAAGCAAAATTGGAAGACTAAAACAATTTCACTAACAGCAAAAGGCGAGCAGATGATTGATATGGCAACACCAAGTCAGCTACAATTTCAATCTTCATTTTTTGAAGAAGTATTAACAGAAGAAGAACTGAAAACTTTAAATACACTAATGTCGAAAATAGAGAAGCATAGTCGTGATAAAAAATTACCACCAGCGTGATTTTTTTACACAATCACTTGCTTAGTCAAGCGAAAACAAGGAGGAAACATTCATGAACAAATTAAGTGGACATCATCATATATCAATGCTAACAAAAAACGGTAAACGTAATAATGATTTTTACACAAAACTTCTCGGCTTACGTCGTGTAAAGAAATCAGTAAACCAAGATTCGCCTTCCATGTATCACTTGTTTTATGGAGACTTAACTGGAGCACCAGGTACAGAATTAACATTTTTTGAAATGCCTGTAGCAGGTCGGACAGTGCGCGGAACAAATGCCATTACACGTATTGGATTACTAGTGCCAAGCTATGACAGTCTGCAATATTGGAAAAATCGTTTTAAACAGTTAGAGATTGAGCATAGTGAAATAACAACTTATGCAGGTAAAGATGCATTGTTTTTTGAGGATCATGAAGGGTTAAGAATGGTGCTGTTAAACAATCATGGTCATGAAACACCAGCTCATTGGCAACCATGGGACGGCTCTGATATCCCTGCAGAACATCGTATTTTAGGGATGGGTACAGTTGAAATGACAGTTCGTTACTTGCAACGGACAGTAAGCTTATTAAAAGAGCTATTTAATTACACAGTTGTAACAGAAAGTGAAAAAGAAGCAGTATTGCAATCAATTCCTGGTGAAGTGATTGGAGAAATCGTCGTTCAAGAATTAGAAGGACCAAGTGAGAAACCTGGACGTGGTAGTATTCACCATCTTGCACTACGTGTTGGAACAGTGGAGGAATTGCAACAGTGGGATCTCAAAATTAAGGAGCAGGGCTTTGATAGTACTGGCATTGTGGATCGTTATTATTTCCAAAGTCTTTATTTTAGAGATCGTAATGGCATTTTATTTGAAATGGCAACAGATGGCCCAGGATTTACAGTTGATTCGGCAATAGAGGATCTTGGTAAAGAACTTGATCTTCCACCATTTTTAGAAGAAAGACGTGCAGAAATCGAAGCTATTTTAGAGCCGCTAGAGTAAGGAGAGATATTCATCATGGATAAATACCGTATTGATCAATCGAAAGGCATCGAATTTGGCCTATATTCATTAGGGGATCATATTCCAAATCCATTAACAGGTGAACGTATTTCAGCTCAACAACGAATCCAAGAGCTAATTGAAGTAAGTCAGCTTGCTGAACAAGCGGGTATTGATGTCTTTGCTGTTGGCGAAAGTCATCAATCGTACTTTACGACACAGGCACACACAGTTGTTTTAGGAGCAATCGCACACGCTACATCAAAAATTAAATTAGCAAGCTCTGCAACAGTCCTTAGTGTCTCTGACCCTGTACGCGTATATGAAGATTTTGCAACGATTGATTTAATTTCAGATGGACGTGCAGAAATAGTCGCAGGGCGTGGCTCTCGAGTTGGTGCATATCAATTACTAGGTATCGATTTAAAGGATTATGAAGAAATTTTTGAAGAAAAATTAGCGTTACTGAAAAAAATAAATGACAACGAGCTGGTCACTTGGGAAGGACAATTCCGTGCACCACTTCATAATGCGCAAATTTTGCCACAACCTAAAAATGGGTCGTTACCAATTTGGCGAGCTGTTGGTGGACCACCTGCAAGTGCCATTAAAGCAGGTTATATGGGCATTCCGATGATGCTAACGACATTAGGTGGTCCCGCTATTAACTTTAAGCCATCAGTTGATGCCTACAGGGAGGCAGCGGAGAGAAATGGCTTTGATCCGAAAGAGTTACCGATTGCTACAACAAGCCTATTCCACGTCGCACATACGACGGAAGAGGCACTACAAGGGATGTATCCCCATTTAAATGGTGGATTCCAAGCAATTCGCGGCGCAGGTTATCCAAAGCAACAATTTACGGAAGCACCGGATACAAAAGATGCCTTAATGGTCGGAAGTACGGAGCAAATTATTGAAAAATTACTGTATCAATACGAGCTCTATGGCATGCAACGATTTATGGCACAAATTGATTTTGGCGGTGTGCCATTCGATAAATTAATGAAAAATATTGAAATTATCGGGAACGATATTTTACCAGCAATTAGAAAATATACTGCAAAAAAATAGAGTGATATACTATAAGATACTTGCTTAATAAAGCGGTTGATTGGAGTGGAGGCTGGGCGACTCCTTGGGGATCAGCAATAGAGGAACGAAGGCTAAAAGCATCACATCCTGTGATAACGCCTTCGTGACCAACATCTTGCTGCTGTCGCTACGTTGCACTCACGCTTTCGCGCAAAAAACATCTGTTGGCCCGAGACCCTGCAGCGGAGCGAAGCGGCAGCTACAAAGCGCCCAGCCGGAACGAAAATCAACCCCTCGTTTTGCCGAGAAAACTTAATTTCATTGATTTAATAGTTTTTAATCAACATGACGTTGCATGAGAGAAAAATCTCATGTAGCGTTTTTTCGTGGCAACTTTTATTTTTGGTTGGACCACTTGAACCATCGAGCATGACCATCAGGGCGTTCCATTATTCGGATAGATTCTATTTCACCTTGATCAATAAAATCTTGATGCAGTTGTATATCAAATAAATTGTTATAACAATGATAGAGAGGGCGTTCCATGCTGATCTCTTTTAATTGTTCAATTAGTTCAAGGCGTAACTCCATTGGGATTTGATTGGCCACATGCGTATGATAAACAACTAATTGCGCATCTTGATTAACATCTCTACTAATTTCTTTTATCAGTTTGATAGCATCTCCTTTTATCAGTTCTAAATCAAGTTCTTTTAAAATAGGGAGTGCTTGATGTAATAAAAGTCTACGTTCTTGATGCTCTGGCCAAATTAATGCTTGGAGCCATCGAAGCTCTTCCTCATTATGAATATCAATCGGATTTAAATCGATCCCAATACGTTTACAAACAACAGGTGCATTTGTAATGGAAGCTGGAAGCGGTTCTCCGCGATTTTCTGAGGACAAAACGAAAGCGCTGTTTGAATGGTTTATATGAAGCTGTTGATTATAGCAGTAATTATATTGATCCATCCCAAGTTGAAGTCCTGCACTTGCCCCGATTTCTATTAAGGCTAAAGGTTTTTGATGGCGTTCATAAATTTCTGTCATCATCGGATAAAGGTAAGTACAACGGCGAATCTCATTAGTCTGGACAAGTTTTTCTTGAAATAAATTCTTCAATTCATCTGAATGGGCTAAGACGAACGCTTTAAAAACAGGATACACTTCATCTATTGGTTTTGGTGTTGTCGTTAAGGATGGATAGAAATTAAATAAATCGTCTTTGGTTGATGACAGTAAATACTGAACGCCAGCTAATAATAAATTAGGTACAGGTTGTCCTTTTGGGATAACTGCGGCAACTTTCAATATTTCATCATCATCGGCAATCTTATTGGCTAAATATTCATATAGTGGACTTGAATTTTCACATTCATTTTTGGCAAAAGTACGAAATTGCTTACTTAATTTAGCTAACATACAATTCTCCCCTTTGTTAAAAGTAAACGAGCTAATTTTAGTGTATTATTGTTGGATAATTTAGTGAATTAAATATAGTTAATGAAGTTGATTAAAAAGATTAATCTTTCAGCGGGTATTCAAATAGCCGCTGAAAGAAGTTAAAGCCTCCGGCGAATGTCACGGAATCAGGAAGGAGTTCTTTGTGCAAGTACAAAGCCGATTCCGGACGCAATTATGCCGAGGCATAAACGATTGAAAGAGGAGAGCGTTTGGATTATAAATGGATACAGTCTTTTGTAGTTGCCACTAAAACTTGTAATTTTCGAGTAGCCGCAGAAGAACTTCATTTATCGCTGCCAAGTATTACAGTTCATATGCATCAGCTAGAACAATAGGGTGATAGTTAATAAAATTATTTAATGTTTATTAACATGAATTCCCATATAATATTAATAGGGATATTTTAACTTTTTTTCAGCAAAGAAGGTAAAGCCACTGGCGGATGTAGACGAATCGAAAAGGAGAAGAGACGGAAAGGTCGGGCAGAACGACGGAAAGAAAAGGCGAAGCGACGGAAAGGCCCGAACAGAATGACGGATGGAAAAGCAGGCGACGGAAAGGCCCGAGCAGAACGACGGAAAGAAAAGGCGAAGCGACGGAAAGGCCCGAACAGAATGACGGATGGAAAAGAAGGCGACGGAAAGGCCCGAGCAGAACGACGGAAAGAAAAGGCGAAGCGACGGAAAGGCCCGAACAGAATGACGGATGGAAGAGCAGGCGACGGAAGGCCCGAGCAGAACGAAGGAAAGAAAAGGCGAAGCGACGGAAGGCCTGAGCAGAACGACCTGCATCCTGCTGCTGACACTACGCTTTCGCGCAAAAAAATATTATGCAGGCTTAAGCGCTAAGCCGATTCCGGACGCAATTATGCCGAGGCATATTTATTAAAGGTGTGGTTGTAATGAGAATTTTAATGGTTGAGGATCATGAAGATGTAAATGCAATGTTAACAGAATTGTTTGAGCAAGCAGATTATCAGGTAACAAGTGTGATGGATGGAATAGAAGGACATCGAGCATTTCTACAAAATGAGTTTGATATTGTGCTTCTTGATATTATGCTTCCCTATAAAAGTGGTGATGAATTATTAAAAGAAATTCGCGCTATTTCGGATGTACCTGTTGTTATGATTTCAGCAAAAGATTTAGTGTCAACAAAAATTGATTTGCTTCGTTTAGGAGCGGACGATTATATTACGAAACCTTTTGACCTTGGTGAGGTTCTCGCTCGTATTGAATCGATATTACGTCGTGTTAAAAAAGCTACACCAATGAAGCAGCTGCAATACAAGGATATAGTGCTGGATGATGTCGCTAAGCGTGTTACAGTGGGTGGTGAGGAGGTCTTACTAACTGCAAAGGAATATTTATTGCTAGAATTGTTTATGGCAAACCAAGAAAAAGTATTCACGAAAGCAAATTTATATGAATCCATTTGGCAAGAAGAATATTTAGGAGATGAACATATTATTAAAATTCATATTAGTAATCTTCGACATAAATTGAAGACAAAAAATCCACAAGCAGATTATATCGAGACGCTTCGTGGGCTTGGCTATCGTTTACGTCCATAAATCATCCGTAATCTATACGTCATCTTTACTTTATCTATACCTTTCATGAGTAATCTATGAATATGAAAGGGAGGTGCTTAATATGGGAGAAACCATATTAAAAACGAATCAATTAACGAAAACATATAAAAAGCATACAGTACTTCACGACGTATCAATCGAATTAAAAGAAGGACGTATTTATGGGCTTATTGGTGAAAACGGTGCGGGAAAAACAACATTAATGAAGATTGTTTCAGGGATTAGTTTTCAAACAGAAGGTTCGTTTGAGTTATTTGGGAAATCATCTGACAAGGAAATACAGCAGCAACGAAAAAGGATTGCCAGTATGATTGAACAACCAGCGATTAGCCCTGATATGACCGCAAAAGGAAACCTTAAATATCATCGTTTAATGCGGGGGATTCCGAATGAGGAGCTAGAAGATGAAATACTGCAATTGGTTGGATTGACGAGTACAAACAATAAGAAAGCTAAGCATTTTTCACTCGGCATGAAACAACGTTTAGGCATTGCTATTGCGTTATTAACTAATCCAGAGCTATTGATTTTAGATGAGCCAGTGAATGGGTTAGATCCTATAGGTGTTGTTGAAATTCGTCAGCTTTTAACACGTCTTTGTGAAGAGCGACAGATGACGATTTTAATTTCGAGTCATAATTTACCGGAACTTTATCAAACAACAACTGATTATATCATTATTCATAAAGGGAAAATTATGAAACAAATGACGCAACAACAGCTCGACGAAGAATGTAGACATTATATTCGCATTGGTTGTACAGCTCCCGAACAATGTGCACATGTATTAGAAACAATTCTTAAAACACAAAATTTTCAAGTCATGCCAAATAAAACAATTAAATTGTATGATTTCTTAGAGAATCTTGGAGACGTATCAACCGCCTTATTTGAAAATGGGATAACACTTACGGAATTTAGTCTACAAGGAGACACATTAGAGAACTACTTCCTTACGTTAATTGGAGGTGAGCGCCATGTTTAATTTAGTACGTGCTTACCTCTATAAAACAACTAAATCCAAAATGTTTTGGGTCTTACTGGCTCTTACAACATGTTCTGCAACAGCAATGTTTAGTATTGCTTATGGTATAGGCAATAACTCAATAAATGAAAGCATCAGCAACGTTGGTTTTTTACTATCTGATATGAATACGATGTCAATAGTAGGCGCAGTACTTGCCACTACACTTATTTGTTCAGATTTTGATACAAAAAATATCCATCATCCGATTATAAGCGGCTTTGCAAGAATCCAAATAGTCATAAGTAAAGCGATTGTTTTTTGGATCTTACTTATTGTTCTTGTAAGCCCTTATATCATCGTGACAATAATTGGTTTATCCATGGACAGCACGTTTAGTATGGGCGGGAAAGCAGCAGGTTTTTTAAGCATTCTAACGGCGACTACTAGTGGCAGCTTTGCCGATTACGTAACAATAATGAGCACTATGACAATAGTCTATCTTGCGCAGTTAACGACTTGTATTTTACTGGCGTTTGCCTTCAGAAAATCGGTGCTTGTAGTAGCTGCGTATTACATGATGTCCATGTTCTTTGGGCAAGTTGCTAGTTTTCAGGATTCATTTAAGATGGTAGATAAAGTATTGTCCTTCACACCCTATTCAGCGGAGTATCTTGCGATTAATTTAAGCATGAGTAAAGGTGATTTAATTTCGGCCGTCTCCATTTGTGTCGTATTTATAGTAGTCATTTTATATGTAACATTCATGACATTTAGAAAAGCAGAAATCAAGTAAGGAGATGGTAGGGAATGTGGATTGTGGCAATTGTAATCATTGTAGGATTACTATTTTATATTTTTTATATACAAAGGCAACTACAATTGATGAACATTCAATTGTCACAACGTCTACATGAGCAATATACACAGCCAATTAGCGTAGAGCTATTAAACAAAGAAATAAATCAACTAGTGGCAAATATAAATCGCATATTAATAGAATCACAAAAATCAAGGTCGTATATTAAGCGGGAAGAAAAATACTATAAGGAAATGATTTCAAACATTTCGCATGATTTTCGTACGCCACTCACTGCGATAAAGGGCTATCAACAAATGCTTTTAAAAGAACCCTTAACAGAAAAGCAGCTTGCAAAGCTTGAAATCGCACAAAAACATGTTGGAAGACTAGAGCAATTATTAGCAACATTTTTTGAATATTCCTATTTGCATAGTAATGAAGATAAGCCCAAAAAAGATCGTATTAATATTTCAAACATAGTATTTGAAGAGATTGCTGGTGCCTTTGTACAATTTGAACAAAAAGGAATAGCCGTCAACTTACCAAATTTTGAGCCGCTCATTATTCACTCTGATGAAGAAATGCTTTTACGCATTGTACAAAACTTAGTACGAAATAGTATCATGCATGCGCAAGGGGATGTAACGATCAAGATGTGGTTAGAAGAAGAACATGCATATATCTGTTTTCAAAATCCGATTGATGAAAATAGTCAACTGAATCCTAACCAGCTCTTTGATCGATTTTATACAACAGACAATTCCAGACGTAAAAATACTGGACTAGGGTTATCTATTGTCAGGCTGCTAGCAGAAAAATTAGGTGGAAGTGCTATGGCTAAAATAGAAAATGGCATGATTGAGTTTTTAGTGTGTGTAAAAAAGGATTTGAAATAGAAGTAGCCAAGTAGTTTAGTGCATCTTGCAATAAGCGATTCTTGCACTTTAATCAGCGATGTTCAGGGTTCTATCAGCGATTTTTGCACTTTAATCAGCGATGTTCAGGGTTCTATCAGCGATTCTTCCACTTTAATCAGCGATGTTCGAGGTTCTATCAGCGATTCTTCCACTTTAATCAGCGATGTTCGGGGTTCTATCAGCGCTACTTGCATTTCTATCAGCGATTTTTAGCGGGAAAAACAATGTTATAACTGTTGTATGGATATAAAACCATTGATAAAAAGCCCCTCCTAAGCACTCAGTTATCGTGCTAGGAGGGGCTTAGATTATTCTTATTTTTGGAACAATACATTAACCACTCCTTAGTGGTTATTACTCATGCGAATTAACCTTGCTGCGTTCACTCGCCGGATCCTGTTCTGGTTGTTCCTGTTGCTGCGATTGTGCCGGTTGTTCCGACTGTTCCGATTGCAGCTCTGACTGCTCTTTCTTCAATCCTAGTTTTTTGCGAATAAAGGCCCAAATCGCGCCCACAGCCAGCACAAGCACGATCCAAAATTTCTTCAATAGTGGGAGAATTATAGCAAAAAAGCCCACTTTTTTGGCAACCGCTAGACCCGCGCCTCCAAGAATTAATCCAGTCAAGCCGAAATCAGCCACCTTATCGGTTTTGCTGTCAAAATCCTCATACCGTTGTCCCTTCTTTAGGTTAAACTGCGACAGGATTTTGTTGTTAAACACTATACGATCCTTCTTCAAATTCTCCGGATCTGAGACGAGTATCGCCGAGATATAGCCTTCCCGCGATAGAAGTCTCACATTGTAGTTAATAACGCCGTTATTCTGATTATCATGTGCCAATAAAGACCATGACAAACTGTGTAAGTCGTTGTCGTAGAACGGAGGAACATCCCATTTGTCAACGAATAACTGATTTTCAGGACTTGATTCTTTATTCATTTCTTTCGTGCCTTCTTTGTAGCTTTCCAGCAAAGCGTCAGCATCGATATCCTTTTTTTCGTCATCTTTTATATGTCCAGATTTTGTATATTCGAAATAAACAGCCCAATTCTGTTTTTCATCCTTTGGGAAAACCACACCGATTTCTTCCCCGTTCGGCTCCATTCCGCTCTGCGTTATGTACTTTTTCGTATTTTCGGCATCAAGAAAAATAAAATCGCTACCTAATTGAAGTTCCGCTAAATTGGTTCCTACATCGACTTTCTGTCCACCTTCTACCCATTTCAGCTCCTCTTCGGCGTATGCAGGAATCGCACACGCCATCAAAATAAGTGTCATAACAGTTACTGATTTTAATAGTTTTGCAATCAACGATTTCAAAAATAGCTTCCTCCCAAATCTGTGTTCTTACGCTGCGGACGACTTGTCCTTATTTCCTTTAAATAAATGAATGCCTACTAGGACAGCGCCGATACCTGCAAAAGCAATTTCAACAAAGGTTTCCCCTCCGCCAAAAATTTTGCCAAAAACGGTAAATAGTTTGAATTGAATACCGAATTGCGGTAGTATGAATGCCCCTAACCCTAAAATTAAAAAAATAATACCAGTACGTAACATAACTAACCCTCCCCTTAATAATGGAAAATACTTCTGTAGATTATCATATAACCCAAAATGTGACAACGATGTAAATAGTCATATGTGTTCTGTAGTAATTATGAATCATTAGAAATAAAAGGATATTTCTAATAATTACGGATTTTCTATATAAAAACGATTTACCAAAGTACTAATATTTAAGGATATTGAATTATGCGGGCACAATTCAATATCCGGTCACATTGTTTATCTGTCCGAAAGCGAAGCGGCAGCACAGTTACGCCAATGCAAAATTGTTACCAAATTTTCGGGGTTGTTAGACAATAATTCGTTTTTATTGCTTTGTCTTTATGTTAACCTATTTTTAATTATAGTTATCGCACAAGACAGTAACTGGTAATACGTATATTGAGGATGCCTAAAATATGCGATTGAATTTCATCAGTCATACACGGTTTAGTAGAAGTAAAGGGTGAGAAAAAATGGCCTAAAATACAATTGGAAGGTGCCGGTGAAAAAATTGATCTTTCGCTATGTACTTGGTCAGGTGTTCTCGGAAACGAAATGATTCCTATGTATATTCTTCAAAAAAGTGAAGAAAAGGTAGGAAATATAGAACCGATTATTAACTACAGTTTCTTTTAAATAATGGAACTGGGTTAATTGTTTATCCTTAACAATGAAGGTATCGATGAGGAGAGGTCGATTAGCGTATAAATTGAAATTCGGGAAACCAGCTTTAATAGAAGATATCGTTGAAATATTTGATTTTGGTGAGGACTTAAAGTTTGTAGAAATCAAAGAACAGTTGGTTACTATATTATCTTGTTTAAAAGTTTAATAGGTTAGTTTTGTTAGTTGAAGGAGATTTTTCACTATATATAATCTAAATTTTTTTGGGTTGCATTATGGAAAGCTCTTTTTTCAAAGCATATGCGGGGAGGTATTAAATCCTTCTTTTGCATATTTTTTTTTTGTTTTTACATCGGCTTCAGAAATGTAAAATGCTTTGAAACTTTGGTTTTTGATTCAGGGACTTCCTTTTAAGAGAATTACAATCTAAGTAATTTATAGTATTATTAGTAAAATGGTTGTAAGCATTTGGGAGGCTGGATAAGGACTATGTCTTGCTATAAATATAATCAATCAAGAAAAAATGACATGAAAATAGCTACTAAGGAGTGAAGAGATGTTTATAGAATGTTCTACTGAACTAACAATAAGCGATTTAAACGATGTAGAAACTAAATTGGGATTTAATTTACCAGAAGAGTTGAAAGAACATTATTTACAATTTAATGGTGGGATTCCAGTTAAACCTTGTTATTATGCGCAAGATATTGACCTTGAAACGGAAATTGCCGCATTTTCTTCAATGAAATATAAAAATAGCTCAACTTTACTAGAAGAAAGCTACCTAGATTTTATAAATAGGGGTGCACTTCCCAAAAAATATCTTCCGTTTGCAAATGATTGGGGTGGTAATTTATTTTGCATGGATCTAGAAACCGGTAATGTCGTTCTTATCTGGATGGACTTAGGGGAAGTTACAGAAAGATGCATTAATTTTTTATCAAACAGCTTTGAAACCTTCATAAATAATCTTGAAAAATGTGAGGATGAATGCTGCGAGGATGCTTAATTCTAGAAGAGGAGTAAGGAAAGTGTATAATCTCTCTTCTTTGTCTCCCTGTGTAAGGAAGGAAAAATCGCTGGAAGCCCCATCGCAAGGACTTTGATAGATTTTGTTATGATGACCGAAAACCTGCCTTTAGCTCATAAAATATGGAGGTATAATGAGAACCGAATTTATTGATACAACAACAGTTGGGTGTAATAGATGCTAGAGATGCGTTGATTTTAAAAAAGTTAATAATGGATCGATATCCAAGAGAAGTTGAACTTTCGTTAAATTTAGCAACAGCGTTGGCATCAAATATCTCCACAGAAGAACGATACATTGATATTTCTTTCATTTTTAAAAATGTAGTCAAGTTTGGACTTTGTGGTCTGGATTATTTTAACGAAAATTTATTGGATACGTGCTTTTGTGAAGTGATTGATTCCGACTTTGAAACAGGAAAAGACACTGTTTGAAAAGGGATTTAAGCATTATTTTCTTGAATGTTACGATGAAGTTATTGAAGTTGTGGCTCAAGAATACAATCTTATTTTGTCGAATGGAATTATAGAATAGCTGGAAAAAGATAAAAGCAATTGGTAAGGACGCTAAGTGAAAATCTAGAATTAATTAATGGAGATGATTAATATAAATAATGGAAGCACCAATTAAAAGAGACTCGTGCTTTATAAAATTTTATAATAATTAGAAAGCTTTTTCTACGAGATGTTTTGTGATTTTTCCTCCACTGAACATTTTGCACATGATACGAAGGGAAATAGCATTAAGGAAATCGGCTTTGATGAGCTAACATTTAAGGGGGTTAATATAATTATTGGATAGCTTGTATTAATGATGGTCTAGGGAACAGAATTAGATACGCCTTATAGAGACATGTTGCAAGTGGATGTATAAGAGAATCTTATAAATACTTTGAAGAGTAAGTCACATTTAAATTGGAGGAAATCCATGCCGCATTTGCAACTGAAAAAAATTATGGAATTAAGAAAAACAAGTAATAGAATATGTTGAAATACATAGTTAATCTGTAGAAAGTACTAAATGCAAAGGGGGAAATCCGAATTAAGTTATTTGGATAAATAATATGGAGAATAAAAATAACATATTAGTTGAGCGAAAAGAAAGTATTATATTTCAACTAGACAAGAACCGAAATGTAGGTAATGGATGGTTTGGTGGAAATGCTCCAGCGTACTTCGATGATAAAAGTGAACTTTTTAGTGAAACTGAATTTGAATATCACTTCTATCTTTGTTTTGTAAGTCCACTAGATAAAAATAATATGATTTCTATATTTATACCAAAAGAGTACCAAAATCGTATTTCAAAAAATATTTATCCAAACTGCTCATTGCTCGTGTTCGAACATCCAATTTCGAAAGAAAGTATGTCATCTACTTATACCGAATTTGGAATAGTTAAACACTATATATCAGAAGGTATTAATGTGAGTGAAGAACAAGCTTTCGATACACCTTTTTTTATTAAATATGGAGGAAATCCCTTCCTTATTCAAGAAGAAGAATATTATTTCACAGAATTAGAAAAAGATAAATATAGTTTCTTGTGTCAAATTGATGAGGACGGTTATCCAGATGGGGTATTCGATTCAAGAACTAGTCTTCCATTTGGGTTTGGTGCTGTGTATTTGTATGCAATTGTGACGGAGGATTCGATAAAGACTCTAATAGTAGGATATTGGCAATATTCATAGTTGTTAGAGATAGGGTTCAAACAGGATGTAAAAATAGAGGAGTCTATTCCATGATTGGGTGTTAAATGAGATGTATGTAAGTATATAAAAATTTGGAAATGACCATGTTACGGGACAGATTACGCTGGATTGGAACGAAGAGGGAAACATATAGAACTATGATTTTAAAGGTATATACATAGAAAATAAGGATAGTATTGAAAAAATGTCAATTGAAGTTATTTTTAATGATGTGGAAAATGAATCTAATTTGGCTCGTCTTGGCGGATATAGCTTCTTACCCGAAAATATTGATTGGCCATTAAATCCAGATGGAGATAAATTAACACTTGTACTTAGTTTACCTACGAATTTTCTTAATGAAACTTTAAATGTAAACTTACCAAAAGAACAGCTGCTATCCGTTTTTACAACTTATAAGAGGGATGATTACTTTTTAGATTCAATCACTTTTCATGGAGATCAAGAAGAGTTGAAAAATATTAAAAAAGGATATACAAAAGTTTTATTACATAAAGCTGGTGATATTCGAAATGAGTCAGATTATCTAATACCAGCACAAAAGTTCATTTTGGGAGAAGAAGTAGATTTAGAAGAAGTTGAAGAGGGAAATTTAGATGATCTAGAGATTTACTGTGGTTCGTTGATTGGTAATAAACCATCTTTGTTACAAGTAGAAGATATGGGTTTGGATGATTATCAATTTTGCCTACAAATTTATGGTGGTGACTTTCCTGAAGGATTCCAGGATGTGTTTAGCCTTAGTGACTCGGTCGGATATTTGTTTTTAAATAAAAATGTTGATCAAAAACATGCAGGTGTTTTTTTTACACAATGTACTTAAGAAAAGAAGGAGTAAACTAAAATGAACAATAATACTAAAGGTAACATTTAGAATTTCTGAATAAAGATATTTTATTTGAAAATTCTTGGTAGGGGATATCGGCTCCAAAGATTAACGAAATTGTATCTGATGAGTTTCCAAGGGGAAAAAGATTTTATAGAGTTTTATCTTGCTAAAAATAGAGGGGTGTTTACTAAAGGGGCATATATTTACCTTAATTATTTTTATAAACTAGCTAACGATTATTTCTAGATAGAGGTTAGGAGTTTTTTCATATTCTGTTAACCGATGATGAAGGGGATTCTTAATATACAATGTCCATAAAAAGAGCAAAAGATAGAAGGATTGATTATTACGAGGATTTTGAGAACTTCCCTCTGTTTCATATCCCTTTTGCTGATAATCATGCAGACAATGATTTTTGGATTGATTTCCAAACAGGAGAATTAAAATATATGGATTACGAAGAAAGTTAGATCCTGATGATGCAATCGTTGTTGCAAACACATCAGGGAATTGATGCCTGCTATTTAAAT
The DNA here is from genome assembly GCF_044763535.1 of Lysinibacillus sp. NPDC095746. Classification (NCBI taxonomy): domain Bacteria; kingdom Bacillati; phylum Bacillota; class Bacilli; order Caryophanales; family Bacillaceae; genus Lysinibacillus; species Lysinibacillus sp. NPDC095746. Next base: position 20,601 of record NZ_JBIWGL010000014.1, read on the forward strand.
TTTTTTAGTGGAGGGTTACGATGAATTTTATTAATGATAAACAGAAAATTGCTCCGTTTTTTTGGGTGGATCATGATAGGGACTCTGCGTCGTTATGTTTAGATGTTGGGGAATATAAGAAAGAGATTTTTGATACTCGATCTGATGAGGGATTTGAAGGAGGAGGTTATGATTGGGAATCCTTGGCGATTGTCTTTCTTGAAGAAAAAATGCCTGAATTAAAAGGTATTGTCAAGTTTGATTCAGAAGCTAGCTTGTTTTGTGCATATTCCTTCGATAAAGAAGCATTAGAGAAGTTTGCTATTTCATTTAAAAATACATGTGAAGATGAATCGTCTATTACGGATTTATTTTCTCGTGCAGAATTGGATTAAAGGAGTTTAAACAAAATCCTGTTTATTAACACGAAAACAGCTTGTTAGCATAAAGCAACAAGCTGTTTTTTTATATGTTGATGAATAGTCGCTATACCGCTATTTTTCACCAACCACGTACGTATTGCACTGGAGGTTTAACTTCTTCTCTTAAATCTTTAGCAGCATGAAGTGGCCAATATGGCTCACGCAGAAGAACACGCGCTAGGAAGATTAAGTCAGCACGATTATTTTGTAAAATTTCCTCTGCTTGAATAGCTGTCGTAATAAGGCCGACTGCTCCAGTTGGAATATCAGCACCATGTTTAATTGCTTCAGCATGCGTTACTTGGTAGCCTGGAAAAACATTAATATGGGCTTGCACGACACCACCTGTAGAAACATCCACTAAATCGACTCCCTGTGATTTCATCCAACGACTGAAGACGATGAAATCATCCATTGTTGTACCATCTTCTGCATAGTCCTCAGCGGAAACCCGTACTAGTAAAGGGCCTTCCCAAACACTACGAATAGCATCGATGACTTGACGTAATAATCGATAACGATTTTCTTGAGAGCCACCGTATTGGTCATTGCGTTTATTCGTTGCTGGTGATAAAAATTCACTTAGTAAGTAGCCATGTGCTCCATGGATTTCAAGAACATCAAAGCCTGCCTTAGCTGCCCGGACAGCTGCTTGTTTAAATGCTTCTACAACATATTCAATGTCTTCTAGTGTCATTTCTGTTGGCGTTTTAAAAGCATCGCTAAATGCAATAGCTGATGGCGCAAATATTTCTCCATCTACAGTTGCTTTACGTCCAGCGTGTGCCAGCTGTATGCCAGTTTTTGCTCCGTATACTTTCATTCCTTGAACTAATTGACTTAAACCTTCAATATGAGCGTCATCCCAAATACCAAGATCGTTACTAGAAATACGACCCTCTGGTACAACACTTGTAGCTTCGACAATAATTAAACCAACTTGACCAGCAGCCCGCGTTGCATAATGTACTTGGTGGAAAGGTGTGACAAGTCCATCATCCTGTGCCGAGTACATACACATCGGCGCCATCACTACACGGTTTTTTAAAGTGATATTTTGCAATTGATAAGGTTCGAATAATTTAGCCAATTTAAAGCCCCCTAATCCCTAGTGATATACTTTATCCCGCATTAACGGGCAGTAATACTTCCACCTTAAAATTTTACCACAAGCAAAGAAGTTAGATGAGAGATAAACTGCCCGTAAAAGCCCGATTCGTTCAACTAATAATCAGTGGGGGTTGAAGAAACCCCACTGATTAAAGTTTCACTTTATTTTGCACACATTATTTACTATTTGCAAGTAATCGAGATCGAGCTTCAGCTTCTTTAATGCATGCTTCAATGGCTTCATTAAATTGATATTGTTCTAGAGCTTTAATTCCAGCTTCTGTTGTACCGCCCGGACTGGTTACTTTTTGGCGTAATACATCAGGCTCGTCGACGGATTGCTTCAGCATTTCTGCAGTACCAGCAAGTGTTTGCGTCATTAATAGTCGTACTGTATCCTTCGAGAGACCGACCTTTGTACCAACTCGTTCAAATGCCTCCATTAAATAATAAATATATGCTGGCCCACTCCCGGAAAGGGCGGTTACAGCATGTAATTGATCCTCATCTACCTCAATAACTGAACCAATCGCCTCTAAAAGCTGTAAGAAAAGAGCGCGTTGTTCTGCTGTCACTTCGTCATTAAAGGCAATCCCGCTCGCAGACATCCCAATAGTAGCAGAAGTGTTAGGCATAACGCGTGAGACTGGACGAGCACCTAAATGTTCTGTAATAGTAGTAATGGCAATACCAGCTAAAATAGAAAGAACGGCTGATTGCTCTGTAATTTTAGGCTTTAGCTCACGCATCGCTACAACAGCATCTTTTGGTTTCATCGCTAGAATGATTAAATCAGCCTGCTGATAAATAGCATCATCAAAATTGCTATTTACATTATATGTGTCGTGTAAAAATTGTAAGCGTTCCTTGTCTGTGCGATTGGTGACGTAAATTTCTTGTGCTGTAAATACCTTTTGTTTAATCCAGCCCTGAATCAATGCCTCTGCCATAGAGCCTGCACCAATAAATAGTATTTTTTTCATGATAAAACCTCCAGTTCTCGAAATCAATTTACCTTGGCGTAATTGTAGCTGCCGCGTTGCTTTCGCTACAGAAGACATTTGTAGCTGCCGCTTCGCTTTCGCTACCAAAATATCTGTAGCTGCCGCTTCGCTTTCGCTACCAAAATATCTGTAGCTGCCGCTTCGCTTTCGCTACCAAAACATTTGCTGAAATGAAGATAAAAAAAGCGCTCTCGTCCTTATAAAGAAGGACGAAAACGCTGTTGTTTCCGCGGTACCACCTTTGTTTGCCAATTGGCACAACTCATAGCCCTTTTATCGCAAGGGAAACGGTTATGTTTTCATAACTGCTCAGAAGTAGGTTCGGTAATGGGAGCGGGTGATGTCACTTTCAGCAAATGTAACACTCTCTAAGACACCTTCACCAATTACGTACTTGGCTTCATCAACGCACAAAAATAATTAGATTATTCAAAATTATATTAATAATACGTCAACCTGTCAACAGGAGGGTGACGAAAAGAAGAAAAACTTGTAAAATAGAATGAATAGGTATTCACTAGTTGCATTAAAGGGGGAAACAGCTTTTGTCTATACACAAAATAGAAATACCAACACCCTATGAAGTAGGAGATGTGAATGCATTTGTTGTAAAAGGAGATGCATTGACCATTTTTGATGTTGGTCCAAAAACAATGGAAGCCTATGAAGCACTTAAAAGGGGTATTCGAGCAATGGGCTTTGATATGCGAGATATTGAACAGGTTGTGTTAACCCATCATCATCCAGACCATGCAGGTTGGGTGGATGCCTTTCCGAACGCAGAAATTTTAGGGCATGCCTATAATGATAAATGGCTTCGTCATGACGAGGATTTTTTACGTTACCATGTGCAGTTTTACAGTGAGCGCTTATTTGAGCACGGAGTTCCTCAAGAATATATCCAGCCGAGTGTACATGTCCGCCGTGAAATAGAGCTTGTAGGTGAACGATCTTTAACACAAATTCTTAACGATGGAGATGAAGTGCCAGGACATCCAGGATTAAAGGCTATTGAAACATTAGGACACGCACAAAGTCACTTCATATTCTGGGATGAAAAAACACATGATGTAATAGGTGGAGATTTATTGCTTGCAAAAATAACGCCAAACCCATTAATTGAGCCACCACTAGACCGGACATTAGGACGTACTAAATCGTTACTACAATATAATGAATCACTAGAAATTTTACGTCGATTACCCGTAAAAAAGATGTTTACAGGACATGGTGCTGAGCTAGAAAATATTCCTGATATAATTGATAAACGACTAGAACGTCAGCATCAGCAATCTTTGAAGGTTTGTGAATTATTTGGAGATGAATCATTAACTGCTGTACAAGTAACGAAGCGCTTTTACCCAGCTGTTTTTCAGCGTCAGTTTGGTCTGACGTTGTCCAAAACGCTCGGTCATTTAGATTACTTAGAGGCCAACAATTTCATTACATCTACAAAAACGGAAGAAGGTATCTATTTATTTCAAAGGAAGTAGGTTTAAATATGAACATGAATAAAAAGACCATCTTCGTGACAGGTGCAACAAGTGGTGTAGGATTGAAAATAACAGAATTATTAGTAGCACAGGGTCATACGGTTTATGCAACAGGACGCAATGCGGTTGCATTAAAAGCATTAGAACGCTTAGGCGCAAATGTGATCCAAGCAGATTTAATTAATTTATCTACAATCGATGAAGTATGCGCACAACTACCGCCTCTTGATGTAGCTATTTTATCTGCCGGGGTAGGTAAATTCGGTAAAGCACCTGACTTATCAGATGAAGCGATTAGACAAATGGTAGAGCTAAATGTCAGTGTACCGATGTATTTAGCAAAGCGTCTAGCAGCGCCTATGATACAACGTCAGCAAGGGCAGCTCATCTTTATCGGCTCACAGGCAGGGAAGGTAGCGACACCGAAGGCTAGTGTTTATGCTGCTACAAAGCATGCGATTGTTGGCTTTACAAATGGGCTTCGCATGGAACTGGCTCCGTATAATGTTAAAGTTACGGCGATTCATCCAGGTCCAATTAATACACCATTTTTAGATAAGGCGAGTGATGAAAGTGGCTATCGCGAGTCTTTAGGAAGGTTTTTATTAACAGCTGAAGAAGTGGCACGCGCTACGATAAAAACAATCGAGCGCCCTGTAAGAGAAGTTAATTTACCAAAAATCATGGGGCTATCAAGTAAGCTTTATGCAATCGCACCTGCAACCGTTGAATTTTTAGGTAAGTCATTTTTCAATAGAAAATAGGTATTAAACTGTAAATGTACTCAGGTAAAAATTGAGTGTGTTTACAGTTTTTTATTTTTAAAACTCCTTTTTGTTGACAAAAATGTTTATAATAATTAATATTTAAGTTAAATAAAATATTGAACAAGATAAATATTGTTTTAATTGAAAAGATTTTTGTTAGGTGAATTATTTGTTTAGTTTTGGCATTAACATATTTAAATTTTATAAAGGAAAATAAACGATAAAGTGGGTGCAATAATGGCTAAGAAGAAAAAAGATTGGATATTTAGAATTGGAGTGGTAGATGCGGAGAAGGATCCTGAAGTAAAAGAAATAACGAAAGAGTTGGATGGAATTATTGATAATGTCGGGGAGATAGTTAATTCATTTAGTACAACTGAAACAGTAAAAAATGAAAATAAGTAATGGATAGATAGCATCTTTCTTAATAAAGTAGATAGAGTTGATTTTTGTTAAGGAAAAAACGTGATGCAAATCAACTTTTTGAGTTTATAAATCCAATAAAGGACAGATTTTTTTCAGTGTCTTCCGTTGTAGTGACAAGCCTTTCTTATTTTAGAAGATCTGTTTATTGACAAAACATTTTGTTTGGTTAATATTTAAGTTAACTAAAATATTAAGGTTGGTAAAAATGACTGAAAAAATTAAGCAAATTGTAGATGACATTAATCTATATACTTATGAAATGAATGTAAAATTAGCAAAAGCTCAAGAAGCTCTGTTTACAGATGATTTATCGATGAAACAAACGATGGTCATTGATTTTGTACACAAGCATAAAAAGTGTACAATGGGCGAAATCGCATACTATATGGAAATCTCCCCGAGTGCAGTGAGTCAAATAGTATCGAGACTTGAAAAAGAAAACTATTTAAAACGCGATATTAACCCCAACAATCGCCGGGAAGTGGTTGTTATGTTGGCTGAAAACGGAGAGGCGTATTATGATCGCGATGAGCAAATTAATGAACTTATTATTGAAAAGATTTATAGCAAAATGCCGGTGCAAGATTTAGAACAATTGCGTAGTTTAATCCAGCGCTTATATCAAATTGTTGAGGAGGAAATTGAAAATGGATTGGAATAAAGTAAAAGAACAGCTTGAAAATACGTTTAATGGCACTGTGTTACTTGCACAAGATGAGACAATTATATTGCAAGGTGCCTATGGCGAAGCTTCAATAGAAACACACGCACCTATGGGACTTCATCAACGTTTTAACTTAGCTTCTGTATCAAAGCCGATTACAGCATTGGGAATTTTACTTTTAGTACAAGATAAGAAAATAACATTTGATGATGATATTAGCCAATGGTTCGATCATTTACCTTATACAAATATTACTGTGCGCCACTTATTACACCATACATCAGGTTTGCCTGATTATATGGCATTGTTTTCAAATTGGGATGAAACAACAGCTGCCACAAATGAAGATGTTCTGCAGCTATTAATTCAATATGCACCACCTCGACTATTTGTAGCAGGTGAGAGAATGGAATACTGCAATACAGGTTATGTCCTATTAGCTCTTTTAATCGAGCGTGTGGCGAATAAAAGTTTTACTGAATTTATGGATGAAGCTATATTTAAACCTTTAAATATGATGCATACAACTGTAACGTCCACTGCTTTTACAAAACAATATACCAATGAAATTGCGCATGGCTACGTGTTTGATGTATATTCCGGGCAATATGTGGACCCTTCAGAATTTGAAGAAACGAAAAGTACTACTTGTTTAAATTATATTACTGGCGATGGCGGAATCTATTCAACGGTAGAGGACTTATGGAAATTAGGGCGTGCTGTTATTCAAGCACAGCTTTGGGATGAAGCTTTACTTGAGCAAGCCTTTACCCCCTCAACTCTTACAGCAGAGCAACCTTTTTCTTATGGTATGGGCTGGATTATTTACGAAGATGAACAACTGGGGAAATGTGTATGGCACAACGGTGGATGGCCTGGGTATGCAACTACTTTTAAAATTTACCCACAATCTAAGACAATTTTTGTATTTTTACGCAGTAAAGAACAAGAAGTGGATTATGAAATAGCTATTGGTGAAGCGATTGAACGAGCAGTAATAACACATGAATTTCATTTACCGAAAAAGCCTGAACAATATAAAGCTGTACATTTACCAGTCGAAATTTTACAGAGCTATGAAGGTAAATATCAACTCCAAGAACAACCTGAACATACAGTGGAAATAGCGTTACAAGAGGATAATCGCTTATACATTTTCCTACCTGCTACCATGCCACTTGAGTTACATGCGCTAAAAGAAGATGAATTTTTCTTACGCAGTTTAGGCATTCTCGTAACGATAAAGCAAGATATATTAACAGTTAATAATGATGGTCAAAAAACGATCGCTAAAAAAATAACCGACCACGTGCTTAAAGGTTAATAAAATATTTTTGTAGATTAATAATTTTAGGACAAATAAAACCGTTGTGCATATAAAACTGAATTGTTGCCTTAACAATGAGTACTTTGTAAGGGGCACCGAACTATCGAGTTTCGTTTTCCAGCCAAACTTGAGGAAAGCGCCAACAACATCAATTTTTGCTTATTTATACAACATAAATTAATAGTTATCTTTTTGTTGCACGAGAACTCATTTTACACAATGGGTTCTTTTTATTAGCGTTTAAAAACAAAGAATTATAAAAGACATGCAAGATAAGTGAAGCGTTTGTTGGAGTGGAGGATGGGCGACTTCTCGGGGATCAGCGTCACAGATGAGACCCTGGAGCGAGCAACGCGAGTGAAGCGGCTCATCGGACGTCCCATCTAGAACGGAAATCAACTCCTCGTATTGCAGAACTGCCATTTACTATCCCGAAATTAATACTATATACATTCATGTTGCGCGTAAAAAATCGTTTTTTCGAGTAAAACTATTCATAGTTTGTACAAGCGCTTAAAGTGTTGTAATGACACACTTTTTACAATAAACATAAAAGTCTATAAATTTATAAAAATACACTTGTTTTTATTTTTATAACATGATACTATTCGTGTATAAAGTTTTAAATGAATGTATAAACATACATATCTAATAGATTAATTGGAGGCGCGTTTTTATGGCGAATAAAAAAGTAGTATTAGCATATTCAGGAGGTCTTGATACTTCTGTAGCAATTCCGTGGTTAAAAGAACAAGGCTGGGACGTTATTGCAGTTTGTCTTGATGTTGGTGAAGGGAAAGACCTTGAGTTTGTAAAAAATAAAGCTCTTCAAGTAGGAGCAATTGAGTCATATATGGTAGATGCGAAGGATGAATTCGCTGAAGAATATGCATTAATCTCATTACAAGCTCATACTTGGTATGAACAAAAATATCCACTAGTATCAGCACTTTCTCGTCCATTAATTTCTAAAAAACTAGTGGAAATTGCAAACCAAGTAGGTGCGGACGCAGTAGCTCATGGGTGCACAGGTAAAGGTAATGACCAAGTTCGTTTCGAAGTTTCTATCAAAGCGTTAAATCCAGACTTAGAAGTGTTAGCACCTGTACGTGAGTGGGGCTGGAGCCGTGATGAGGAAATCGAATATGCAATGAAACATGATGTACCGATTCCTGCAACATTAGATTCACCATTCTCAATCGACCAAAACTTATGGGGCCGTGCAAATGAAGCTGGTGTAATGGAAGATCCATGGGTATCTCCACCAGAAGAAGCATACGGTTTAACAGTTTCTGTGGAAAACGCTCCAGATGAAGCGGAATACGTAGAAATTGAATTCGTTGCAGGTAAACCAGTATCGTTAAACGGTAAAGAAATGAAGCTTGCCGATTTAATTCAAGAGCTAAACGCAGTAGCTGGAGCACATGGTGTTGGTCGTATCGATCACGTTGAAAACCGTTTAGTTGGTATTAAATCCCGTGAAGTATATGAAATTCCAGGAGCAAAAGTTCTATTAACGGCTCATAAGGAACTTGAAGACTTAACGCTTGTAAAAGAGTTAGCACACTTCAAGCCAGTCATTGAGAAAAAATTATCTGAATTAATTTATGATGGCTTATGGTTCTCTCCATTACGTGTAGCACTGGAATCATTCCTTGCTGAATCACAAAAGTTTGTGAACGGAACGGTGCGCGTGAAGCTTTACAAAGGTCATGCAATTGTGGAAGGACGAAAATCTCCAAATTCACTTTATAGTGAAAAGCTAGCAACATATTCTAAAGAAGATCAATTCAACCATGCTTCAGCAGTAGGCTTCATCGAATTATGGGGTCTGCCAACAGTGGTTAACTCTTCAGTAAATAAAAAATAATCTTTTGACAGCAGGGTGTAGTGTAGCATTAAACGCTGTACTACACCTTTTTCAAAAAGAGTTTAAGGAAAAGGTGAGCTGTTATGACAAAACTTTGGGGCGGGCGTTTCCAAAAATCAGCAGAAGCATGGGTGGACGAGTTCGGCGCATCGATTGGCTTTGACCAACAGCTTGTTCTAGAAGACCTTGAAGGTAGCGTAGCACATGTTACGATGCTTGGCGCAACAGGAATTTTACCAGCAGCTGACGTAGAGACCATTCTTGGTGGCCTTGCACAATTACAAGAAAAAGCAATCGCAGGGGAGCTTGAATTTACAGTTGCTAATGAAGATATCCACTTAAATTTGGAAAAAATGCTCATTGATTTAATTGGTCCTGTAGGTGGTAAGCTTCACACTGGCCGTAGCCGAAATGACCAAGTAGCAACGGATATGCATATTTTCTTGAAAAAGCGTGTGAAGGAAACAATCGATTTAATTGAGATATTCCAAAAGACGTTGCTTGAAAAGGCTGAGGAGCATGTAGAAACAATTGCTCCAGGCTATACACATTTACAACGTGCGCAACCAATCTCATTTGCCCATCATTTGATGGCCTATTTCTGGATGTTAGAGCGTGATAAACAACGCTTTACGGAGTCGCTTAAGCGTATTGATATTTTGCCTTTAGGTGCAGGTGCCATGGCAGGTACTACTTTCCCAATCGATCGCATAAAATCCGCAGAGCTTTTAGGCTTCAGCGAAGTTTATGCGAACTCGATGGATGCAGTAAGTGACCGTGATTTTATCGTTGAATTTTTAAGTAATTCATCATTATTAATGGCGCATTTATCTCGGTTTGCAGAGGAAATTATTTTGTGGTCGACAGATGAATTCAAATTTATCGAATTAGATGATGCCTTTTCAACAGGTTCCTCTATTATGCCACAAAAGAAAAATCCTGATATGGCGGAGTTAATCCGTGGAAAAACGGGACGCGTGTACGGTAACTTAATGGGCTTATTAACGGTTCTGAAAGGAACACCGTTAACATACAACAAAGATATGCAAGAAGATAAAGAAGGTATGTTTGATACAGTCCAGACAATTCTTGGTTCATTAAAAATCTTTGAAGGTATGATTCGCACAATGACTGTCAATACAGAGCGTTTGCATCAGGCAGTACACGCTGACTTCTCCAATGCTACGGAGCTTGCAGATTATTTAGCAACAAAAGGTATGCCTTTCCGTGAAGCACATGAAGTGACAGGAAAACTTGTATTCACATGTATTCAACAGGGCATCTACTTATTAGATTTACCACTTGCAGACATGAAAAAAGAAAGTGAGCTTATCGAAGCAGATATTTACGATGTATTAGCACCTGAAGCTGCTGTTCGTCGTCGTCATTCTTTAGGTGGAACAGGATTTGATCAAGTACTTACCCAAATTGAAAAGGCAAAAGCCTGTCTCGCGTAACTATAACTTAGCGTGCATGTCCTTGTGACTTTTGCATAGATATTCATTAAAGCTGTCCAGTGAGGCACTATGAAAAAACATTTTCCTTTTTCGTTAGAGCCAGAGGGTGAAACGAAAAAGAGACCCTTACATAGGTGAAGGACAATCCCCAATTCTGGAGACGCGGAATTGGGGTTTTTGTGTAAAGAAATAATAATGGGGGGATTGTCAATGAATGAGCGTTTTACAAAGGGGTTAGAAACAATTAAACAGTATGTAACAAAGGAAGAAGCGGCACGAATGATTGAGTCAGATGCACTAGCCGACATAGCACCAGATTTACGCAAAATGATTATTGAATTTGCCTATGGTGATGTTTATTCACGACCAGGGCTAGATGCAAAGAGCCGTGCACTTGTTGTCATTACAGCGGTAGTAACTCAAGGTGCTGCCCCACAAACAAAAACCCATATTAAACGTGGTCTACATGCAGGTTTGACACAGACAGAAATTGTGGAAGCATTATTACAATTAGTACCATACATTGGTTTTCCGCGTGTCCAAAATGCTTTAACCATTGCGCAACAAATCTTTCAAGAAGAAGCTTAGGCGTTTTAATTTTATAACATTGCATATTACATGAATAAACATTTACGAAACGGTTCATATTAAGAGCGGAATCACTTATTAATCTAAAATGATTGGGAGGATGTAGAATGAGTAGTCAAACACCCAAAGACCAGGAATCTCAGGAAAGTCCGCCACAACTGTATAGGGTGAGCTTCTAAAATCTTATGGAATCAGTGAGGCAGAGGATATTCTGTTTTGCTGTATGTTAAGAAGAAGCAAAAACCGATACAGATCAAATCAAATAGAAATAAGTGTTCATGGGATCCAGAATTTTTCTGGGTCCTTTTTTATTGCGCATTTTAGAGAGAATTTGACTTTTGTAGAAATCTGTATTACTCTGTGTATAACAGATTTCTGTTTGGTGATAAGCGATACAGATGGGAGGGATAAAATGAATATTCATTTAGATCCAAGCAGTGAATTACAGCTCTATAAACAATTAGCGAATCAGTTAATCGAGCTGATTGCTAAGGGAAAGCTAAAAAATGGTGATACTTTACCTTCAGTTCGTTCAATGGCTGCGGATTTAGGGATTAATGTCAGCACGGTTAGTAAGAGCTATCATGAACTTGAAGAAAAAGGTTTAATCGAATTAAAACCGAAAGCAAAGGCAATCATTATCGGTGGTCAAAAAAAAGAATTGGAAGAGACGGAAGTCGAAAAAGTAGAAAATGCATTAAAACCAATTATGGCAGAGGCCATTGCACGGGGTCTCGAAAAAGATCAAATGACAAGTTTGTTTCATCGAATTTTAAAACAATGGAAGTAGGGGAAATATGCTTTTTATAGTAAGCATCTTTATCTTTGTAGGTGTACTGGAAACTTTAACACCATATTTAGCGAGAAAAACAACTGTGTTTGGTGTATCTATTCCAGAACCTTATGTGCAACATCAACAATTACTTATTTTTAAAAAGCATTACAGCATGATGGTCGGGAGCATAGCAGTTGCATGTTTTATAGGTCAAATTTTGCTACTGTTTACGTCAATTCAAGAGGAGCAATTTGTTTTATTATCCTTTGTTTTGCTGTATGTCGTGCTTCTCATAGCAGCTGGACTTTATATGTTTTATCATATAAAAACAAAAAGTATGAAAAAACAAGAAAATTGGGAAGCACATGTAAAAACTGTTTATGTGATGGATTTATCTATTCGAGATCGAGATGAAGTACTTTCACCTACATTTTTCGCATTACCGATTATTATCTCTTTAGCATTGATTACTTTCACCTATATGAATTACAATGCCATCCCAGATGTTTTTGCTACCCATTGGAATGCAGCAGGTGAGGTAGACGGTAGAACTGAAAAAACATGGCTATCAGTTATTGTAATGCCACTTATTTTACTAGGGATACAAATTAGCTTTTTCATCATCAGTATCGGTATGAAAAATGCCAAAATACAATTGAGTGCACAAGCAAAAGAGGCTTCAGCAAATCGAGAGCTTAACCAGCGTAAATATGGTAGCTGGTACTTAGCAGCGATTAATTATAGTATGACTATTGTTCTTGTTGTTTTACATTACACGACAGTTATTTTAAAAAATCAAACAGCTTCTTACTTTTTCCCGCTTTTTATTGTTTTTATGTTCGTCTCTTTAGGAGGACTTATCCTGTTAATTTGGAAGTTAAGTAACAGTAATGAGCGTTTTGTTGATTTACATACAAACGAAACAGCTGCAGACGATGATCGATACTGGAAATGGGGGATTGTATATCTCAATAAAAATGATCCTTCACTATTAGTGCAAAAGAAATACGGCGTTGGTTGGACTGTGAATTTAGCGAATAAATGGAGCTATATTATTTTACTTGTAATATTTTTACCAATCTTATTAGTCATTTTCATTTAGAGGGAGAGATTTTATGAAAAAACTATTATTTTTTTGTTGTACACTTTTATTATTAGCAGCATGCGCACAAAAGGAGGACAACACAACAAAAGGTAAAGAGGTAAAGGAGGACAATAAAATGAATGAACAGCTAGTAGGTAAATGGGAAGGGAATATTAAAACGCCAAACGGAGCACTTCCGATTATCGTCGATTTGCAGAAAGATAGTGGGACATTATCAGTACCAGCCCAAGGTTTATCCAATTATCCATTTAAAAGCATCAAATACGATGGTGATCAAGTGAGTGTTTCGATCAATTTAAATGGCTCGGCTGTTGTCATTAACGGAATATTAAAAGATGGGCAAATTGCAGCAACGTTTCAACAAAATGGTGGCAAATTCCCACTTGTCTTAAAGCCATTCAAAGAACAACCAGTTACGTATGAAACGTCTAAGATTCCTGTTAAAGATGGTGCGTTAACAGTGGCTCTTCAAAAGGCTAGCAAGGAGCCATCTCCAGTTGCACTTATTATAGCAGGCTCTGGTCCAACTGATAAGGATGGAAATTCAGCAATAGCTGGTAAAAATGATAGCTTAAAAATGATAGCGGAAGGGTTAGCAAAAGACGGTATTACTACTGTTCGCTATGATAAACGTGGACTTGGCGATAATCAGTCCCTTTTAACTAAGGAAGAGGATATTACGATTGACCAATACGTAGATGACGCAGTTCAAGTGATTAATACCCTTTTAGCCGATAAAGCGTATTCGAGTGTTCATATTATTGGACATAGTGAAGGCTCACTGATCGGTTTACTAGCAGCACAAAAAACAAAAGTAGAGTCCTTTGTTTCTATAGCAGGTTCTGGTAGACCAGCCGATGAAATTTTGTTAGAGCAATTAAAAGGTCAATTATCGCCAGAGCTTCTAAAAGAATCAACAGATGCTCTTGCATCCTTGAAAAAAGGCGAGCTAGTGAAGAACGTTTCTCCAGATTTACAGTCACTTTTCCGGTCTTCTGTTCAACCATATATGATTTCATGGTTAAAATATAATCCTGCAAATGAGTTAGCGAAAGTCAATAGCCGAGTTTTAATACTTCAAGGAACAACCGATTTACAAGTAGTTACAACGGATGCGGAAGCGTTAAAAAAAGGTAAGCCAGATGCCAAGCTTGTATATATGGACGGAATGAATCATGTGTTAAAAAATGCCCCAGCAGATCGTACGAAAAATGCAGCAACCTATTCAGACCCATCATTACCACTTCATAAAGAATTACTGCCAGCCATTCAGCAGTTTATAATGAATGGAGGTAGAGACTAAGCTATCCACGGTAGAAAGGCGAATACTTGCGCGAAGTGGAGAAATACTTCGGGAAAAAAGTAATGCTCATAATTAGTATTTAAGCATAACTGAAACATGTAGAAATTTAAGCGAATTAATTGTTGCTGCACAATTAGCGTGTCGATTTTTATCCAGGAGTAAGTAAAAGCAGGGATGGAATCCCTGCTTTGCTTTCATTTTAGATAATTATTTTATCAATCTTTGAATAAAGTAGTTCATAAACTTTGTTATCAAAGACAGTAGTATCAACATCTATAAATTCAAAATCGAGTCCTTCAATACTGAACTCATTATTAAATTCACCATCATGTTCTAGCAACATTTTTTTATATTCTTCATAGTTTGTTGGATATATGTGTCCTGGATGTCTTTCACCTGAAGCGTCTCTTGCAATTGCTCGTTCAAATAGTATCTGCTTATCAGCAAAACAGCGTATAATAATAGGTATATAAGTATGTCTATCTTTTAAATCGTTTATTTTTTTTGCTAATATCTTAAAGTTAATTTGGTTACTTTCTAATATAAAAGTACTCCCTGTTTCAAGTAATTTATCTGTAAAGAAGTAAAGTAATTGATAACTTGTACTGCCTAATTTTGTACACCAGTCTCTATCACGCCATCCTATATAATCAAATAATAATTCTTTAATAGTATCTCTGCTAATTAATGGGAAAGTGTAATTAGAAGCAATTCCTTTAGCAATAGATGTTTTACCCCCACCACAAGGACCAAAGATAATTAATAGAAATTTTTTTTTCATAACTTAAAATCTCCTTTTTAATTTCAAACACTTCTTGATATATGTATAAAAAAACTTATTGTAATCTTTCAAAATCCTAGCATAAAGACACTATAGTTAATTTCCTTTAATATAACGTATTAAAATGATTAAACAAAACTAAATTGTTATTTATAACTACTTTATTACTTTAAGAGGTTTAACGACGCATTCTTTCAATTTCTTCTAACTTTTTTAAAATAGATTTTCTGCACGTAAGCGCTCATTTTCATGCTCAATACGTTGAATTACTAATCTCAATTTCTCCTCAACGGTTAATTTAACCTTATCTTTTGTGCGCCACAACAATCAAGTAATCCTTCTTCACTAGGCGCTTCAAATTTCTTTACCCAATGGTATACCTACTGAATACGAAATAGCATAGGTTTGTGCTGCTAATTGATAATTTTTCTGTTGCTTAAAACAATAGTCGACGATTTTAATGTGCTTCTCAAACGTTGTCTTTTTCCCTTTAGTCATAGTTTGGCTCGTTCCTTTACCTGAATTTTTTAATTCGCTATGACTAAATTAATAGCGAGCGAAATAACATGACAATATCATTCGCAAAATTATACGTTGTGTACGTACCTATAAAACATTTGGAGAAGATGGATTACGTAGAAAAGTAACAAAATAAGCTTACTCTGTTCTATTCAAGCACGATGTATTAAACTTTATGAAACAAACAGGTGTTTCTTAAAAGTACGATGAATCGAAATCAACTAAATTAAAAAGAAGGTTTTATTATGTATAGCATTGGGAAATTTTCGAAACTGTGTAATGTTCCGATAAAAACGATTCGTTATTATAGCGATCTTGGGTTACTCGAACCATCCTTGATAGACGAAGTGACGGGCTATCGTTATTATGATTACGATAAAATGAAAGAGCTAAATACTATACAGGTACTTAAACATTGCCAGTTTTCATTAAACGAAATTGAACAGATTATTAAAGGTAGAAGTGATAAGCAAGATTTAGAGATAAGATTAAATAAAAAAGTTCAGGAATTAGAGCACCAACAAAAAGTAATCGCTGAACAACTTCAAAATATTGTCCAAGTGAAAAATTCAATTAGGAACACTGAGACGTTTAATCCAAAGCAAAAGCCAATATTATCAAGTTGTTACATAGAAGAACGTCCAAACATACAGGTGTTTTCTATCCGTGAAAAGATACATATTATAGAAATGGATAAGCTAGTACAAAAATTATTTGAACGAATATATGCGTATCAATTTGAGATAGATGGGGCGCTTGTTGCAATTTTTCACGAAAGAGTCAGGAACCAAAATATAGCAGATGTTGAACTACTGTTACCAGTAAAAGCAACTCAACAAGAGGAGTATATTAAAGTAATATCAGAAGGCAAGTATGCTTGTATAAATGTAAAGGGACCTTATTCAGAGTTACATTTTGGCTATAGTCGCTTGCAGGAATGGCTGACTGAGCAATCCCTTCAGGCAGAAGGGACATTTATGGAGCAGTACATAATAGGTTTAATCCCAACTGAAGTTGTAAATCCAATTAATATTAAACCGAATATTGAGCTACATCCAAATGATTTTTTGACAAAAGTATTTGTGAAACTAAGAAACTAGCTAAACTCTCCAGTAGCTGGAGACTTTATTCTGTATTTAGCAAGGTAAGAAATGTCTTGCAACTTAAATATAGAATGGGGTATATCGATGAAAACAAATACAGGACAGTTTGCATTTCTTAAAGGTAGTTCATATGAGATTGGACAACATCAAGCGCGAGAGTTTCAAAAGAATCCTTTTGCAAAATCGCTATTCTTTACGGAAAATTTAACTGCTGACAACGCTTATTTAGAAATGAAAGCACAAATAGAGCAGTATTGCCCAGGCTTAAATAAAGAATTAGAAGGCTTCGCAGAAGGCTTTGGCTATGCACCTGAACAACTAAATTTTTATCAAAATGCATGGTTAATACCTGGGGGATGTAGTTTAGGGGCTATTTTACCTGGAAAAATGGCAGATGGTAAAACATATGTTTTAAGAAATTATGATTTATCGCCTGATATTTCGGATATGCGCTTATGTACTACTCGTGTTGAAGGGAAATATGCTCATACAGGATTTTCAGTTTCGACATTCGGTCGAAGTGAAGGTTTAAATGAGAAGGGACTATGTGTTGCATATGCATCTTGTGGCATGCCCATTGGCAAATATCCTGGTATGAGACCACCAGTAGTACCTGGATTACAGTTTATGGTTATTGTTAGAGCGCTGTTAGAAGATTGCGGAAATGTAGAAGAAGCAATTTATATGGTTAACACTATGCCAGTAGGAACGAATATGAATTTACTTATTACTGATGCGAATGGCGATGCAGCTTTGATTGGAACATATGACGGAATAAAAGAGGTTAAACGTGCAGAACTAGATTATCTTATTGCAACTAACCACGGACTATTTTCCGCAATACAAGAAATGGAGCCTGGCAAGCTCGAGCATTCTCAATTAAGATATAATATTTTAGAGGAGAAATTTAAAGAAAGTGGAAAAAGATCTATAGATGAAATCCAAGAACTTCTTTTAACAGAGTTCCCTAAAGGATTGTCTGTCCATAATTACAAAGAAGGCTTTGGAACAGTACATTCAATTTTGTTTAACCTTACTGATTTGCAAATGGAATTTTCATTTGGCTCACCATTACAAAATCAGGTAAACAAGATAGATATTGGTGAGAATTTTGCGAAAACACAAACATCTGTTGAATTTAAAAATAAAACCTATGGAGCAGAGTTTTGGAAAATCATAAAATAATAAACAACAAAAAAACTTTTCTTGATTTTTATTAATGTTCAACATTATAACAATTTATTTAAAAAGCTGAACTAATTCGGATTAGTTCAGCTTATCTTTACAAATTATAAGTAGAAAGAATCACTATTACTCGTAGTCAATTTTCCTTTTTATAGGACATAATTGTTTAGTAACTTAATTCGGTTGTTACAACTTGGATAAATTCATCTCGATATTGAATTCTAAAATATTAACGCCTTTTTTTGGATAGTTGTAGCAACTTTTGAGTCTTAGCTTCATCTTTCTTCAAAAAGGCTTTTTTCTACATTTTTAATTCTTGCAAGATATGATGTATAAATGTATCCCTTTAAATATCAATAGCAATAAAGTCAAAGGATAATATTGTTTTAGTTGGAATAATAATGGTATCAAACGAATAGTTTAAAGCTTTAAAGGGGTTATAAGGGATACCTTTCTTATATTCATATTTCTCAATAATAGGTAAAATTTCATCAATAAATTTTTGCATTTTATCAATATCATAAAGCTTTGTTTCTTCTAAATTAATTATGCCTCGGCATAATTATAGCTGTCGCTTTCCTTTTGCTACCAAAACATTTTCTGAAAAAGTTAAATTTATCACTGCTGTAATTTTACGGTTGTGGTATTTTTAATGAATAAATTACTATTTATTGCCCATTTTAAGGAAATGTTTAGATTAATTTGGAGGTTAGTGTTTTGAGGGTTTTAAAAAAGTTTCCACAGCCAAACACAATAAAAGGTCAGCTTCATCGAGCACTTGTATGGATTACTTTTATTACAAGTCTATGTATTTTTATTCCAACGCTTTATATTGAATATCGACAAACCATTCAACATCAAAATGAAGAAATGAAACATTATTTGAATGCTCAATCCTATTTTTTTGAAAGCTGGTTAGCAGAGCGATCCAGTGATATACATACAATAGCTAATTTTGATTTTGTCAAGGACTATAATTTTCAAAAATCACAAAAATTTTTTCAAGATTTTAAAGAAAAAACAAATTTCACAGACTTAATATTCGTCAATAAAGAGGGCATCGTGCAAGTTGATACAGTTACTGAATACAGTAAAAATGGTGTTAGCGTGGATGTTAATGACCGAAAGTATTTTCAAGTTGCTAAAAAAACGAAACAACCATACATAACAGATATTTTAATAAGTAAAGTTACAAAGCAGCCTATTATTGCATTTGCTTCACCGATTCTTAATGCACAGCAACAATTCAATGGTGTAGTTTTTGGCGCAGTAAATTTAGATATCATCAATCAACTGCTGCAAGAATCGAGAGTAGGCTTTTTAGGTCATGCTTATATTATTGACAAAGAAGGTACTATGCTCTCTGAATTTAACAATAAACAACAACAGTCTTCAGGAAATTATTTAGTTGATGACCATATCCTAAACGCAGCTTTAAAAAATAAAACAAGCGGCCTCGAGCTTTATAAAGACGCGAATAATAAGTGGGTTCTTGCTAAAAGTAAGCCTATAAATGGAGGGAAATGGTTTATTATATCAGAAATTGGTCTGCTAGAGGCCTATAAACCATTAATCAATAGAATTTTATGGATAACCATTTGTTTAGTAGTAGGGTCATTTTTTATGATAAAAATGATGTTACATCTCTCTAAAAGAATTGAAGAACCTATTCAGCAGCTTCTAACAGGTGTGAGAAAGGTAGAACAAGGTTTTTATGAATATCAAATAAATGACCAACAGCTGACACCATACGCACAAGAATTTCAGGAGCTTTGTGCGTCCTTCAATGAAATGAGCGACAAAGTGAGAAAAGATACTATTTTACTGAAAGAATTATCGATTACCTGTCAATTGACGAAGCTGTATAATCGTCGTTATTTGATTGAGCAGGGGGAGCTTGCCTTTCAGAAATGTGTAGAAGAACAACACCATTGTTCATGTATAGCGATTGACATTGATTTTTTCAAAAAGGTTAATGATACCTATGGACATTTAATCGGTGATGAGGTGCTAAAGCATGTCGCAAACATTATTACAAATTCTGTGCGAAGAATCGATATTGTTACAAGGTATGGGGGAGAGGAATTTGTCATTTTATCTCCAAATACTACGCTAGAGAGTGCAGTGAAAATTGCGGAAAGAGTTCGGCAACATGTTGAAGATCATCCTTATATTGCGGATTTTGAGATCAATGTGACAGTGAGTATTGGCATCGCAGGATACGGTGATTCTGAAAATATTTCAACATTTTACGAGCTACTTGACAAGGCGGATCAAGCACTTTATATTGCAAAGGATAGCGGTCGAAACCAACTTAGAGTATGTGATAAAACAGGTATAGTTGATACAAGGTAAATGCTTTAGCTTCTTTAAGCGATATTTTTTTGTACCGAAAGCGTAGCGACAGGTACAGAGTCTCCCACACCCTGTTCTTTCGCATAAGAAACATCTGTCGCTGTCGCTACGTTGGCACTGCGCTTTCGCACAAGAAGCATTTGCAGGCTAAAGCACAAAGCTTGTACTGAAGCCAATTATGCCGAGGCATAATTGATAACACTAAATTAGGAAAGTGGTATTTATATGAAGGAAATTATACTAAGTAAATTAAAAGAAATTGAAAATGAGTATCAAGTGAAAATTTTATATGCTGTAGAATCGGGTAGTCGTGCTTGGGGATTTCCTTCTAAGGATAGTGATTATGATGTTCGTTTCATATATATACATCAACCTCAGTGGTATCTTTCAATTGACCCTCAAGGAATTGGCGCAAAGAGGGATGTTATAGAAGTACCGATCAATGATTTGTTGGATATTAGTGGATGGGAAATAACAAAAGCACTAAGGTTATTTCGTAAAAGTAATCCACCTCTTTTAGAATGGTTACGAAGCAATATTATTTATGACCAACAATATTCATTTATTGACAATGTACGATCATTAGAAAGAGAAGTATTTTATCCAAATGCAAGCTTATATCACTATTTAAATATGGCAAAAAACAATTATCGTGAGTATTTACAGAGCTCAGAAGTAAAAATAAAAAAATATTTCTATGTCCTAAGACCAATCTTAGCATGTAAATGGATCGAACAAAAAAATACGGTTCCACCAATTGATTTTCAGGAATTGTTAAATGAAATAATTTCTGAGGGCCCCTTAAAAACGGAAATTCAGCAACTTTTACAGAGGAAAATAGCAGGTGATGAACTAAATATGGAGCCGCGAATTGACAGTATCAATGAATATTTAGATAAAGAAATACTGCATATTGAGACATACTGTAAAAATCTTAATGTTAAAGTCGATGATCCTACACAAAAATTAGATGCGTTATTTAGAAGCACATTGCAAGAAGTTTGGGGATAATGGTGATGGGAAATTGAATAATTATTAATTGTAAGGTCATACTAAAAAAGGTTTCACTTATGAAGTCTATATTGATGAGGAGGATGGCAAATGAGTAGGTTCGAACAATTAGACCCAAAATCTCAGAAAATCCACCGCAACTGGTCAAGGATTAAACGCTCAAAATCTCAAGTAAATGGTGAAACGGAGATTACCCTCCATAACCGTATATTGAGAAGTGAGGCAAAAGCCCGTCAGTTTTAATCAGCTAGAAAAGTAAGTGTCATCAAGCCCAGAAAATATTCTGGGTTTTTTATTTTCTTGAAATTGTAAATTTATCCAACTATTATTTTATATATAGTCTTTAACAAATAAAGAGGGAGTCATTTTTATTATGAAGATAACGTCTTATACTAATACGGTAAATTTTCGAAGGGAAATTTATTTTTGTTGAAAGTGAGGAACAACAGGCTGTTTTGACGAAGAGATTAAACTTAATGTACTTGTTATATTCAAACAAACGAAAAGCTTGTCAATAGTTTAAAAGGAGCGATTCAGCAAGTACTTGATGCTACATATTCAACAAAATATTAAATGACTCAACTAAGAATTAAAAAAGGAGAGGGGATTAATGACAGAAAATATCAAAATTAGGGTTGCTTCTCAAGAAGATGCTGAAGCCTTGTTGGAAATTCAGAAAGAAGTTTTAGCAGAAGAAACTTACTTAATCACGACAATAGATGAATTTCAGCGAACGGTTGATGAGCAAAGAGAATGGATACAAGCGAAAATAACAAATGAACGAGAAACAATTTTTATCGCACAATATCAAGGGAAAATAGTTGGGTGGCTTGTATTTCAATCGCCGCAAAGAAAACGATTAGCACATACAGGTACATTTGGTATGATGGTGCTTAATAAATATCGTGGTCTAGGGATTGGCAAACGCTTAATCGAAAAGCTACTAGAATGGGCGGAGCACACCCCTTATATCGAAAAAATTAGTCTTGGTGTATTTTCAACGAACGAAAGGGCTATTGCGCTCTATAAAAAGATGGGATTTGTTGAAGAAGGAAGAAAAATAAATGAAATTAAGCTACAAGACAATGAATATATAGATGATATTTTAATGTACAAGATAGTAGTAAAAATTTGAAGGGAAATCCTTACATGAAAAAATATAATTTCACACAAAAATTGGCTAACCAAATTACTAATTATCAATCGATAGATGCTTTTTATAGGAAAATCATGAAAACAGAGGAGCCTACAAATGTTGGCTTCATGTATATAGAGCCTGGTGGTGTCGTTGGGATGCATAAGGCGCCTGTACCGCAGTTATTTATTGTAATTCAGGGTGAAGGATGGGTTTGTGGTGAGGATCAAGAGAAAGTATTTATAAAAACTGGAGAAGGTGTTCTTTGGCAAACAGGCGAAGCACATGAATCTGGCAGTAATTCAGGGTTAACAGCACTTGTCATCCAATCAGAGCAAATCAATCTAGCAAAAGATGACATAAAAAATGTGTAACGGGGTAAGTTAAAGCTCCGTTACACTAAGTTATATTTAACCCTAGTTTAACTGTTTTTAATAAATGACCATCAAATAGCTCATCAAACTCCTCCAATTTCTTGAAGCCCTTCGCTTGATAAAAGTTCATGCCCTTTGTGTTTTCCTTTTCTACACAAACTAATAGTGATGTTAAATCTGGAAGCATTTTGATTCCTTCCTGTAATAGGGCTGTACCAATTCCTTTGCCCTGAATTTCTGGAAGTAAATATATCGAGTAAAGTTCTGCTTCACCCTCTACAACATGTGAAAAATTTGCAAAGCCTACTAGTGATTCTTCAAGTATAGCAACTAAAAATAGACTTTTTTCTAAACGACTTAGTAATCGATCACTACTATAAGCAGCTTGTAAAAAACGATCTTGAATCTCAATTGGGATAATTCCCTTGTATGTTTGATGCCAACTCTTTTTGGCAATTTCTTGTACAGAAATGATGTCATTCTTTTGCATATGCCGTATAATTGATATCAATACTTTTCACCTGCAATTCCAATTTTTCTATTTATTGTAACATTAAATGACGCGAAAGGGGATGGCTTCATGCAAGTTGTTGAAAAGGCATTTGGCTATATTACGAGAGAGCATGAGGGTCAGTTACAAGTGCTAGTATTTGAGCAAAATACAGAAGGAGCAGGAATTCAAATTCCTAAAGGCACGGTAGAGGAAGGGGAAACGCCGCTAGAGGCAGTAACACGAGAGATGTTTGAAGAGACAGGTTTATCTTTTTTAGAAGTGAAGGGGTTAATTGCTCAGGATTATTTTAATCATCATTCAGGGCTATTACAAAAACGCTATTTTTATCATTTAACGACAAATGAACAACGAGATTCTTGGAAGCATTGTCCGACAGGTGTAAACGAAGCAGGCTTAGAATTATCATTTTATTGGATAACGGATGAACAAGAAGTAACTTTGGTGAAGGGACATGGAGATTATTTATATAGAGTGTTAGCTCGTGTGAACAACTGATTGTTAAGCACAAACATATAGAAGGTATATTTAATGAACAAAACCGCGTTTCCGTAAATCGAAAACGCGGTTGTTTTGTGGTTATAAAACCTTTGCGACAACTACCTCTAATGCTTGAGCGAAATCGGCGATTAGATCGTCAACATGCTCAAGTCCTACTGAGAAACGTAAAAGTCCATCAGTAATACCACGTTTTGCACGCTCTTCAGGCTCCATTGCAGCATGACTCATTTTAGCAGGGTAGGATAAAATGGATTCAACGCCACCAAGAGAGACAGCGAAAACTGGAATTTTCATCGCCTCTACTAGCGCTTTTGCAGCTCCATAGCTTGGTAGGCGGAAGGATAGTACTGCACCTGCACTCGTAGACTGACTATGATGAATTTCATAGCCAGGATGTGATGCAAGTCCCGGATAGTAAACTTGCTCGACAACGGGATTTGTAGCTAAAAACTCTGCAATCTTTTGTGCCGATTCAGCAGAACGACTAAAACGCACATCGGTTGTTTTAATATTTTGCAATAAAGTAAAACAGTCCTGTACACCTAATATATTGCCAAATGAATTTTGGATAAAGTACAGATCCTGACCTAGCTTCTCGTCAGCTGTTACTGTCAAGCCCGCGATAATATCAGAGTGCCCAGATAAAAACTTTGTCGCACTATGAATAACAACATCGACACCTAGCTCAAGTGGACGTTGGTGTAAAGGTGTCATAAACGTATTATCTAAAAAAGTTAAGCAATTATACCGCTTGGCAAGTGTAACGACTGCGCGAATATCAGTGATGCCAAGTGTTGGATTTGACGGTGTTTCCATATAGAGTAGCTTTGTAGCTGGTGTTATGGCTGCTTCTACTGCTGCTAAATCTGTGAAATCAACGAAAGTATGAGAAATACCAAAGCGTGGTAACACCTTAGAGACGAAGCGGTATGTTCCTCCATATACATCCTCCGTAATGACAATATGATCTCCCTGAGATAATAGCATTAATGCTGCAGATACAGCAGCAATCCCAGAAGAAAATGCATGGGCACGTACTCCGCCTTCTAGCTCAGCTACTGCTTTTTCTAATGCATCCCGCGTAGGGTTGCCAGAACGTGCATAATCATATTCGCCGAATTCATCGATACTCTCCTGATGGAAAGTAGATGATACATACATAGGCACATTGACTGCACCTTTTTTATTTTCATAGCCGTCACGGACACCTGCGTGAATTAGGCTTGTTTCAATATGCTGCTTCATTTTTAACCTCTTTTCTAAGGGTACCAAATACTTGTTTTAAATCCGTAATTAAATCTTCAGCCTCTTCAACGCCAACAGAAAATCGTAGTAATCGGTCACATACTCCACGTTCAATACGCTCCTCATAAGGCATGTCCGCATGTGTTTGAGTAGCTGGATATGTAATAAAGCTTTCAACACCACCAAGGCTTTCAGCAAAAGTAATTAGCTTCAAGTTTCGAAGGAATGGGTCAATCCACTCCGCCTTTGCCAAGCGGAATGAAAGCATGCCACCTTTTCCTGTGTATAGCACGTCAGTAACAAGCTCTTCTTCCTCTAAATATGAGGCAATTGCTTTGGCGTTCGCATCGTGCTGCTTTAATCGAAGATGCATCGTTTTTAATCCGCGAATAAGTAACCAGGAATCCATTGCACCTAAAACCATACCGCTGCCATTATGAATAAAGCCAATACGTTCGGCTAATGCAGCACCTTTTGCGACAACTAAACCAGCTAACACATCATTATGTCCGCCAATATATTTAGTAGCCGAATGAATGACAATGTCTGCACCTAATTCGATTGGACGTTGGAAATATGGCGTATAAAACGTATTGTCGACAATTAACCAAGCCCCATGCTTGTGAGCTAATTCTGCATATACTTGCAAATCAAATTCCTGCATAAGCGGATTTGTTGGCGTTTCTATAAATAGAGCACGCGTATTGTCGTTGATTAATGCTTCTACCTGTTCAACGGATTCAAATTTTGAGTAGACAGGCTTAATATTGTATGTGTCTTCAAAGAAATTAAAAAGTCGATATGTACCACCATATAAATCATCAGGCACCACTAATTCATCACCAGGCTTAAACAAGGATAGAACTAATTGAATAGCTGCCATCCCTGAGCTACAGGCAAAGCCCGCATGTCCGCCCTCTAAATCGGCAATTCCTGCTTCTAATAGAGCACGAGTTGGATTTTTTGTACGAGTATAATCAAAACCAGTGGATTCACCGATACCTGTATGTTTATAAGCTGTCGATAAATGGATAGGTGGGCTGACAGCGCCAGTTCTAGGGTCACTTAAATTCCCAAGTTGTACAAGTTTTGTTTCAATACTTCTGCTGTTTGTCATGTCGTCACTCTTTTCTTCATCATAATAAAAGGGGAGTCTATTACTTCTTTTCCCCATATTCTCAATAATTGTTACCAATTTAACATGTATACTAAAGAAGAACAAGATAATTTCAGAAAATTAGCGAGATTGTTTATATTAAATCATCTAGGAATAGTAGGAAATGTGAGCGGGAGGAAGAAACGATGAAACATTGGTTAGTAATAGGTGGAACAGGAATGCTAAAGGGTGTTTCTTTATGGCTTATACAGGAAGATAATCATGTAACCGTTATCGGGAGACAACAAAAGAAAATGCAAAGTTTGATAAATGAAGCGAACTATTCTTTGAAATTGTCACCGTTAATAGTTGATTATACGAACTATAATAGCTTTAGAACGGCGTTAATAGAGTCTCAAGAAACGCTTGGTTCGTTTGATTGTGTTATTGCTTGGATTCATGGCTCTGATATAAGAGTTTGGGAGTCGCTTTTTCGAGCAATTCCTAACACGAAGAATGTGATTTTATATCATATTAAAGGGAGTAGCTCTTACGTAAATAATGAACGTACAAAAAATAATATCCCTTCTAACATAACTTATAGAGTGGTGAAACTTGGGTTTATCATTGAAGACAATAACTCTTCAAGATGGCTAACAAATAGTGAAATTGCCCAAGGAATTATTGATGCAATAGAACATGAAATACCAGAAAAACATGTTGGCGTTTTTGAACCATGGAATTTACGCCCTTAAAGAAAAAAGAATCTGTCTATTACCTCTGAAAAGTAGTGGTAATTAGACAGATTCTTTTTAAGCTTGTTCTTTTTTTAATAAATCACGAATTTCTTTTAGAAGCTCTTCTTTAGCATCTAATTCTGGTGCTGGTTCTTCCACAACAGCCTCTTCTTTTTTACTAGTTAGCTTAGTCATAATTCGTAATGCCATGAAAATTGCAAATGCGATTATTAAAAAGTCAAGAATTGACTGTAAAAATACGCCTAATTTTACTTGAGCGTCACCTGAGCCATACATAAAGCTTTTTGTTAAATCAATACCACCAGTTAAGACACCGACTAATGGCATAATGATATTTTCAACTAAAGAGGTAACAATTTTACCGAAAGCGCCACCAATTACTACTGCTACTGCTAGATCGACAATATTGCCTTTCATAGCAAATTCTTTAAAGTCTTTCCACAAAATCAATTCCTCCTATTATTATCCATATAAAATAATCGAATTATATTTTACTATATTTTTCCCTCTCTTTTCAACTATTAAAGTAGTGGTAATTATATACCGAAAAATCTGCTATATAATCAAAAATTTTGGTAATATAGAAATAGAATAAAAGATTAGGTGTGACATATGGCGAAAAAAAACAAGAAAAAACCAATGCTATCGCCTTCCGCTCAATTGGGCATGATAGCTTTATTAATACCAATAGCGATAACTGTTTGTGTTTTCGCTTTTTTTGCATGGAAGGAGCTACAAACATTACCTATATTTGAAAAATTAGCGCGAGAAAAAGCACTGGAAGAAATTCAACAAAATTTCGATATGAAAATTCCAGAGCAATATATTCCGATCTATGTAGCAGCAGAAGAGAAATACGGCGTACCTTGGACTTTACTTGCTGCCCATCATCGAATTGAAACACGATTTTCCTCAATGAAGTCGCTTGTTTCACCAGCTGGGGCAGAGGGGCCGATGCAATTTATGCCTTGTACTTTTGTCGGCTGGCAACACCCTTCCTGCTCGGGGTTAGGAAAAGGGGATATATCGAAGGCTGAATTAATAAATCCAGAAACCATAAAAAAATATGGTGGATATGGCGTAGATGCCAATGGAGACGGCATAGCAGATCCTTATGATATTGAGGACGCTATATTCAGTGCTGCGAATTATTTATCGAAAAATGGTGCAGCAGATGGTCATATAAAGCAAGCTGTTTTTAAGTACAATCATAGCGATGAGTATGTTAAAAAGGTTTTACATTATTTCAATTTGTATAACGACTATCATGATGAGCTAAAGGAAGCAGTCGATTATAAAGAAAAGTAAATGGCGTTTATTTTCGCATGAAAAACACTTTACTAACAAAGATCAACCACTCGTTTTGCCAAGAGCCATTTTATTTTTGGACACAAATTTTTTTCAACAACATATAAAGAGCCATCAAAAAATGATGGCTCTTTATTACATATTTAGGTTGCTTTACGCATACCTTTTAAAATAAGGCTTACGATGAAGATCAGCACGACAGCACCAATTAATGCTGGGAATACGTAAAAATTACTAACTCGCCAACCCCAGTTGCCAAGAACCATACTACCGATCCACGAACCGACAACCCCTGCAACAATATTTCCAATAATGCCGCCAGGTACATCTTTACCTAAAATTACGCCAGCTAACCAACCTAATACTCCGCCGATGATTAAATACCAAATGAAGCTAATCATTTTTTTTCATCTCCTTAAACTAAGATATAATGGCGATTGCTTAGTTATGCCCTGAATGGAGTATATTAAACGCGCCTTGCTTCTTTAGTAATTATTACAAATTCACAAAAAGGTTTTATCTTTATTTAGCTTATGCTGATACCTCATTTTTGTGCAAAAAACAACTGTTAGTGTTTTCTTTAGGGAAGAAACTACAAGCGAAATGGATTACTTAATAACAGTTGCGCCTAATGTCTGTTCAAAGTGACGTAATGCCCATTCATGACCTGCAGCATCAAAACTTGCAACACCATCTGCATAAACAACTGTTGAAATGCCCAAATTATAAGCATCAACTGCTGTATGTAAAATACAAATATCAGTACAAACGCCAACTAAATGAATTTCTTTGATTCCTCGCTCATTCAATAAAATCGATAAATTGGTTCCGGCAAAAGCGCTATAGCGAGTTTTATCGAGCCACAAAACTTTATCCTTGTGAAGCTTATAAATTTCGCCAACTTGCCCATATAAATGACGTCCTTTAGTGCCGCGAATATTATGAGGGGGAAATAGCTTTGTTTCAGGATGGAACGGATCATCTTCCTCATGTAAATCATTCGCAAAAACGACAAATTCGTTTTCAGTCATAAATTTTTGAATTAAGGATGAAATTTTGTTATCTAATGCTTGACCGGGCTCTCCACAAGTTAGTTTTCCATCAGAAGCGACAAAATCATACGTATAATCAATAACTAATAAAGCCTTTTTCAACCTTTTCACTCTCCCTATAGGTATAATTTCACTTTTATCATGCCATATTTGGGCCTGTTTGTCAGAAAAATGATTCTTATTCAATATTACGAATAGTTTGAAAATTGTTTTTTCTGAGAGTATAATGTGAAAAAAGGAGAGTGGTCTATATGAATATGACAGCTATGAAACGTTTAAATCGCCAAGGATTACTGATTGCAGGCATACATCTGCTAGTATTGTTAAATTTAGCAGCGGATTTCATATTTTCCTCGTAATCTCTTAACATAATAGAAAGGTGAGTTAAATGCTTGTCCATTATTAAAACAACCGTGAAGGCAAATTTGATTATATGTCCACGGTTGTTTTTTATTGTTTTAATATAATTTTTAAATATTAAAGACAAAGTACAAATAAAGGAATGATAGCATGACCACTAGATTTAATCACGCGTTTCATGAACTAGAACGTCCATTTGCTTGGTTGGATCTTGATGCATTGGATCACAATATTTCAACTGTACACAATGCTTGTGGACAGAAAAATATACGTATCGCTACGAAATCGGTTCGTTCTGTGGAGATATTACGTTATTTACAAAAGAATGTACCCAATGTGACGGGATTGATGACGTTTACAGCGGCAGAAACAATATTTTTACTGCAACAGCATTTTGATGATTTATTAATAGGATATCCGGTGATGGAGGTAGCTGCTGTTCGTCAGTTATTACGTTTCGTAAAGGCGGGAAAAACGGTGACCTTTATGGTGGATAAGCGGGAACATGTCAGATTTTTGGCGGAGCTAGGGCAACAGCTAGGTGTCCGCGTGCAAGTATGTATTGATATTAATGTATCTAACGATTTTAAGTTGCTTTATTTTGGTACAAAACGTTCTTCGCTTCATTCACTTGAGTCACTTACACCATTTCTCGACTATATTAAAAATCGAGAATTTATTAAGGTGGTTGGAGCGATGGGTTATGAGGCTCAAATTGCAGGAGTCGGTAATCGTCCAGTCAATGCTGTTAAAGGGAAATTTATTGAAGTAATGCAATTGCAAGCTAAAAAACAGGTTACCCAGTTTCGTAGATTAGCAATTGCGCATATAAAAGCGTATTTTCCAAGCTTGCACTTTGTGAATGGTGGTGGTTCAGGAAGTATGGCATACACGGCACAACAGAAGGAAATAACAGAAATTACGGTTGGCTCTGCATTTTATGCGCCAGCTTTGTTTGATCAATTTACGCATCTACAGCTGGAAAAGGCAGCTGGATTTGCTTTAAGTGTAACAAGAAAGCCAGAAAGAAATATTGTTGTTTGTCATGGTGGAGGTTATACGGCGTCTGGGGCAATTAGTGCTGATCGTTTACCGGTATTCTATGAGCCGACCTTTTTTTCATATCTTAGTTTAGAAGGAGCAGGAGAAGTTCAAACACCCGTTAAGGTAACGCGTAAAACAGTTAATATAGGAGACACGCTTTATTTTCGACATGCGAAGGCTGGTGAACTTTGTGAAAGATTTCAAGAACTACATGGAATTAGAGGAGACAAGTATGTAGGAGCTTATACAACCTATAGGGGGGATGGACAATGTTTTCTATAGATAAGTGGAAAAATGGTGAGAAGTGGACAAACTGGGCTGGTAATGTCATCTCTTATCCATCTGAGATGTACTTGCCTCGCTCTATTGAAGAGGTTACAAATATCGTGAAGCATGCACGTGAATTAGGAAAAACGATTCGTGTCACAGGGGCAGCTCACTCCTTTAGCGCTGTTGCGATGCCTGAACATATAGCACTTTCTTTACATAATATGCGTGGGCTCATAGCTGTAAATGAGGAGAAGCAAGAGGCGACACTGTGGGCTGGAACGTATTTATATGAAATAGGCCCATTGCTTGCGAAGCATGGATTTGCCCTAATCAATATGGGGGATATTCAAGAGCAAACGATTGCAGGAGCAGTGTCAACGGGTACCCATGGAACGGGTGTAACACTCGGTTCGTTATCCTCAGCTGTAACAAGATGGGGGTTTGTAGATGGTACAGGTACTTATAGGGAGCATCCGAGAGGAATGGATGATTTATCTGAAGCTTTGCATGTTTCACTTGGTATGCTTGGTGTGCTTGTGAAAGTAACGATTAAGGTGATACCTCTTTATAGCTTACATTATGTGAGCACAAAGGATACTTTAGCAAATGGGCTGGCGATGTTTGCTGAAGATATACGACTGCATCGACATGTTGAGTGGTTTTATTTCCCTGGTAGCGAAACCATTCAAGTGAAGCGCATGAACGCTAAAGCGCCTGTTTATCAGAGTAATTGGAATAAGAGAATCGAAACATTGAAGCTTCAAATAGTAGAGAACGGTGCTTTTTTCGCTATGTCTGAAATTTGTAAATGGAAGCCTACGTTAAGTGGCACTATGAGTAAACTAGCAGCAGCCAATGTTGTGAAGGGGGAGAAAACGGGGATAAGCTATGAAATTTATCCATCTCCACGTAGCGTGAAGTTCCAAGAAAGTGAATATGCTATTCCGTTAGCACAATTTGGTGAATGTATAGAAGAGATCCACGCAACCTTTAAAAGTGGGATTTTTAATGTGCATTTTCCGATAGAATGTCGGACAACGGCAGGAGAAGCTGGTTTTTTAAGTCCTACCCAAGGACAAGAATCAGCGTTTATTGCCTTCCATATGTATAAAGGAATGCAGGAAGATCCTTATTTTGAATGGGTCCATACGATGATGAAGAAATATAAAGGACGACCGCATTGGGGGAAACTAAGTCATTTAACTGCTAAATATGTCTATGAACTATACCCAAATATCGAGAAATTTTTAGCCATTCGAAGACAATATGATCCTGATCATGTGTTTTTGACAAGGTACTTAAGAAAAATATTTACTTTATAAGCGCAATCTTGTTAAAAAGCTGTCCAACCACTTTTGGAGGATTTGACAACATTATTGATAGATTATTTAAAAAAATAAAATTTGAACAAAATGTCAAAATATTCTTCAAAGCGAGATAAAAATGACACTTAATCAGCATGAAAACGATTTCAAATTTTATGTATTATTTAAATTGTTCAAACAATTCTAAAAATACTGTTGACTAGACCTTTTTTTCGTACTATGATTACAACAATTTAAAACGTTCGTTACAGCAGTTAGTAATCTTCTAACAGATTAACATATACGTAAAAATGGAATAGACAGAACATTTCGTATATAGCAACGAACATAGCAATAAATGAGGTAAATGAGGGGCGTTTAAAATGAGAAGTGACATGATTAAAGTAGGCGTAGATCGTGCGCCACATCGAAGTCTTTTATATGCAACAGGCAAAGTAAAAGCGAAAGATTTAGGTAAGCCATTTATTGGTGTTTGTAATTCATATATCGACATTATACCAGGTCACGTTCATTTACGTACATTTGCTGATGTAGTCAAAGAGGCCATCATTGAAGCGGGTGGTATTCCATTCGAATTTAATACAATCGGTGTAGATGATGGTATTGCAATGGGTCACATTGGGATGCGTTATTCTTTACCGAGTCGTGAAATTATCGCAGATTCTGCTGAAACTGTTATTAATGCACACTGGTTCGATGGCGTATTTTATATTCCTAACTGTGACAAAATTACACCGGGAATGTTAATGGCAGCAGTTCGTACTAATGTACCGTCCATTTTCGTATCTGGTGGTCCAATGGAGGCAGGAACTTCTGTTACTGGCAAGCAATTGTCGTTAACATCCGTTTTTGAAGGTGTAGGGGCTCATAAATCAGGCAAAATGTCAGCTGAAGAGCTGTTAGATATTGAAAACAATGCATGCCCAACATGTGGTTCATGTTCAGGAATGTTTACTGCAAACTCTATGAACTGCTTAATGGAAATGCTAGGGGTAGCTTTACCAGGTAATGGAACAATCGTAGCTACTTCTGAAGAGCGCCATAAGCTTATTAAAGAAGCTGCTAAACAATTAGTCCGTATGATTAAAGAGGACATCAAACCTCGTGACATTATTACTAAAGAAGCAGTTGATGATGCATTTGCACTTGATATGGCGATGGGGGGCTCGACAAATACAGTCCTTCATACATTAGCAATCGCCAATGAAGCTGAAATCGATTATAACATTGAAGATATAAATAAAGTGGCAGAACGTGTGCCATATCTAGCGAAAATCATGCCTGCTTCAGATATTTCAATGGATGATATTAATAAAGCAGGTGGCGTTAGCGCCATTATTAATGAATTAGCATCTATTCCAGGTGCCATTCACCCAGATCGACCAACAGTTGCAGGTGTAACAATGGGTGAGCTTGTAAAAGATTATCATATTACAAATGCTGAAGTTATTCGTACGAAAGACAATCCATATAGCCCAGTTGGTGGTTTATCAGTGTTATTTGGTAATATTGCGCCAGATGGTTCTGTTATTAAAGTAGGAGCTGTAGACCCTTCTATTAAAGTATTCAGAGGCGAAGCAATCGTCTTTGATTCACAAGAAGCCGCACAAGAAAATATTGATAACGGGACAGTTAAAGAGGGCCATGTAGTCGTCATTCGCTACGAAGGACCAAAAGGTGGCCCAGGGATGCCTGAAATGCTTGCACCAACGTCTGCGATTCAAGGACGCGGTCTTGGCACAAAAGTTGCGTTAATTACAGATGGACGTTTCTCAGGCGCATCTCGTGGTATTTCAATCGGACATATTTCACCAGAGGCAGCAGAAGGCGGTCCAATCGCTTTAGTAGAGAACGGTGACATTATCACAATTGATCTACCAAACCGTACTATCAATTTAGAAGTTTCAGATGAAGTATTAGCTGAACGTCGTGCAAAACTACCGGTATTTGAACCGAAAATTAAGCGTGGCTGGCTAGCAAGATATTCAAAATTAGTAACAAGCGCCTCTACAGGTGGCGTTATGAAAATTTAACTTCTTTCAGAAGTTAAAGCCTCCGGCGGATGTCATGGAATCGGAAAGGAGTTCTTTGTGCAAGCACAAAGCCGATTCCAGACGCAATTATGCCAAGGCACAATTGATAAAGATAAAGCGTTGATGAGGTTAAAGGTTCTAGAGCCTTGTATTTACCAGAGAGCCGGTCGTGCTGGAAGCCGGCAATACAACTAGATCCGACATCCCCTCTGAGTGAGCTATTAAACGCGTGTTCGCCATTAGATAGCTCCGGGCATAATCGAAAGTGCTCGTTATTAATGAATAAATAATTTATGACACCGTATTGGATGCGAATGTTCTCGCATTGGTGCATAAATGCTTATATTTATTCACGAGGTAGCAATTATTTGCTATAAAAAAGGGTGGTACCATGGAAAGTCTTTTTCATCCCTACGTAAGGTAATTCTTTGCGTGTGGAGAAAAAGGCTTTTTATTTTTTTAGGACGTTAGAAAGAGTCTGTCATCTCTATTCAAGGAGATAAGCAGTTTGTAATACTTCAATGATGAGCATTACTGATGTGAAATTGAATGATAAGAAGGAGGCCTATTTGATGAGTACGAATGTTTCTATCAATGAGAAAGAAGAATTAGTAACAACGGTAAAAGCTGAACAAACCTATCAAGCAAAAGATGGTGCTGACGTATTAGTGCAAGCACTGCATGAACAAGGTGTTGAAATTGTTTTTGGTTACCCAGGTGGAGCGGTACTACCAATCTATGATGCAATGTATAAAAATCCGATTCGTCATATTTTAACTAGACATGAACAAGGTGCAATCCATGCAGCGGAAGGTTATGCACGTGTTTCCAATAAAACTGGTGTTGTTATTGCAACAAGCGGTCCGGGGGCAACAAACTTAGTAACTGGTATTGCAGATGCGATGATTGATTCCATCCCATTAGTTGTATTCACAGGTCAAGTTTCAACATCTGTGATTGGTACAGATGCTTTCCAAGAAGCGGACATTATGGGAATTACGACACCAATTACGAAGCACAATTATCAGGTACAGGATGTTAATGATATCCCGCGTATTGTTAAAGAGGCTTTCCATATTGCAGGCACTGGTCGGAAGGGTCCTGTTGTAGTTGATTTCCCGAAAAACGTTTCTCAAATGTTATTTGATGTGGAGAATCCACCGCAGGCTCCTGATGAAATTTATTTACCAGGTTATCAACCAACATACAAACCGAATTATTTACAAGTTCAAAAGGCCATTCAGGCGATTTCACTGGCCAAAAATCCAATCATTTTAGCTGGAGCTGGTGTCCTCTTTGCAGATGCTAAAGAAGAGTTAACAGCATTCGCTGAAAAATATCAAATTCCAGTAGCAAACACTCTATTAGGACTAGGTTCAATTCATGGAGAACATGAATTATTCATAGGTATGGCAGGAATGCATGGAACTGCAACAGCGAACACAGCTATTACAAAATCAGATTTACTGTTGAATATCGGAGCTCGTTTTGATGACCGTTTAACTGGTAATTTAGCAACATTTGCTCCAAATGCAACAATTATACACATTGATATTGATCCAGCGGAAATTGGAAAAAACGTGCCGACAGATATTCCAATCGTTGCAGATGCCAAAGAAGCATTAAAAGCATTATTGAAAAAGGACTTTGATGGTCCTAATACAACTGAATGGCTAGCGTACTTAAAGAACCATGCCAAAGAATATCCATTATGGTACAGCAAGGAGCCAGGGGACAAAGAGATTTTACCGCAGGAAGCACTAGAGCTTGTGCATAAAATTACTGAAGGTGACGCAATTGTCACTACAGATGTTGGACAGCATCAAATGTGGGCTGCGCAATATTATCGCTTAAACAATGATCACGGATGGGTAACGTCTGGTGGACTTGGTACGATGGGCTTCGGCTTCCCAGCTGCAATTGGCGCCCAGTTTGCGAAGCCAGACAAAAAAGTTGTTTCCATTGTAGGTGATGCAGGATTCCAAATGACTGCGCAAGAGCTTTCCATACTACAAGAATTCAACTTACCGGTAAAAGTAGTGATTTTAAATAATAGCTGTCTAGGAATGGTACGCCAATGGCAAGAAACATTTTATGAGGAGCGTTATTCATCTTCCTTAATGCCGATCCAACCAGATTTTGTTAAATTAGCGGATGCATATGGTCTTAAAGGCTACCGAATAAACACAATCGATGAAGCGGAAAGTATTTTCCGTGAGGCACTACTTTCCGATGAGCCAGTGTTAATTGATTGTCGTGTAAAACAGAACCAATGTGTTTATCCAATGGTAGCACCAGGCAAAGGCCTACATGAAATGATTGGGGTGAAAAAGAATTGAAACGAGTAATTACAGTAACAGTGATTAACCAAAGCGGTGTGTTAAATCGTTTAACAGGCTTACTTATGAAGCGTCAATTTAATATTGAATCAATTACAGTTGGTCACACAGAGCAACCAAACTTTTCGAAAATGACTTTTGTCGTAAACGTTGAGGATGAGCGTAAAATTGAACAGCTAGTGAAGCAATTATCGAAACAAATTGATGTATTAAAGGTCAATGATATTACAGATAAATCAATCGTGCTACGCGAGTTAGCGCTTGTGAAGGTAATTTCACCACCAAACTTACGACTAGAAATGAATTCAATAGTGGAACCATTCCGTCCTCAAATTATTGATACAGCGAAAAACGTTGTCACCTATCAAGTAGTAGGAGATCCAGATAAGATTGATGCCTTTATTGAACTAATTCGACCTTATGGTATTAAAGAATTAACGCGTACAGGGGCTACAGCATCTGTTCGTGAAACACAAAAAATCTCAAATGCGCAGCTCTCTATTTTAAAATAGTTTGCATATAAAATTCACAGCTTTAGATGCATAGCCCTTGTTGGCTTCTTGCATCTGAGGTTGAAAAAACAAACCCAAAATTAGGAGGAAAAAACAATGGCTACTATGTACTATGAACAAAACATCAACGAGGAAGTATTAAAAGGAAAGAAAATCGCAATCATCGGTTATGGTTCACAAGGTCATGCACATGCCTTAAATCTTAAAGAATCAGGATTTGATGTAGTTGTAGGCGTTCGTCCAGGCGGATCATTCGATGCAGCAAAAGCGGATGGAATAGATGTAAAGACTGTTGCGGAAGCAGCGCAAGAAGCAGATGTTATCCAGATTTTACTTCCAGATGAGCGTCAAAAAGCAGTATATGAGGCTGAAATTGCTCCACATCTTGAAGCGGGTAAAGCACTTATGTTTGCACACGGCTTTAACATTCATTTCGGTCAAATTACACCACCAGCAGATGTAGACGTATTTTTAGTTGCTCCGAAAGGTCCAGGACACTTAGTTCGTCGTCAATTCCAAGAAGGTGCTGGTGTACCAGGTTTATTCGCAATTCATCAAGATGCAACTGGTCAAGCAAAAGATTTAGCTCTTGCTTACGGTAAAGGAATCGGTGCAGCTCGTGGCGGTTTACTTGAAACAACATTCAAAGAAGAAACTGAAACTGATTTATTCGGTGAGCAAGCTGTACTTTGTGGCGGTGCTACGCAATTAGTTCGAGCAGGATTTGAAACTTTAGTAGAAGCAGGCTACCAGCCAGAGCTAGCATACTTTGAAACACTTCACGAACTAAAATTAATTGTCGACCTTATGTTTGAGGGGGGTATGGCAACAATGCGTTACTCAGTATCAGATACAGCAGAGTGGGGCGACTATGTTGCAGGTCCGCGCATTATCGATGACTCCGTTAAAGCTCGTATGAAAGATGTATTAACGGATATCCAAGATGGTACATTCGCTCGCCGTTGGATTCAAGAAAATGAAAACGGTCGTCCAGAATATACAAAATTCAAAGAAGCTGGTGCAAACCACCAAATCGAAGAAGTTGGTGCTAAATTACGTGCTATGATGCCATTCATCAACGAAGGTAAAGAAAAGGTTGTAAGAGAAGTGGCTGCAAGTGCGAAAAATTGATATTTTCGATACAACACTTCGCGACGGCGAACAATCTGCTGGTATCAATCTAAACACAGCAGAGAAGATTGAAATCGCCAA
This sequence comes from Lysinibacillus sp. NPDC095746, assembly GCF_044763535.1. Lineage (NCBI taxonomy): Bacteria > Bacillati > Bacillota > Bacilli > Caryophanales > Bacillaceae > Lysinibacillus > Lysinibacillus sp. NPDC095746. The sequence continues at coordinate 58,920 of NZ_JBIWGL010000014.1, forward strand.
GCAACTGGAGCGCCTAGGAGTGACAATTATTGAAGCAGGTTTTCCTGCTTCGTCACCTGGTGACTTTGAGGCGGTAAATCGTATTGCAAATTTAGTATAGTTCAACGCTATACAAAGAAAGGTGTTTTGACGATGGAGAAAAAAATTACAGTACTTCCTGGTGACGGAATAGGGCCAGAGGTTGTTGCTTCTGCTGTACGTGTATTACAGGTGATTGGAAAGCGATTCAACCATACATTCCATTTAGGTTATGCAACAATCGGAGGCGCTGCCATCGACCAACACAATAATCCACTACCAGATGAAACAATTGAGATGTGTGAAAATAGTGACGCAGTTTTACTTGGTGCCGTTGGTGGTCCGAAATGGGATAATAATCCACCTGAATTACGTCCTGAAAAAGGATTACTACGTATTCGCAAACACTTTGACTTATTCGCAAACCTACGTCCAGTAAAGGCGTTCCCGAGTTTACTAGATGCTTCGCCATTAAAGCGTGAAGTAGCCGAAAACGTCGATTTAATGATTGTACGTGAATTAACAGGCGGCGTATACTTCGGGGAACCACGTATGCGTACTGAGAATGGCGCGATAGATACAACTGTTTACTCAACTGCTGAAGTTGAACGTATCGTTGAAAATGCCTTTGAATTAGCACGTTTACGTGGAGGCAAATTATGCTCTGTTGATAAAGCGAATGTACTTGAAACAAGTCGCTTATGGCGCGAAGTTGTAGAAGCGAAGAAAAAAGAGTATCCAGATGTGCAAGTAGAGCACAATTTAGTAGACTCAGTTGCTATGAAATTAATTACAAATCCTAGTTATTATGATGTGGTCGTTACTGAAAATATGTTTGGAGATATTTTAAGTGATGAAGCATCTGTTATTACAGGCTCTTTAGGCGTCCTACCATCTGCTTCTATTCGCGGAGATAATTTTGGTCTATATGAACCAGTACATGGCTCAGCACCAGAAATTGCAGGTCAAGGTGTAGCAAACCCTGCCGCAACCATTCTTTCAGTGGCTATGATGCTACAATATTCATTTGGCTTAAAAGAAGAGGCTGCAGAAATCGAACGTGCTGTAAGTGCAGTATTTGATGATGGCTATTTCACAGCAGATCTTGCACGTGATGGTAGTCGTATACTATCGACGAATGAATGGACAGATAAAGTCATTAACGAGATAGATACAAGCTTTGTTTCAGAAAGCATTATGACAACATACATTTAAAGAAATAGGTGAAGATAATGGGCAAAAATATAATTGAAAAGATTTGGGATAAACATGTCGTTTATCAGGAAGAGGGCAAACCGGACCTGTTATATATTGATCTTCATTTAATTCATGAAGTAACTTCCCCACAAGCCTTTGAAGGTCTAAGATTGAATGGCCGTCAAGTACGTCGCCCAGATTTAAGCTTTGCAACAATGGATCATAACGTACCTACAAAAAATCTACCAACGATTCATGATTCCATTGCGCGTAACCAAATCGAAACATTAGCTAAAAATGCTGAGGAATTTGGCGTTGAACTTGCAGGAATGGGGCATCCTGATCAAGGGATTGTTCACGTAATTGGACCTGAGCTAGGTTTAACGCAGCCTGGTAAAACGATTGTCTGTGGTGATTCCCATACGTCTACACATGGTGCGTTCGGAGCGATTGCTTTCGGTATTGGAACATCAGAGGTAGAACATGTATTGTCAACACAAACTCTATGGCAAAACAAGCCGAAAACAATGGAAATTCGTGTAGAAGGTGAGCTTCCGGTAGGTGTTGCTGCCAAAGATATTATTTTAGCAATTATATCGAAATTCGGTATCGGTGTCGGCACAGGACATATTGTGGAATTCACTGGAGAGGCTATCCATAAGCTTTCTATGGAAGAACGGATGACAATTTGTAATATGTCAATCGAAGCGGGTGCAAAGGCAGGGCTAATTTCTCCTGACCAAACGACTGTTGACTATATTCGTGGTCGCAAGCATGCGCCACAAGGAGAAAAGTTTGAGGAAGCAGCAAATTATTGGTTAAGCTTAGCATCCGATGAAGATGCAACATATGATACAGTTCGTATTATTCAAGCAGAAGAAATTGAGCCAATCATCACTTGGGGAACGAATCCGTCAATGGGTTCAGGTGTTTCAAGTAATGTACCAACACAGTCAGAGTATGAGGATGAGTCAGATAAAGCTGCTCTGCGCAAAGCACTAGCCTACATGGGCTTAGAGGAAGGTCAACCATTAACTTCAATCGATATTCAACACGTATTTATCGGTTCTTGCACAAACTCACGCATTAGTGATTTACGTGCAGCTGCAAATGTCATCGAAGGGCGTAAGGTACATGAAAATGTAACAGCGATCGTTGTGCCAGGCTCCTATTCGACAAAAAAACAAGCAGAAGCAGAAGGATTAGATAAAATCTTTACAGATGCTGGCTTTGAATGGCGTGAGACAGGTTGCTCAATGTGTCTGGCAATGAATGATGATGTAGTACCAGCTGGTGAACGCTGTGCATCAACATCAAATCGTAACTTTGAAGGACGCCAAGGAGCTGGTTCTCGTACGCACTTAGTATCACCGCCAATGGCAGCAGCCGCAGCAATTGCTGGCCACTTTGTGGATGTACGTGAATTCGTAAAGGAAACTGTGTAATTTTTATCTTCATTCAGAAGACACCCCATATTTATGGTGAGATTATTACGATTGTAATTTCTATTCAGTAGGTTACCAAATACAAAAATAAGACTGAATGAAGATAAAGCCTCTGGCAGATGTCACGGATTTTGAAAGGAGCCAATTGTGCAAGCACAATTCAAAATCCAGGACGCAATTACGCCAAGGCGTAATTGATTTACACGGAAGGGATGATTGCAAATGGAACCAATTAATATCGTAAACAGTGTGATAACACCACTCGATCGTAAAAATGTCGATACAGACCAAATTATTTCAAAAGAGTTTTTAAAGCGTATTGAGCGTACAGGTTTTGGTCAGTATTTATTTTATCATTGGCGCTTTGATGCAGAGGGCAATGAAATTAAGGATTTTGTATTAAACAAACCTGAATTTAAAGACTCTAAAATTTTAGTAGCTCAAGATAACTTCGGCTGTGGTTCATCTCGTGAACATGCACCGTGGGCAATCTTAGACTATGGCTTCAATGTAGTAATTGCACCATCCTTCGCAGATATTTTCCATAATAACTGCTTCAAAAATGGGATTTTACCAATCAAACTAACTGCAGCAGAGTGTGATGAAATTTTAGCTAAAAGCTTAGAAAATCCGTACAAGATGGAAGTCAATTTAGAAGCACAAACAGTAACGGGTGAAGATGGTACAGTTTATAAATTTAGCATCGATCCTTACTATAAAGAAACATTGCTAAATGGTTGGGATGAGATTGCCCTAACCTTTAAATACGAAGAACATATTGCTGCTTACGAAGCACAACGTATTGTATTTTAATAGATTGAGCGCTAACCTTTTGACTGAAGACACATTAAGTTGTCTTCAGTTTTTTTGTTGCTTGAAGAAGGGGGTGCTTTGATTGAAGTGGAAACTGCTCGGGTAGCAGGAAAAACTGATCGGGTTGGAACGGAAGCTGCACAGGTATCAGGAAAAACTGATCGGGTTGGAATGGAAACTGCTCAGGTATCAGAGAAAACTGATCGGGTGGGAATGGAAACTGCTCGGGTAGCAGGAAAAACTGATCGGGTTGGAATGGAAACTGCTCAGGTATCAGGAAAAACTGATCGGGTGGGAATGAAAACTGCTCAGGTATCAGGAAAAACTGATCAGGTTGGAATGGAAACTGCTCAGGTATCAGAGAAAACTCCTAGATTGGTAAATGATTATTCCTTACTACATAACATAGTTCCAATTAAAAACCACTTTAGTTATTTAAATGTTCAAAAACGCACCAAATTGAAGAATATTTTGATAATATATAAATAGAGTTAAGGGGAATAAATGGAACATTATCCAGTTTATCATCCCAACACTATAAGTTAGGGATGACATTTGTTAAAACATATCTCGTGCATATGAGTTGGAACGGAAAATATCTACACGTTTTGGTGATGAGTCAGTTTATTTAAACATTTACCAGAATACTTTTGTGAAAAGTAATAAAGGGAGGAACTATAAATGAAAATCCTTCGAAAATACAGCTTATTAATTGGAGGCTTAGGTTTTTCAAAATTAGGGGACTGGATTTACCTTGTAGCGCTAAATTTATTTATATGGCATTTAACACAATCACCGGCAGCGATGGCTGGAATCTTTATTGTCGGACCAATAGCAAGAGTTTTAACAAGTTTGGTAGCTGGCTCTTTTATTGATCGTATGAATAAACGCAAGTTGATGATTGCAACTGATATTATACGAGGTTTCATTGTTTTTTGTATGCCGTTTATGGAATCAATTTGGCTCATCTATACACTGTTATTTTTAGCGAATATAGCGAGTAGTTTCTTTGGGCCTAGTAGTACATATTATATTACAAAGTTAGTTCCTTCAGAAGATAGACAACGATTCAACGCAATACTTGGCACGTTCAATTCAGGCTCGTTTTTAGTAGGTCCAGCACTTGCAGGACTCCTCATCATGCTTTTTAATACAACATTTACGATTTGGTTTAACAGCTTTACATTTTTTGTTTGTGCTTTGATTATTTACTTATTACCTGATGTAGATGATGTGAAGAAAACTTCACTGCAACGTATTACGTGGCAAATACTAAAAAATGACTATCTAGTTGTAATAGCTTTCATTCGACAAAATTCATTATTTATAATGATTTATTTACTGTTTCAAAGTACATTAATGATTGCATTTGCGCTTGATTCTCAGGAAACAACCTTTATTAAACAAGATTTGGCTTTATCCGATAGCTTATATGGAGCTTTTGTGAGTAGTGCAGGAGCTGGAGCAATTTTAGGTGGAATGGTTGCTGCAAGCTTCGCTAAAAAATGGTCCACTCGGTCATATATGGCTTTTGGCTTGTTCCTGACAATGCTGTTTTATACAGCTTTTTATGCCTCGACATCGAGTATTTTGACATTTGTAAGTTTCGTTTTTTTAGGCTTTTTTATGGCATTTAGTAATACTGGTTATGAAACGTTTTATCAGCAAAATGTACCACCTGAGATGATGGGGAGATTCGGTAGTATTTCTAGTATTTTTCAAAATATTTTACAAATCTCCTTTACTTTACTATTAGGTCTGTTTGCAGAATTATTTACGCTTCAAATGACTGCAATTGTTTTCGGTATTATCAGTATTTTATTGTCAATCACATTATATTTTGTGCTATATTCCCCGAAAAACTACATCGGGTTAAAGGAGGAAGTATCATGATTAGTTATAAGGTTCATTGTATTTTTTGTAAGAAAATATTTGAAGTTGTAGAAGGCACAAGGAAATATAAGCTATATAAAGAAAATATGGACGGGAAGTTTTCCTGTGAAGATTGTGATAGGAAAATTGAATTAGAGGCAAGGAAAGGTTTATTGGGAAAACTTTAACCTCTTTTAGCGAGTGTCCAAACGTCCGCTGAAATAGAGGAACTTTATTCGAATAGCGCCACGTCCTGTGGCAAAGATGAGTGACCAATATCCTGTCGCTGCCGCTACGTTGCACTGCGCTTTCGCACAAAAACCATCTGTCGCTGCCGCTACGTTAAAGGGTGATGAAAAACTGCATTGCAGAATATTGAGTAAGAAGATCAGTACCCCATAATTTTCAAATGTAAATGGCCTGTCTTTCTACTGTTTTCTCAGTTAAAATGGAAAAATAAGATGGAAGGTAGGTCAAAAGATGATTACAGTTATAGGTAGCATAAATATGGATTTAGTTGTACAAATGGGGGTTTTTCCAAAGCAGGGTGAAACGATCCTTGGTGAAGATTTCCAAACGATTCCAGGAGGGAAAGGGGCTAATCAGGCAATTGCTGCAGCACGTCTTGGAAGTGAAGTCACAATGATAGGCTGCGTAGGTTCCGATAGTTTTGGCAAAACATTGTGCAATGTTTTACAGCAAGAGCATATTCAAACTGAAGCTATTACAAGCGTATCGGCACCAACTGGGATTGCTAATATTTTAATCTACAATAATGATAACCGTATCATAGTAGTACCAGGGGCAAATTATGAGTTAACACCTGCGCATATAGAGGCAGCGAAAGAAATCATTCAAAAAAGTCAAATGGTCATTATGCAGCTAGAAATCCCAACGGAAACGACCGCTTATGCAATAAAACTTTGTAAAGAAGCGAATGTACCTGTTTTATTAAATCCTGCACCAGCGGCTAATTTTGATGTGCAATGGATGGAGGATATTGCCTATATCACACCAAATGAAACGGAGTGTGCAGAAATTTTTGGAAATGATGTAGAACAAATATTAGAAAAGTATCCTAATAAAATGATTATTACGCTAGGTAGTGATGGCGCACGCTATTTTGATGGTGAATATCCTATTCATGTTCCGGGCTATTTGACGAAAGCAGTAGATACAACAGGTGCAGGTGATACGTTTAACGGTGCACTCGCTTATGCTTTAGCAGAAGGGCAATCATTGGATCAGGCAGTGTATTTTGCAAATATTGCAGCTTCATTATCAGTGGAGAAATTCGGTGCACAAGGTGGAATGCCAACACTTGGAGCAGTTTACTCACGTCTGGCTGGAATGGAAGACTAACTCTCTTACGAATTTATCATAATAATTTTTATTTCTTTTAGTCTGAATGAGTAATAGTATCTGAGATAACCTGTTTAAAAATGTAAGATTTATTACCTATTTGTGACGTTTACATTTAAGTATATTGTCCTTTTTTGTCATTATTTCTTAGTACTATATATTAATAAATGAATATTTTCATTTATAATAACTTTAGATACATACGAAAAGAGGTTTTGGGGATGACAAATATTGATAATGTTCCGATCGAATATACAGCCTCAGCGAATAATATTTTGCCACAGCTTGTCGATCATTTGCGACAATTACATGGCATTATTGTACAAAATACTTATGTAAAAGATACAGCTAAACATTTAAATCGTATCATTCAAGATGCTAACAACGAAACGATGATTCTTATTGTTGGGAAAGAGCGTGTTGGAAAAACAACACTTGTAAATGGACTTTTAGGACGTCAAGTTTTGCCTGTTAGTGATCAGTATCCAACAGGGGTAAATACATTTTTGCGATACGGTGAACATGAAGAAATAAAGGCGTATTTTTTAGATGGCGTTGTAGCAATATTTGATATGAGCAAGCTAGAATTATTGACAACTAGCGATACTTTTGCATCTCAAATACTACGAGAACATTTAGATTACTTAGAAGTATATTTGAAAAACGATTTATTAAAATCAGTAACAATTATTGATTCGGTTTCATTGGAAGCTGGAGGAGGGGAAATGGCCTACTTCCCAGAGGCATTGATGAACCGTGTTGACGAAATCTTTTGGGTATTACGCTCAGGTTCGATGGCTATTTATCCTGAAATATTATTGATGGAAACGCTAAAAAACAAAGGTGTTGAGCCTCTTTGTGTCATCAATGCTATAGATTCAAATGAAAATACACAGGCGTTTATTAATGCTGAGAGAGAACGAATTGGGCATTTAATAAGTGATTTTGTCGCTATCTCTGCAAGAGAAGCGATTGAAGCTAAACAGACTAATAGTGATGAGCTTTGGGAGAAAAGTAAGTATGAGCAATTAATTTCAGAAATTCATCGGGTTGCAGAAAATAGTGATAAGAAAACGTATGGCATTTTAATTCGCTTCTTGCAATGGCTTGAACGATTCCGCTTCGAATTAACTGTTATTCCACAAAGAGATCCATTCCAATCTGCAGTTGAAAACATTGAAAAGTATGCAGGCGATACACAATACGAATTTTCACGCTATCAACGTGATTTAGCGATTGTAACTGAATATGAGCAAGAATACGAGCAGGTTGCCAACGTATTTAAAAATGTTCAAACATTATACCAACTTTTACAAACCATTTCACAAAATGATTATTTTCAGGATGAAATTGTGGAAAGCTTTACAGAAAAAGCTGTTTTATATCAACAAATGTTACGGGAATACCGTAATATGCATAGCGATTATATACGTGAATATGATCGATTGGACGCTCAGCATAAAAAAATTCACGGAAAAGGCCTTATGAAAGCTATTTTTGGTCAGCATACGCAAAATGGATTTTTCAAGGAACGTGTCAACAAGTTAAATGAGCAGCAAGTTGTTTGTATTGCACAATATGAAAAAGTGCAAGAAGCAGAAGCAACGATGCTTCAGTCCCTTTATTCAATACAAAGTTATCTTATGGAGTTAACGAAAAAACGTTTGGAACGCATTGAGCAAAAAGTGCAAGAGCTAAATCACCAACGTTCAAAAGAAAAGCGTCAATTAAAGTTATACGCAAATAAATTAAATGAATTTTCTTGTTTAATTGAGGCGCAGGGCTATATTAAAGAAAATATTCAACCATTTTTAATGGACGAACAAATGCCGTTAAAAGAAAAAGATATTGTCATGCTAAAAGAAACAATTAACAGTATTATAAGCATTGATCTAACAAATAATGGGCTACTTGCACGTAGTCAAATGAACAATAAAATGGAGAGCATTGCAATTCCTTTCGATGTTCAGAAAAAATATCCATTACATACGTTAGCTTTAACAGAAGTAGATGTAAAATCAAACGATATACCAGAAATACCGAAAAAATTAGATATTCAATATGAAGAATAAATGTTAAAAGAAATGTTCTAAAATTATTTTGTAATTTTAGAACATTTTTATGTATTTCTTGTTTTTTACAAATGGGTTATTTGGCGAAAATTGGAACCAAATATGACGATTTTCGTATTGATAGTAGGAGGGATAAACATGATTCAAATTAAAGGACGTTTTACTGAAGCGAAAATTTATTCAAATACAGCCTTACAATCAGCTATTGATCAAATTAAAGAATTGGCAAATCAAGCCTTTATGGAAGGAACAAAAGTACGGATTATGCCAGATTATCATGCAGGGAAGGGTTGTGTTATTGGCACAACAATTCAACTGCAAAATCGTGTAGTGCCTAATCTTGTAGGCGTTGATGTAGGCTGTGGTGTATTTGTAGCAGAGTTAAATGAGGCGGATATCGATTTTTCGAAACTTGATGCTACAATTCGAGCACATATACCAAGCGGACAGAATATCCATCAGGAAGTATCTTCTGCACGTCATTTTGTTGAATTCGAGGGGAGACAGTTTGTAGCAAGTGGTTTAAAAGATGACTATACGAATTTATCGCTTGGTACACTTGGGGGAGGCAATCATTTTATCGAGCTTGCCAAAGACGAAGCAGGCACACATTACTTACTTATCCATACTGGGTCGCGTTATGTCGGAGCTAAGGTAGCGAATTGGCATCAAAAAAGAGCCTATGAAACATTACAACAAGGAGATTTAAAAGATAAAATTGCCGTGCTGAAATATCAGGGGCGCGAAAAAGAAATTCAAACGATGATTAAAGCTTTTAAAGAGCAAAATCCTATTGTACCAAAAGATTTAGCTTATTTAGAGGGTGAGTATTTCCATGATTATATTCACGATATGAAAATTGCTCAGCAATATGCCCAGATGAATCGTTGGACAATTGCCGAAACAATCTCTAAGCATATGAACTGGCGTTTTAACGAAACATTCGATACGATCCATAACTATATTGATACAGAAACAATGACGTTAAGAAAAGGAGCCGTTCGAGCAAATAAAGGGGAGAAGCTCGTTATTCCTATGAATATGCGGGATGGCTCACTCATTTGTATGGGGAAAGGGAATGCAGATTGGAATTACTCAGCACCACATGGGGCAGGGAGAATGTATTCTCGCCGTGCTGCAAAAGAAGCACTAAACATGGAAGATTTTAAAGAAATGATGCAAGGTATTTGGACAACATCCGTAAACGAAGAAACATTAGATGAAGCCCCAATGGCCTATAAGCCGATGTCAGAAATTACATCTGTTCTTGAGGAAACTGCAGATATAATAAAAGTGATTACACCTGTTTATAATTTTAAAGCTAGCGAAGCCGTAAAGCCTTATGAGCGAAAAAATCGGAAAAATCCCTAATAATAGAAAGTACTTGCATTTACTCTTATCTATTAACATTATTTCTTTAATGGTATAAAATAGGCTTACAAAGATGAAGTGGGTGGTTTTTTGGTATCTTCAAAAGATGTGGCTAAATATGCGGGTGTCTCTCAAACAACGGTTTCAAGAGTGTTAAATACTCCTGAACTCGTAAAGCCGAAAACTGTTGAAAAAGTGATGCGGGCAATTGAGGATTTAAACTATATTCCAAATGATATTGCAAGATCACTTGTACAGAAAAAAACTGGCATTATTACTTTGATATCAGGGCCTTTACATAATCCTTTTTTTGTCGATACAACTACTGCAATTGTTAATTATGTTAATGCTCGGGGCTATAAAGTAAATGTTTATTTTGGTACGGAAGATGATTTAAATTCTATTTATAATTCTGTTTTGGAAACTAGGGCTGATGCGATTATTTTATCGTCAATGTTATATGAAGATGACTTATTTTTTAAGCTTGAAAAACTAGGCATTCCATTTATCATGTATAATCGCAAGCATCGAGAAAACAGGTATTTTGTAGAAATTGATAATGTGGAAGCTGGTTATATAGCGACGAATCATATTTTATCTTTAGGTCATCGTGACATATGCTGGATTGGCGGTCCACATGAAATTAGTACTTTTTTTGAGAGGTACAATGGCTTTAAAAATGCTTTAAAGGACAGCGCTATAGATATAAATACAGTGCCAGCATTTTTTACAAATACGAAAAAAGACGATATTGAACGAATGTTTGAGGAAATACTAAAGCTTCCTACTAGGCCTACCGCTATTTGTGCCGCAACAGATGCGATTGCTATTGAAATTTTAAACCTTTGCTTAGAGAGGGGCTTTCGTGTTCCTCAAGATTTTAATGTTATTGGTATTGATAATGTGGAACTCAGTAAGCACCATTCAATTGCTTTAACAACAGTAGGTCTAGAATCCGAAAAAAACCTCGGATTTATTGCTATTGAAAAATTATTTGAGGTAATGGAGAAAAAAAGTGCTTGCATCCAACAAACAGAATCTGTTAAACTTTTCCCGAGAAATACAACAAGTAAAAAAATAAACTGATGCCTCAGTTTATTTTTTAAAGCTAAAATGGTTACGTATTCATTTTTTTATTTTCAGAAATGAATACGTAACCATTTGAAGAGAGGAGTGAGTAAGGTCTTGAAAAAGAGCTTATTTATTAATGGACAATGGCAAAAGACAGATGAATTTATGGAGGTTCAAGCTCCCTACTCAAAAGAGGTCATTGCTCAATTTGCTATGGCCACTGAAGATGATGTACAGCATGCAATTGAAAGTGCTCATGCAGCAGAAGCCGAAATGGCAGCATTAACAGCATTTCAAAGAGCAGAAATTTTAGAACAATTATCGGATCTATTTGCAGAAAATCGAGAAGAGGCAGCTAGAATTATTTCACTAGAATCAGCTAAGCCGTTAAAATATGCCTATGCTGAGATTGATCGAACGATTGAAACTTACAAATTTGCAGCAGAAGAAGCAAAGCGGCTATCTGGTGAAATGATTCCGATGGATGCATCTAAAAGTGGAGAGGGTAGATTTGGTTATACCATTCGAGAGCCATTGGGCGTTATTGCGGCTATTACACCTTTTAATTTTCCGCAAAATTTAGTAGCCCATAAAGTTGGACCCGCATTAGCAGCTGGAAATACGATTGTTTTGAAGCCTGCAACCCAAACAGCGTTATCTGCTCATTTTTTAGCACAATTATTGGCACAAACAAAATTACCAGCAGGTGCATTTAACTTAGTAACTGGGCAAGGAAAACTAGTAGGAGATGCCTTTTTAGCACATCCAAAAGTAAAGATGATTACATTTACCGGAAGTCCTGCTGTAGGTATTTCCCTCCGCAATCGCGCTGGCTTAAAGAAAGTCACATTAGAACTTGGTTCGAATGCAGGTGTTATTGTTGATGAAGGGATTCAACTCGATAAGATTATGGACCGAATTGTAATGGGGGCTTTTTCAAATCAAGGTCAAGTTTGCATCTCCCTACAGCGTATATATGTAAAAGAAAATATGATGAATGTATTTTTAGAAAAACTAAAAGCAAAAATAGAACAGCTAACAATAGGGGACCCTTTAGATGTAACAACGGATTTAGCGATGATGATTTCAGAAACGGAGCAACAGCGTGCTGTTACATGGATAGAAGAAGCGGTAGCAGAAGGTGCCGAAGTACTGACAGGTGGTCGTATTGACAATAATATTTTACTTCCAACAGTATTATATAATGTATCCTCTCAAAGCCGTGTATCTTGTGAAGAAATATTTGCACCTGTTGTAATTGTCAATCCTGTTTCTTCCATAGAAGAAGCCATTGATGCTGTCAATGATTCACATTACGGCTTACAGGCAGGCATATTTACACCTTCAATCGAGATGGCCTTTAATGCTTCAAAGAAATTACAAGTAGGAGGCGTCATTATTAATGACGTTCCAACATACCGTGTTGACCATATGCCATATGGCGGCATTAAAGAAAGTGGAACTGGTCGAGAAGGCATCAAATATGCAGTTGAGGAAATGACAGAAATGAAGCTAGTGGTTTGGAATAACAATTAACTTCTTTCAGTAGCAATGTTTTAAGTAGCGAAAGCAAAGCGACAGCTACAATTATGTCGAGTTATAAATGATTCGGAAATGGGGATGGTTGTAAATGAATATAATCAAACAGCACCCGAAATTGTATGTTATGGATAATGGAACAATGCGAATGGATTGCCATGCATAACCCTGCAACGATTGATCATCCAAACCAGCCAAATGAATTTGTAGAGCATCACCTGTCAAGCCACCTTGTATACTTTATAATTCTGGTGGCTATAATTCTACAGTTGAACGAATTAGACGATTAGCAAATGAAACAAATTCGCATTGTGGTTTGGCCGTGACTCAGTCCAATTTAAGTCATTTAGAAAATCGAATTATGAATAGATAGGAGTAGAACAATTATGCATAAATTAACCTTTACTCCTGCGAGTTATACAGGCTGGGGTTGTTTAAGTCAGCTACTACCGGAAGTAGAAAAATTGAAAGCAAATAATATTTTAATCATCACAGATCCATTTTTAAAAGAGTTAGGTTTAACAGATCATCTTGAAAAGCCTTTACTTGAAAATGGGTACGCTACAACTATTTATACCGATATTGCCCCAGAGCCACCGCTCGCAATTGGTGAAAAACTAGTTGATTTTACTCGAAAACATCATTTTGATTTAGTGATCGGTTTAGGGGGAGGAAGTGCATTAGACTTAGCGAAACTTGCCGCGGTTTTAGCAACACATGATGGGAAAGTGGCAGATTACTTAAATTTAACAGGAACAAAAACCCTTGAAAATAAAGGGTTACCTAAAATTTTAATTCCAACTACATCCGGAACAGGCTCAGAAGTGACAAATATTTCAGTACTGTCACTTGAAACGACGAAGGATGTTGTGACACATGATTACTTATTAGCAGATGTCTCCATTGTAGACCCTGCGTTAACGATTTCCTTACCACCCAAAGTGACCGCTGCTACAGGCGTAGATGCTTTAACACATGCAATAGAGGCCTATGTTTCTGTAAATGCCAATGAAGTAACTGATGCACTTGCACTACAAGCTATAAAATTAATTAGTGGCTCCATTCGAACTGCAGTGCATGACGGTCAAAATAAGCAGGCACGCTCGGATATGAGTTATGGTAGTTATTTAGCAGGCTTAGCCTTTTTTAATGCTGGTGTTGCAGGAGTACACGCTTTAGCTTATCCACTTGGTGGCCAGTTCCATATTGCTCATGGAGATTCCAACGCAGTGCTATTACCATATGTCATGGGCTATATTCGTCAAAGTTGCGAAAAACGTATGAAAGATATTTTAGATGCAATGGGTATTTCATCTGCGTATTTATCGCAAGAAGAGGCTTCCTATAAATGTGTAGATGCATTAAAGCAACTTGTGAAGGACGTTAATATTCCATCCACATTACAAGGATTTAATATACCTGAAACAGCACTGGAACAACTAACGGATGATGCGACAAAGCAAACAAGAATTCTGGCACGTAGTCCGATGCCACTTAAGCGAGAAGATATCTATTCGATATATCGAGCTGCGTTTGATGGAGAAGTTCGAGAACCTCATCTACTATAACGAAGATACGAGAAACGTTGAATTGTGGGCGTTTCTCTTTTTTAGGAGCTTTTTCAATGATTAAAGTCCCTATTAGTGAAATAACTAAATCCTTTCAGGTAAATAATGTTTCCAAAGCATCAGTATGCTCCTTAAATAGAGCAATGGTTTTATTGTTTGGTTTTTGCAAAAATAATAGAATAATCCTCTTCATTAAGACTCATTTTGTTTCCGCAAGCATTTAATCATAGTTACTTTTATTGGACTTTAAATATACAGTATTCAAAGCATGAATCGAATATCCTTTTTCTGGTGTATCAAACAACATTAAATGCTGATAACAGAAATTTGTTTGAATTCCTTGCGAGCGTAATAATGCTGCTAAAAGGTTTGATTTTTCATACAAATACCTTTGTTTATACTTCAATACATCTAAGGCGTGACAAGTAACTTTTTCCCCTTGAATATCCCAAGAATGTGATATTTCATCACGTACAAATTCAAAAGCAGTTTCTGTTTTAGTTAAGTTAAAAAATTCCTCAATTTTTTCTTTAATAATTGAATTTGAGTAATCAACCACATCTAATTCAAGTAAAAAATCACCTGAATTTTCAGACTCAAATCAAACCCCATAAACATAAACCCTTTCTATTGTATTTTTTATTTGTAATTATATGTTAATAAATAACATGGGGGTGGTTAGTATATATATTAAATTCAACAAACAGTGCAGTTTAGTTAAGCAACAGTAGTGAGTTATTGTTAAAATGATGTTAGTATAGAATTTTAAAGAAACTAAAGGGGAGGGATAGTATTGCAAATTAATTTGAACAAATCTCTTGCTTGGAAAATGGGGGAGATGCTTGAAGCTGGCTTAATAACATATAAGCACTATTTATTATTTTGTGATGAAATTATAGATAAATCTGAAAGTCCTCCTTATTGGATTATAGAACTTTCATTAACAAAATTTCAAAACGGTGCAGAAAGAATTGTAAAGGAATTTGCAAATTCGGAACCCTTTGAAAATTTTCCTGAATTAAATGATTTCTACTTGGCTTGTTTATTTTTAAAATATAAACAACGTCAAATATCTTGGGCAAGTTTTCTTTTTAGTGCTGGATGGTATAGTGACGGTTCCCATTGTTCAATCCATTGTGAATTTTTTTATGACCTGCTTAATGCTTATGAAAATTCCAAATACAGTCAAGGTTTAGAAGAAATTCAAGTAATAGATGTTCAAAATCTTCTTAAGATAAATATTAGTGAAGTACAAGTCATTTATAAGATATTTGAATATTACTTTGACAAATATGTATCTAGTTCACGATGAATACTAAAATTTCAAAAAATTAAAATTATTATAGGAGCCGTTTTTCTTATTGAAGTAGTTTAGTTCAATAAGAAGTATGATAAGATTTGGTTAAAAAAGAGCGAAGAGATTATATGAAATATACTTGTCCTTGTTGTGGATATAGAATATTAGACGAGACCCCCAGGGACTTATATGGAGTTCAATTTGATGAGCGGAGGAGCTAACATTCCATCCTTGAGACAAGCACCATAAAAATTTATTATGTTTGGGGCTTCTGAGTAAAGGTGTATTGAGTTTGTAAGAAAACTTAATGAGAAAGACGAAAAAGAACCTAATTAGAAACGTTTATTACAGAGGAGAGTTATTCAGCTAACGGAGCTAACGGAGTACTTTAGTGAAATATTCAATTTAAGAAAAACATAAAAACAGAGTTGATTCTACACATCTTGTAGATTAACTCTGTTTTTATGTTTTAACAGCAACAATCAAAGAAGCCCTTTTTTTAACTTCTATTTTATGAGGTAATACATACAGAATATAAATGAAAATGAAATTTGTTACAATTGATAAAATAATTAAAAATAAATCGAACGAAAATGTCGGCTTGACTGTCTAATAAGTAGAAGGGGGGTGTATGTGATGGATGAACAAACATTGGTGAAGCGTGCGATAGCTGGGGATGAAGATGCTTTTTTACATCTAATAAAACAATATGAACAGACGATGTACCGTATGGCATTTGCTTGTTTAAGAAATGAACATGATGCCATTGAAGCAATACAAGAAGCTACATATCGAAGCCTAAAAAAGATACATACCATAAAAGAACCAGATTATTTTAGTACGTGGCTTGTCCGAATTTTACTTAATATTTGCCATGATATGCGTGAAAGAAGCAGACGTCTTGAATTGCAGGAAGACATAGAAATTAGTGATAATGCCCCCAATTATGAGCGCTTTGAAATGACAGATATTATTACAAAGCTACCAAAAGAGCAGCAAGAGCTTATTTTTCTGAAATATTTTCAAGATTATAAAAATCAAGATATCGCTAGACTTCAAAATGTTCCAGAAGGAACTGTGAAATCAAGGTTACATGCGGCATTGAAAAAGCTAAAACTATATTTTAAGGAGAAGGGAGAGCTATAGATGAAACAGGTAGAAAAGCATGATTATGATATTTTTGTCAAAGAATTAGCGAAAATTGATATACCACATGAGCATTTAGAAGAGTCGCATCGGAAAAGTGTCATACGCTTCCAAAAAGAAAAGCGTAATCGACACCGTATATGGAAAGGCATTGCTGTTACTTGTGCATTGCTGCTACTTTTTGTAACGTCTATCCGTGTATCTCCAGCTTTTGCGAGTGCCATCGCAAAAATCCCAGGCTTTGCGCCGTTAGTAGAGATGATTACGTTTGATAAAGGGGTCAAAGATATACTCCATAACAACTATTATGAGGAACTAGGATTGTCCCAAACGAAAAACGGTGTATCATTTACACTTCAAGGAGTTATTGCTGATGAAACAGGTATGATATTGCCTTATACATTTTCGGCACCGTTCGATGTTCATGATTTAGCAACCAAGAAAATGGAGCTCCGTCTAAATGGTGAGGTATTACCCGCTGGAATAAGTTACAGTTGGTATAGCGAAAAAGAAACATCTTTGATTGAAGATAAATTTGTGGCTTCATTTAAAAATCCTATAAATTATGACAATGCTAATTTTGAACTATATATACAATTTGCAGATGAAAAACAAACAGAGTTTACGATCCCATTCTCACTTAAAAAGCCAATAGCGAAAACAAAGGTCTATGTATTGAATGAAAAAATGAGCTTTGAAGGTCAGCAAATCACCATCAAGTCTGTATCTATTTCACCGCTCCGTACAGGTGTTACAATCGCTCTCGATCCACATAATGATCAGCGTATTTTAGGATTTGATGATATTCGTTTATTGGATGAAAGAGGGGAGGAATGGACGACGATTAATAATGGCATAACAGCTACAGGGAATTTTATCGATGGGGAAGAGACATTCTTTATGCAAAGTAATTATTTTAGAGAGCCTAAAAAGTTAACATTATCCATTGGAAAAGTAAAAGCATTGCCGAAAGGGCAAGATTTTATAGAGGTAGATTTTAACCAAAAGAAAGTTCTATCGAAACCACCTCTCCCAGGCTTAAAAGTTCAAGTTAATAAGCACATGATAACTATAAATGTTCCAACTTCATATGAAAATAAAAATATCGGTTTACTTGGTACAGCAATAGATGCAAATGGCGAAACTGTTTATAGTAATTCAGCAAGTTATCATCGAACTGATGAATACGTAATCGAACAAACCGAAACATATGACATGAAGGGAGTCGTCAATCCAGTTCGCATCTATTTCTCACATTATGAAAACTTTTTAGATGGAACTCAAACAGTTGATATTCCACTGAAATAGAGGTGGAATTTCGGTGCCGAAATAAATGTAAAAAGAGAAATGTTAGTTTTTAGCATTTCTTTTTTTATTAGGCTCTGTTTTAAAACCAAACGAAGAAGTAGGGTTTCTTAGTTTCTTAATTATAGTGGTACCTTTGAATAAGTCTATATAACTATGTTAAAAAAAGAGTCATTTTTATTCTTCCTGCGTAAATGTTAAGTAAGACTAAAACATTGAGGAGGAATAAAAAATGACTCAATTTACTAGTAAATTTTAAGCTTCAGCATCTGGTGTAAATGATCGTGTCGCTAATTCAGCGTCAAGCATAAAGATGGCGTTAGAATCATTTTCAATGCGTTCAATTTTACGAATTAACGTGTCGAATGTTGATTCTTCCTCCACTTGCTCGTCAATGAACCATTTTAAGAAAGCCATTGTCGCATGCTCACGTTCGTCTAAAGCGATATCCGATAGATTATAAATACGGCGAGTCACTTCCTTCTCGTGTGAAAGGGCAGTTTTGAAGGCATGTAAAATAGACTCGAAATGATTATCTGGGCTATCGAAGCCGTGGATTGTTGCACGGTAGCCCATATCGCTTAGGAAATTATAAAATTTCATTGCATGGAAGCGCTCTTCTTCAGCCTGTACTAAAAAGAAGTTGGCAAAGCCATCGTAATCTTGATCTGTGCAATATGCCGCCATCGCCATATAAGCATGCGCAGAGTAAAATTCAAAATTCATTTGTTCGTTTAGTGCTGTGTGTAGTTTTTCAGATAACATAAAAGTTTTCCTCCCTTTGCAGTAAATACCTGCTGCATCTCTTTTAGTATACAGCGAAGAAGGCAAGTGTGGCAATTTAATTGATTTTTATTCTCAATTAGGAAATTTAATCAAATTCATTTTTTAAACGCCAAATGACCTCTAAAAGATTGACAAATAAATTAATGAAATCTAAGTATAGATTTAAAGCCATGCCTACTACTTCATCATCTGAAACGTGATTATGTCGGATTCGGTTAAAGTCATAAACCGTATAAAGACTAAAAAGTAGTACAGTAATTCCTGCAATAATTAATGCGACCAAGTTGCTTACAGGGAAAAACATAAAGGCTAATGAAAATACAATAACGACGATTAATACGGTGAATAAATAGCTTCCCCAATTGGAAATGTCTTTATTCATCATCATACCTATCAATGCTAGTACAATAAAAATAGCTACAGTCGCTACGAAAACAAGTAAAACAAGCTGTTGCCCTAGCTCTACAATGTAGAATTGTGTTGTCCAAAATAGTAAAATTCCCATTAAAAAGGGGATTGTATACATAATGGAATTAGCAAGCTTCAGGTTTCGTACAAAGATGACAATGATAAGAAGTACAAGCGCAATAATGGATATTGGCATGACAATTGCAGGAGGTAATAATGTTGCTATGTACATTCCGACAACGGTTAATACCCACATAAAAGCAAAGTGTTTTAAGATCTTATTTAAGTTTTGATTTTTAGCATACGCCATATAGAAAAATCCTTTCTTTTGTAAAATAACTTTTATATAGTAACATACGAATCAACATTGAAAAAGATTCAACTATAAAAAAATATGTATTATTATCATCATGTGGTGATGACTGGTTACCAAGTATCCGGGATATGATCATACAAACAATACCCGGCCTTCGCTAGACCGGGTAATATATTAGGCATTATTTTAAATTTTTCCTTTGGTTTTTCACACCAACTAAATAGCCACCAAGTGCAATTGCAATTAAGACAATCCAGAAAATGGACTTCCAAACTGTTGAGTGTGGAAATTCATGTGGGATGATACCTAGTTTTTCGTGTGCTAAAGTTAAAACAGCCAGCTTTACACCAACCCAACCAACGATTAAGAAGGCAGCTGTTTCAAGTGATGGATAATTATCGAGTATTTTCACGAACCAACGAGCAGCAAAACGCATCATAATCACACCGATAATACCACCTAAAAACATCACAGCGAATTGCCCAGCATTAATGCCGCCAACATCGAAATTTCCGATATGAGGTAGTGTAACAGCGATGGCGACAGCAGCTAATATTGAATCTATGGCAAAGGCAATATCAGCAAACTCAACCTTTAGTACGGTCATCCAGAAGCCAGATTGTTTTTTATTGTCCTGCGTTTCCTCGGGATTTTGTTTGGCTTTCCGGGAATCATAAATATGCTTCGTTGACATAATTAATAAATAGGCAGCACCTAGAGCTTGGATTTGCCAAAAGTTAACGAGCGTTGTAATAAGAAATAGTGCCGCAAAGCGAAAAACAAATGCTCCCACTAAACCATATAGCAGTGCTTTTTGCTGTTGATCTTTTGGTAAATGCTTAACCATAACGGCCATAACTACGGCGTTATCGGCTGCTAATAAACCTTCTAATACAATTAATACGACAAGGACCCATGCGTATTCTAGTAAAATTGCCTCCAAATGTATTTCCTCCTTTATACTTTGAACAGAAATGAATAAATTGCTTTTAACTTATTCTTTGCTTTTTTAGGCAAAATAAAAAGACCTCTGCCTAAAAAAATAGGCAAAGGTCTTGCTAAGCTAATTAATTGGTTGTTGCACAGAATACCTGTACGCCAAGATATGCCTTCACACCCGATGGTAAATAACCATGTAATGACGAATGTGAAATCAGATGCTTTGTTTACATCTGCTAGCTACTCCCCTTTGACATAATTGTCAAAAGCTATTCAATTCTTTATACATGAATTATAGCATGCTGAGCATCAATTGCAAATGAAAATGTGAAGATATGTTAAATGTTTTGACGGTTGTTGCCAGGGAAGGCTATTTAAATATTTTTTTGTGGATTGGATAAAAATAATTAACGACTAGGTGACTCCTTCAGGAATAGCAAGATAAATGGAATGTGAAAAATGAATAAATAAAGTCTTATTATATTTAATCCAAAATAAAATATCCTCTAAGATTACTCATTAAATGTTCCCGTAAATGTTTTACGGCCAGGATTTACTTGGTTAACGTCTATTTCTAATTTACTAATAGAACTAGGTGTTAATGGAATCTTTCCGTCTTTCTCTATTTTTTTCCACATTTTAATATTTTTTCGATATAGCTGTTCAGAAAGTCGATAAATATCAATATCTTTCGCTAATGCTTCTTTATACGTTGTTCGAATTTCTTTCTTCACTTCTTTTATAATCTTTTTTCTTAATTCATCTTCAGAAATATTCGTTTTAAAACCATTTAAAATTGCATTTATTTTTACATGGACATCAAATGTTACTTGATCATTTTTAACTAGTGGTTCAATATTTACTTTTATTTTTTCCAATGTTGCTGTCAAATAATCTGTTTCGTCACCCTCTATTTTAAACGTTATTTGACCTCGGTGCGTTCTATTATGCATCCATTGCATGCCTCTTGCGGCATCATTCTTAATAAAGCCTTTAAACCCACTTTTAGAAAGTACCCCAACCCCTGTTAAGGCAGTTTCCTGACCTTGTTGCTCTGCAGTTTCCCAGTTTTTACTGATCGTTACATAAGGGATACCAATTTCGTGATTTGGTTCATTTAAGCCAATAACTAAATTTCGAAAATTAACGGGCTCGACGAATATTTCTTTATCGGCTGTATCTAAAGGAGTACTAAGCTTTGATGATATTAGAGATGTATTCAAAATCGGCGTTAGAAGAAGGATGTCTTTTATAGAATCTTGTGTACAATAGGTCCATATTTGATACCTTGTTTCCCTATACCGCAAGACAGTGTCTATAACGGAGAGGGCCTTTTTATTTTTCATCGCTTCCTCGGAGAAAATAATAAATGTCATATGCCCCCAAAACACTTTTTGGTCGACGGATTGAAATAATTTATAAAGTGCTTCTTCCATTGTTTTTCCTTTAGAGTGTCCAACCTCAGCCTGTACTGTTTTTTGAGGATTAGGATACTCGAATTTTGCAACATGGGTGAAGTTAATTAATTGCATGTATATTACATACTGACCATCTTTATAATCAATACCAAGACCATCTACATAATACATTCTTTGAGCTTCATAAACATCCCAACATCCTGAAAGAAGGAGCGAAGTAGCTAAGCTTGATAATATAATAATTTTTTTCTTCATTGCTTCTTCCTGCTTTTAGATGTACGAGTGTTATCTTGGGGTGCAAGTGCTTTATTACGCTCGGCGTAGCCTTTTGGTGATAAGCGGAAAATCGATTTTTTAATAGTTGTCCAATTTAAATCTGTTGCAAGATTCATGTAAGAATAACCGTAAATTCGGATGTTACATAAGTAAAGAAGTGTAAAGTAAAGTGAGATGAAAAAGCCAAATAAACCAAAGAAAGCGCTGGCAAGAATGAACGCAATACGCAATATACTGATGGTTGTGACAAGAGATTGGTTCACAAGAGTAAATGATGCAATTGTAGAGATCGCTATAACGACAATCATTTCTGGACTTGTCACACCAGCGCGAATGGCTGCATCACCAATAATTAAACCTCCAACTACACTTATCGTACCACCAATAACAGAAGGCAGACGTAAGCCGGCTTCTCGGAACAATTCAAACATAAGTAGCATGATTAGCATTTCGAGTGAGGAAGGGAGAGGTAAACCTGTTTTTGATTGGACGACGGTTGCTAAAAGCTGGAATGGTAGCTGATTTTGATGATAGGTCGTCAAAGAGAGCCAAAATGCAGGCAATAGCAAACCGATTAAAATGCCAACGATCCTCAAAAGTCGTTCTATAGAACTGAAAACGATGGGATATTCATTATCCTCAGCGGATTTTAATAATAAAAATAAATTAACCGGTGTGATGACACCATATGCTACACCATCGACGAAAATAAGAAAGCGTCCTCTAATTAGAGCCTGAATAGCATAATCGGGTCGTCCTGTGTAATCGAATTTTGGGAAAAGTTTGGAGTTTTTATTAATCCGCTCCATTAATATATCTCCACTAAAGACAATATCTGTATCTACAGCTGTCAGTTGCTTTTTAATTCCGTGTAAAATATCCATATCGACAATATCATCAAAATAAAGAATAGCCACGCTTGTTTTCGAACGTTTGCCTAACTCCATTTTTTCTACACAAAAAGAATTCGTAGGTAAACGTTTTCGTAATAGTGCAATGTTGACCCGGATGTCTTCAATAAAGTTATCCCTTGGTCCCTTAACGAGAACTTCCATCCTCGTTTCTTCAGGATTTCGATTAGGCTTTTTAGCAATATTACTAGCATATAAAAGTTCTTCCTCTTCAAAATAAAGCAGTAGGAAACCAGTATATACAAAGGTAATGGCTTCTTCTTTATCTTTGATTTTTTGAAGAGTCGGGACATGAAGTTGCTGTGTAATATTATCTTCAAAGGTTGTATCAGCTAAATTGTCATAAAGGTACTGAACACGCCGAATAATGACTTCATTGAGCATTTGCTGGTCTATCATTGCATCACAGGTAATGAATTGAACCTTTTTTTGATTAAATGTATATTCCTGAAATTGAATATCTGCTGATTTTTGAAAAAGTTTTTTTAAGGTGTTTAGATCTATCGCCTTCTCCTGCTGAGGCATTATGATTCACCACTTTCCATCTCTTGTTTTTCAGATTTCTTTTTTTGGGGAGACTTTCCCGAAAAGAACGCAACTAGTACGAAAAAAATTGACAGAAGAAAAAAGAAAATAAAAGTTACTGTTAATATATAGTTCCCTTTCACCTTCAAAAATATGTTTTCATTTAAAATAATAAGCGGTAGACACAGTAGAAAGAAGGGTGGACCTATCATTCTCCATATTTGCTTTGGGGCCCCAGTCATTTTCAATAAATCCGCTATAACATATAAGAGGAAGCTAACTCGTATAAATGTACCTGTAAGCCATTGGTATATAGAGAAAAAGTCAAGATGCTCAATATAGCGACCAATTGAAACTAGTCCCCATTCCTCGTAGGCAGGATATCTTTGCTTTGCGGCTTCGGTAGGACCAAATTCTGCAATTGCTCCAAGGAGTGGACCTAAAGTAAGCCCCATTAAAATGAAAAGTATGATGCTAAAATGATACCAACGAAGACGATCTTTAAATTGGTGCTGTAAAAATAACAGTATGATTAATTCAATAAATCCTGATGCTGGGTAAACCATCCCTTTAATAACGGGGTGGAATCCATGCTCAAAAAATGGACGTAATAACTCATATTCTTTTACCTGTATATTTGTAAATGCGACAAAAAAACCAAAGACTACTACACCAAATAATACAAAGACATTTAACATAACAATGGTTTGTAAGCTAGTTGTAACGAGTAAAATACAAAGAATCGTATAAATGAGTAATAATATAATGACTGGTGTTTCAGGTAAAAACGTTGTGTTTACCCATTGCAATGTTTCAACCATTGTAAATGCAGCTAAAATGAGTAAATAAATAACGATAATATAGATGACAATCGTTGAGCCTATTTTCCCGATTTTCCCATCTAACCAGTCTCTTATAGGTTCTTGATTCGTCTTTTTTTGAATATAAACTAAAAGAAATAGCCAGAAGAATATAATAACAGTAGCCATTAATACAGATGCCCAACCATCTCTCCCTACAACGTCGAGTATTGGGGGAATAATTGTCACGTGATTTTTTAAGCCAATAACAGTCATAGATAAAAAGACAACATGTAAAATACTAATCGATCCTACGCCTTTCATATAAAAACCCTCTAACGTTAATTGATACATTTTAGCTTAGACAAAAAGTGAGGGGATTATAAGTATGACAAACTACTCTGAAAAGAGAATTTTAACTTCCTGCAGCAGTTGGTAACGAAAGCAAAACGTCAGCTACAGAAGTTCCCACCTTTAAAGGTGGTGAGGTGAAAGCGGTTTCGAGTCATTTAGAAGTTAAAGCCGATTCCGGACTAGTTTATGAAAAAATTTTTTATAGAAATACTTAAAGGGCAGTAAGTCTCCTCACATTAAGAAGTGAGGAGACTTACTGCCCATAAAAGCCCGTTTGGTGAAGAATTAATAATCCGTGGGTATAGAAAACCCCACGGATTAATATTTCACTTTATTACAAATGATTAATGAATATAATTAGAGCTTACAAGATCCTTTTTAAGGACATCTGTTGGGATTTCGAATTCTACTACGCCCATATAGCCTGGTGCCACTTCATATTTATCAAAGGAAATCACAAGTTTCCCTTTATCAGAAATATAAAATTGCTGGTCTGCTTTAATAGCTGTAAAGTTTTCCGTAACCTCTTCATGCCCTGCACCTTTTACCCAGTATACTTTATCTGAGTCGGAAGCGGCTTGTTTGCGCATCTGTTCGATAATGTTATCGCTGATCGTTTTAATATAATTATCGTCTTTAAATAGCATTGGCAGTGTAATTAAAATTTCATTTTGTTTATCAATCGTATCGTAGTGCATCGTTGTAGAAGAGGATCCTACTGTATTGACAGTGTAACGACCAATCGACAAGATTTGGTCATTATCTGTTTTTACGTCGTAGCCACTATCTACACCTAAATGGCCGCCACCGTTAGCCTTTAAATCACCAACTTCGGCAATAAAGTCATTATAAAGAGCTTTGCCCTCCGAACGGTATTTCTCATTTAAAGCATTAGCAAGATCTTTATTTTTTAAGTTTTCAATAGAAGGTACTTTAATGTCTGCATCGTATGTCTCTTCTTTTACTTCATATTCAGTCCAAGTTAAGACTTTTACGACACTACCAACAACAGGAATATCTGAAAGTGTTCGTGCCATTGCAGGACTGACATTTAAACCAGCTGTAAAAAGCATCGCGGCTGCCGCAGATCCAAGCAACCATTGTGGTGCTCTTTTTTTTCTGTTCTTTTTACCTTGTTTTAATGCGTTTTCAACCACAAAATCAAGCTCCTTTGGAATAGATACCTCATTATATTGTTTTTCTAATTCTTTTAATTTTTCATCCATGTGCTGTTTCTCCCTTCACATCTTCCAACTGTATTTTCAATAGTTTTAGCGCTTTATAAAGACGTGATTTAGCAGTACTCAGCTTAATGTTAAGAATATTTGCAACATCAGCGAGTTTTAAATCTTCGAAATAATGTAAAATAACAACTTCACGGTACATTACGGGTAAGTCTTCTAACGCATGCTCTAAATCAACGTTTTCGTAGACATCCTCTTGTGCAGGTGTTAAATAATGCAATGTATCATCATCTGTTACTTGTAAGCGTTTATGCTTACGTAAAAAATCTATAGATGTACGTACGACGATTTTGTAAAACCAGCTTTTCATATACTCGACATTTTCTAGTCGATCTAGAGAAAGCATTGCTTTTTGAATACTGTCTTGTACGACATCAAGTGCGTCCTGTTCATTTTTCGTATAGCTATACGCGAGCAAATAAAAACGCTCTTTCTGTTCACGAATTAACTGGACAAACTCCTCTTCATGTTGAAATGCATTTCTTGTTTTCATGTCCAAAGAAGCTCCTTTATAACATTTTCAAATTGTATACAACTACTAGACGTGTGAAAGGGGAAAAAAAGTTGATAGTATAAAAAACTTATCTTATTTTTTTTACATCAAAGGAAAATAATTCGTAAAACCCAATAGTGAAGACTTACAATCTGTGGGAATAAAAAAACCTCCGCAGATGAAAGTTACACTTTACCGTCCATGTTAATTTGGCGAAAAATCATAGCAAATTATAAACCTTTTGCTAGTGCTAAGAAAGGGGAAAAAATGACTTGGGTGTAATTGGAAGTGTCGTTGAGCAGTCTTTGTTTGAGCAGGAAGTAGAGCTTCTGAAATTATTGAAATAACTGTTGGAGAATGTTGGGGATTTTTAGGGGGATGTCAAATTATTTTGACAGTATATTAATCTAGTGTTATTATTTACCTAAAATTAAATAATTAAAGGTGAAATGATGAATAAAAGTTTGGATAATAATTATACATTGTTGAATTTTTCCAAAGCCGATAAAGTGATCTTGTGGCTTGGTTTCCCACTACTCGGTTTAGTGCTTGGTTGGTTCCTTCCAAGTATTGCTAAATGGGCTGTTACTTTACCATGGGTACCCTTTCAAGGGCCTTTAAATCTAATTGCCTCTTATAATGGAGCATGGGTAGGTTTTATCACAATGGTTCTTGGATTGTTTGCGGGAATTATGGTGACATTATTTTCTTTTCATGAAAGCTTAGAAATGACTATTTACGATGAGAAAGTTATGTTAAAACTTAGAGATGATGAAACGATCTTAAAAAAGGAAGATATTTCACTTGTATTTATAGATGGAAAGCAAATAGTACTATTAGGTAATGATGAGAAAGAGCTGTTTCGTTATAAACAAGAGCTTAATAGAAATACAGTTGGTGCTGCATTTTTAAAACATAATTATGTTTGGAGTGATACGGCACCTTTTATAGAAGATTATAAAAAATGGGTACTGGATTGTCCTGAGCTATCACCTGCTGCAAATGCTCTATTAAAAGCAAGAAAAGTAGCGATTGAAGATGGGAATGATGAAGAAGTATTTCAGTTAGCTAAAGAGCTTTGGAAGCTAAGAGTATCTGTAAAAGAAAAAAATAAAAGTCAATATTATCGATAAACGACAAAAATGGCCTCTTCAAAAATTGAGAATTGACCATTGTAAAACAACATATATACAAACCACTAAAGCGGTGCAATTCATATAATTGCACCGCTTTATTTCGTTTTTAAAGATAAAAAGAATCATGAAAAATAGTCATATGTATTTTTTAACAGTAATAGAATTGTCACAACGATAAATAAATTACGTACATATCCGCTACCACGTTTAATGGCAAATTTAGAACCAACGATTGCCCCAGCAATTTGTGCAAGTCCCATTGGTAAACCATAGGCATAATTTATTTGCCCTAAGTATATAAACATAAGAAGGGCGGCGATATTACTTCCGAAATTCAAAAACTTTGCATTGCCTGCTGATTTTAAAAAGTCAAAACCAACTATTAAAAAGGCAAACAGTAGAAACGAGCCTGTCCCTGGCCCTAAAAAGCCATCATAGAAGCCAATTAAGGTAATGATTACTACGAAAAATGCGTAACGTTTAGGCGTCAGTTTTTTATAGGTAGAAACGCTACCCCAGTCTTTTTTGAAAATAGTATAAATAGCCACAGCTGCTAGCATGACAAGCATTAGCGGCTTTAGAACGCTTGGGTCCATAAGATGGACAATCCATGCACCAAGCATGGAACCTATAAAAACGAAAGGGAACAATTTATAAACAGCTTTAATATCCAATTTTCCAGAGCGATAAAATGTTATGGTGCTCGTTAATGACCCCATAGTGCCCGCTAATTTATTGGTAGCCACGGCTGCAGATGGTGGAAGACCAACAAACATAAGTGCGGGTAATGAAATAAGTCCGCCGCCTCCTACAACAGAATCAATAAATGCTGCTAGAAAGCCCAAAAAAATAAGAATGAGTAAATTGCTTACATCTAAATCGAAAGGCACGGTGGTCATCTCTTTTCTATAATAATAATTTGATAGTAGCGAAATGAAACGGGACTGTAAATAGCTTAAATTGTATTTCTCTATCAATTTTGACAATTAGATATTTTTAAATATTTTAAAATTCTACAAAAATCAAAAATATTCTACTTTGTGTGTATTTTTTAATGTAATATGTAGGTGATAATGTTTTTTGCGTAAAGGGGACGTGATAGCATTTGAGTTTAGGGAATCATATAAGAGTATTTATTTGCGTTGTGTTTATGGGGCTACTTGTTGGATATGTATATAATGCCAAAAAAGATATAACTGATAATGAATATATCGATATAGTAAAAGAAGGATATTTGGGGAATTTTTCAGATGTATCTGTTCGTAATGCATTTAATTACGCATTTTTTGAACCGTATTGGCGGTATTACCAAGCAAAAACAGGTGAGCATGTTGTCGAATTATCGGGTGATATTACATTTGAAGGTGAGAAAGGGCATGCCATTTTACAATTCGTAGTGGATGAACAAACAAAGAAATTTACTGCATATGCAATGAAATTTAATGATGTCGTATTGAGTCCCGTACAAACCCGGTTGCTTATTGGCATGGTTTATGAAACATGGCATTCAAAGCGGCTAGCCTATGAGTAAGGTCTTTTGCTTTGTAAAAAGATCTTCCTATATTACAGTAGAGGGGAGTGTTTAGACAGAGAGGGTGTTTTTAATGAGATTAAGTATTTTAGATCAAATGCCTATTCCTAAAGATCATACTGCTGAGGAAGCCTTTCAGCGTACAGAACAAATAGCGCTTTTAGGTGAAGAGCTTGGCTATCATCGTATGTGGTTAGCAGAGCATCATAATAGTCATTCACTGGCAAGTTCAGCTCCCGAAGTTACAGCTGCTTTCTTAGCAGCAAAAACAAAACGTCTTCGAATCGGTACAGGGGGCGTTATGATGATGCACTATTCTCCATATAAGTTGGCCGAGGTTTTTAAAACATTAAGTGGCTTAGCGCCAAATCGTATTGATTTTGGCGTCGGCAGAGCGCCTGGCGGTGATCATGCCTCAATTTATGCACTAGCAGAGGGACGGAGACAACGATTTACAGAGCAGTACGATAAGCTCGAAATAATATTAAAACTAATGAATAATCAAAAAACAGGGGAAGAAGTCTATGATCAAGTAATTGCGGCACCAGCGAATATCCAATTACCTGAAGCTTGGTTACTTGGGTCAAGTGGTCAAAGCGCTATGCAGGCAGGTCGATTTGGTGTAGGTTATTCATATGCACAATTTTTCACTGGCAATATGTCAAAGGATATATTTGACACGTATAGAGATTACTTTATACCTTCCTATTACATGGAGAAGCCACAAATTATCGTTACTTATGCAGCGACAGTTGCAGATACGCTCGAGGAAGCGGAATATTTGGCGAAACCGATTGATATTACACGTCTTCATCTCATGAAGGGTCAAATTATTCAAGCGATATCACCAGAGGAAGCAAAGGATTATCCACTTACAGAATTGGATAAAATGACAATCGCCAATAATCGAAAAGCCAATCTTGTCGGAACTCCGAAAGAAGTCGCAGAATTTTTAGTAGCAGAGCAAGAGCTTTATGGATTTGACGAAGTGATGCTAAATTGCAATCAATATGCACTAGAAAGTCGCATGAATACTTATACGCTAATTGCGAAGGAATTGTTAAGAACCACCTAGTTTTAGCCGCGGGAGTACTTACGTAAACCCTTCTAATCAACAAGAGTAGCTTTAGCGAAAAATCTATGAATCAGTACAAAAGAAAAATAGAGTTGTGGTGGTAGAAATATCAGCAGTTTTGTGAAAAATAACAAAAAAGAAGCGATGTTCAGTACGGGAACATCGCTTTTTTTGATATAAACTTATGGATCGATGCCAACATTATAACAACCATATATCGTGAATTGGAGCGTTAGCTTATGAAAGATGAAAATTCCCCTGTTTTTGCTTAGCAGTCACGGTTATAGTATATGAAGAAGCCCGCTACACTTGATGGAATCAAAAAGGGAAGAGAACAAGGTCGTAAACAAGAGCGAATACAGTTAGTGAAAAAATTACTTAAACGGCATGAACCGTTTGAAGAAATAATGAATTTATTAGGCTTTATCGAGAGGAGAGATTGAGAGAATAAAGAGTCTGAATTCATACGTATTAAAACCTTTAAAAGAGAATTAGCAAGTTTGAATGACTCCTATCGATTGAATGGTGAAAGTATTAGCCATAGAAATTGATCTCACGTACTAAAGAGTAAAGGTATAGATAATTTTTCAAGGTAAAAGTAATATATTTTATAAAAAAAGTCCAATGCATACATTTGCATTGGACATTTTCCATTTTAAACTCTAGCAGAGCCACTAACAAATTTCGTATCTTTATAATACATATTTTGAACAAGAACGTTAGGGCCTAAGCATTTTACTGCTGGACAGTGACAGTTTAGTGATTTCGCTAAATCTGTTGCCATCCATTTATCGAAAATCACTGGTAACTCGTCGTTTACAATATTGCCTAGCGCAGGTGTGTCGCCAAAGTCTGTTACAATGACATCACCTGTAAAGATATTGACATTTAAGCGAGAGCGACCATCTGGATCATTACGCATCGTCACGTTTTTTTCTTCTCTTAGTCGTTTTAGAAGCTTTTGATCTTCTTCATTCATACTACATGGATAGAAAGGTAGCGTACCAAATAGCATCCAAGTGTTTTCATCTCGAATATCAAGTAGATGATGAATCGCCTCACGAGTTTCTTCAAGTGATAAAGACGTAAGGGCGCTAGCAAAATCTGAAGGGTACATCGGATGCACCTCGTGGCGTGCACATTTCATTTCGTTGATGATTTGGTTATGGATATGCTTTAAGTAAGGTAAAGTTTTTTTGTTTAACATAGTTTCCGCTGATACCATTACACCGTGTTCCGCTAGCATTTTTGAGTTATCAATCATACGTTGGAACAAAGCTGCACGCTGTTTATAAGTTGGTTTTCGCTCCATCATGGCAAAGCCTGTTTCGACGAATTCATCGATCGTACCCCAGTTATGCGAAATATGTAGCACATCTAAATACGGTGCAATCAGTAAATAACGTTCTGGTTCCAATGTTAGGTTGGAGTTAATTTGTGTTCGGACACCACGTTCATGCGCATATTTCAATAAAGGCAATACATAGTTTTGAACGGATTTCTTAGACATCATCGGTTCTCCACCAGTGATCGAAATTGTTTTAAGGTGTGGAATTTCATCTAGACGCTTTATAATTAGCTCAATTGGTAAAGCTTCAGGATCTTTCGTTTGTAATGTATAGCCAACTGCGCAGTGTGCACAGCGCATATTACAAAGGGTCGTTGTTGTGAATTCAATATTTGATAGGGTCATATGCCCATGTTGTTCAACATCTAAATACGCTTCCCATGGATCAAAGGCCGGCGTAATTTTTTGTAGGGTCTTCATAATTGGTACATCTTCCTTTCTAGCACCCTATTGTCTCATATTCGCAGTTATTTTCAAATATGAAATTATCGAAAGGGCTATTTTTTGGCAAGATGATCATTTTTGTTACTCAATGAAGGAAAAACTTTTAACAACTTACCTTTGATGGAAAGCCAGGGTCAACCGACGGAAGGAAGTCTTAGAGCGACGGAAAGAACTCCGACATCGACGGAAGGCAATCCAAAGGCGACGGATCGAATTAGCGGTCGTGAGATTTCCTAAAATTAGATAGATTTACTGTTATTTTTCTCAAAAAACGATATGATAGAAGGAGTGATATGGTAATACAGCACCAAAGAAAGTAGGAAATGACATGACTAAGTATGAAACATTATTGTTTGACGTGGATGACACATTATTAGATTTTGACTTAGCTGAAAATGCAGCACTTGACCGTTTATTTAAACAGGAAAATATTGCAGTAACTCCAATGATGATTGCTCGTTATAAAGAGATTAATGAATCTATGTGGCGTGCTTTTGAACGTGGTGAGTTGTCTAAAGAAGCACTACATAACACTCGATTTTCAATTGCTTTTAAGGAATTCGGCTTAGATGTAGATGGAGAGTATTTTGAGGCGATTTTTCAAAAATATTTGAAAGAGGCACATCATTATGTAGACGGTGCCTACGAAGTAATTGAACAGCTTGCAGATAACTATGCGTTATATGTCGTTTCAAATGGCAAAACAATTACCCAAAATAAACGACTAGAGGATGCAAATTTAGCACAATTTTTCGAAGGGATTTTTATCTCGGAGCAAACAGGCTATCAAAAACCAATGCCCGCTTTTTTCGATTATGTTTTTGAACGTATTGATAATATAAATAAAGATAAAACCTTGATTATTGGTGATTCCTTAACATCTGATGTTAAAGGAGGACTACAAGCTGGTATTGATACATGCTGGTTTAATATACGTGGTATAGAAAATACAAGCGATATTCAACCACAATATGAAATTAAAAAGCTTCATGATTTACACTTGTTGTTAGATTACAAAGTAGCGATTTTTTAGGTAAATATTTATAATACGCTTTAACTGTTCGTAAGCTCGAACAATTAAAGTTTAGTTTTTGAATAGAACAATTTTGTGTTAGATGAAAGAAGGGAGAAATATGATGAAAGGAAAAATTTCAAAGGGTGTATTGGTTGGATTGTTAAGTATATCATTGACCATTCCAATGCAGGCACATGCCTATCAAGAGCCGACTAGTTATGTACATATGAAAACGCCAAATATGACGGTGTATTCTGCATATGGTGCTACACTTAATGCATCAGAAAAAGGCGATATTTTTAGTGTTAAAGCAAATATTGTCAATAACCGGCAGCCATTAGAAGTAGAAATTTTTAAAAATGGTCAGGATGGGGTCTTAAAACAAATTGTTAAAAAAGGGGCGTTGGAGCCGGTTGCCTATCGAGATTTAAATGACCGAGTAATTGCCATTATTCATAATAATGCAGAATTAAAATTTGATAATTCACCGCCTAATTATTTTCGTGATATAGGAAGATCAACGTATAGTTCGTATATTAGTACTTTATCGAGGAGGGGCATCGTTCAAGGTAAAACAGCTGATAACTTTGGTGTCAATGATTCCCTTACACGTGCACAAGTTAGTGCATTATTAACTCGCGCATTTAGCTTTCAACAAGTACAAACAAAACAATTCAAAGACATAGATGCTAAAAAATCTTGGTATAACGGTTATGTTGGTGCGTTGCATTCGCTAGGAATCATAAACGGAAAAACGCCAACTATATTTGATCCAAATGGCAAAATCACACGCCAACAGGCAATTTTAATGCTTGGTCGAACATTAGAAGCTGTTAATTTTGTCCAAGAAGAAGAGTATGTGATTTTACCTTATCAGGATAGCTATTATCTCCAAGAGGAATCATTGCGTCATACTGAGACTTTGTATGCAATCGGTGCTCTAGATACCAATACAAATCTATTGCCAAATCAATTTATTACCCGTGGAGAATTTGCTAAAATGTTAGCAATGACTTTAAGTGCAGCTGGAAGATTGTAATTATAGTATCAATTTCGTCAAAGCGTAATCGTTGTTGCTGGACGCTACGCTGACGCTACGCTGGACGCTACGCTGACGCTACGCTGACGCTACGCTGACGCTACGCTGACGCTACGCTGACGCTACGCTGACGCTACGCTGACGCTACGCTGACGCTACGCTGACGCTAGT
>NZ_JBIWGL010000014.1:93322-124030 GCF_044763535.1 Lysinibacillus sp. NPDC095746
CGCTGACGCGCAGAAAATAAGAATGAAGATAAATTTTGCCGAGCATAACAATGTCTCGGCTTTTTTTGCGGTAAATTATAGTCAATGGAACGGATAGATGAACTAGAGCATTTTAGCGCGAACTTCAGATACATATGCTCATGTATAAAAATCTATAGAACGGGCAAAACCTTTTATGAGACTAGTTTCCATGAAAGGGGAATATCGATGAATACTGTTTTAACTGTAAAAAAACGCGATAAAGGGCGTCAATCATCATTAACTCAGCTTAGACAAAATGGTGCTATTCCGGGCGTTGTATATGGCTATCAAATGGAATCAATAGCTGTATCACTAGATGCCAGACAATTTGCGAAAATGTTAGCTCAATTCGGTAATAAAAGTGTTTTTCAATTAGATGTAGACGGTAAACAGATCAATGCAGTGTTAACAGAGGTACAACGCTGTGCGTTAAAGGGCAATGTTAAGCATGTAGATTTTAAGTCCATTAATATGGCAGAGGAACTAGAGGTTGATATTCCTGTAACAGTTACTGGTAATCCTATTGGAGTTGCAGATGGTGGATTCCTATTACAGCCTAATCGTGAAGTTCGCATAAAAGTAAGTCCAACAGAAATTCCTGAAACAATAGAGATTGATGTGACTGATGTAGCCATCGGGACATCACTTTATGTAGGAGATATTCGTCATCAGTTTACCTTTGAAATTTTACAAGAAGATGACTATACATTAGTGACAATTACTCCGCCTGCCGCTGAAAATGTGCAGGAAGATACAGTAGATGGAACCCCTGAAGTAATTGAGGCTACTGGGAAAAATCCATCTGATTCAGAAAAATAGAAACAAATGAGGAGCCATTTTACACTCGGTAAGTGGCTCCTTGCTTATTCTATAGCTTTTGTATGGATTGGCGATAACGGAAATACGTGACTAAATACATGCTGCCAGTTGCTAAAAATAGCCATGGTGGGATAATACGCATGATGGCAAATGGTGTTTCAAATAAAAAAGAAAATAGAAAAGCAAAACCCTTTGCATCCCATAAACCTGGTGTAAAATAAGCATCTTTTATATTGAAAAAGTAATAATAATGGTCATTGGAATAAAAAATCATTAACAATATAAAAGATAGCACTGCCCAATTGCTGGAATGTTTCATTAATCGTTTATATTTAGAAATTGTCGAATCATTATCAGAAAATAATTCATCGTTGCCATCTTTTCTTTTTAACCAATAATAGGTACCATCGTATGGCTTTTCCTTTAATACGTGCCATCCAAAATCCTCATATAACTGTTTATAGTTAGTTCGTTTTTCACGCCGAAGATCTTGCTGATAATCAATGCGGATGACTTGTTCAAGATCAGCTGTCTTTTTAAATGTATAAAATCCGCCAGAACTCACATTTGTACAAACCCACCCATTGGACAACATATGATTTAACCATTGCTCTTCCTTTTCGATATCAAAAAAGATTTTAAACTTTTTCATGTCCATCAGCCTCCTCATATAAAGATAAAATTCGCTGTAATCTTTGTTGTTCGACAGCTAGTATTTCTAGTCCCTCAGCTGTTGTTTGATAAACCTTACGCCTCGTATCATGGGTTTCTACAGGCGAAATCCAATGATATTTCAACAAATTTTCAATTGCGCCATACATAGTACCAGCAGCAATCCTTACACTACCAGCGCTCATTTCTTCGATTTTTTGCATCATTGCATAACCATGTAATGGTTCACGTAAGGCGAGTAGAATATAATGCATGGTTTCAGATAAAGGGAGTAATTTATGTTTTTTCACAAGTTCACCTCATATACAGTTCAACTATATAGTTCGATTATATATAGTTGAACTGTATATTGCAACCGAATAAAAAAAGACAATGCACTTGTGCATCGTCTTGTAAGCCTATACTACAGCGCTTTTCACGCCAGTCCATCTCATAAATAATTTTTCATTATACGTTAAAGCAAACTGTACAATCGGTCCGAGTCCGAAAGCCATTAGCACAGTACCAATGCCGATAGGACCACCTAGTAAAAAGCCAATTAAAGCGACAGTTACTTCCATCGTTGTTCGAGAGCGTGTGACACTCCAGCCAAGCTTATGAACCATTAAGAGCATTAATGAATCACGAGGACCAATCCCTAAATTTGCCACCATATACATACCGCAACCCCAGCCAAGTAATAGTAAGCCACATACATATGAAAGAAGTTGCATCCAAAGACCATCTATATCAGGAAGCAAATAGTTAAAAATATCAATAAAAATTCCTGCTAAAAACATATCTATAAACGTACCTGGGAGTGGAAACTTCTTTGTCATTACTATATCAAAAGCTATTATGGCTAGCCCGATTAGAATGGACCAAGTACCAATAGTTAATCCCAATGTTTTAGCTAGCCCAATATGTAACACATCCCATGAACCAACACCGAAAATCTGACCTTTAATTGTCAATGTTATACCTAAGGATAAAAGCAAAATACCCGTTAAGAAGAACAGACACCGTGTGAAAAATGCTTGCTTCATCATTATAACCCTCATTCTAAAAATTCATGTTGTTCAACAAATTATTATAACAATAGATTTTAAAATGGGTCGAATATTGTCAATTCACATTTTTCAAAAAATAGGATTAGGTAAGCTAAATAAGGACAGAATAGTAGGGATAAGAAAGGATGAGATGATATGACCTCTGTGCGAGATGAAATACTAGAAGTTTTAAATCGTGAAAAAATAGGAACGATGGCAACAGTTGAGAATGGCAAACCGTACTCACGCTATATGACATTCCAACATGAAGATTTTGTATTATACACAGTAACGAATAAACATTCTGAAAAAATGGAAGAGCTTCGCAAAAACCCGTATACACATATATTATATGGATACGAAAATGGAGGCTTTGGTGACACATACGTTGAAATTGAAGGAAAGCTAACAGAAATTCTAGAGGAAGGAATAAAAAATAAGTTAGCCGAACTTTTTACAAGCATTTTCGTAGGTAATCAAGATGAAATGATTACACTAAAAATCGAGCCGATTCGTATGCGCTTGATGAATAAAAAAGGCGATCCACCTAAAGAACTCGAATTTACAAACGACCATTAAGATTTATATAAGGGTATAGGGATAGAGGATAATTAGTCTATTATAGAGGCTGTTATCCTCTTTTCATTTGCATAATAGTCTAAAAATATAAGGGTTGATTAATAAGAATAAAATGTATATTATGAATATTACAGAAGAACATTCGTTTGTATGAGGGAGGACGTAGCCTCGGTCCGAGGTAGGACTCCGCAGAAACGAAGTTTCGAGGACCTTATAGAAACAAACATACCAATAAACACTATGGGTTAAGAACCTTCTCTAACCTAACAATAGGAGATGATTGATGAATGGACATAGAAGTTTTAAAAGTACCGATGGATGACAATAGAATTATCTATGTCTTGTTAGATGCTGACAGAAAACCAATTGAAGTGGTAGCAAAGTATATGAAGTATCTCTATAACAGTGGAAAAACACCTAATACTTTAAAGGGATATTGTCAGGCTTTAAAAGCCTATTTTACTTATTTAGGGCAATTAGGGATTGATTATAACCAGGTCTCTTTTGAAGTTCTATCGAACTTTGTGGGTTGGCTTTCAAACCCTTATGAGAGTGTAAAAGTGACTCCTCAGAAGAAAACCTCAGCAAAGCGAGCTGAGTCAACTGTGAACAATTATATTACTGTTGTAACGAACTTCTATGATTATTTATATCGAAGCGATTTAATAGATTCGAACATTGGAGATAAATTAATGAAAAAAGTATTCTCTGGTGCTGGTGGTAAAGGATATAAAAGCTTTTTAGAGCAC
Organism: Lysinibacillus sp. NPDC095746; assembly: GCF_044763535.1. Classification (NCBI taxonomy): domain Bacteria; kingdom Bacillati; phylum Bacillota; class Bacilli; order Caryophanales; family Bacillaceae; genus Lysinibacillus; species Lysinibacillus sp. NPDC095746. The sequence goes on from NZ_JBIWGL010000014.1 coordinate 97,191, forward strand.
GTTAACGAAAATCAACCCTACTCCAAAAATATTCTTAAACAAAAAGAACCCAAAAAGAAAGTAGAGATTTTCACAAAAGAACAAGTTGAAATCGTCTACAATGCTACTACGAATATTAGAGATAGATTCTTAATACGTCTACTATTCGAAACAGGTATGCGTATTGGGGAGGCTCTTTCCTTATTTATAGAAGATTTGAAATTCGATAGTAAACATAGAAAACATCAGATTCATTTGACAGAGAGAGGCGTATTACCTAACGGCGGTTATTTAAAAACAGGTGAAAGAAAAATTGATGTATCGCAGGAACTAATGGATTTATATGATGATTATTTGTATGAAGTGATTGATGATTTGGATTTGGATCATAACTTTGTTTTTGTGAAACTGTCTGGCGGCAATCTAGGTTCACCTATGGAATACCATAATGTTCGTGATGTATGCGAAGAACTTAAGAGAAAAACGGGGTTTCATATAACTCCACATATGTTTAGACATACCCACGGAACGCTTTATTACCTTGCGACTAAAAACATTAAAATGGTACAAGAGCGTTTAGGGCATTCTCAAATCCAAACAACCATAAAATACTACCTCCATCCTTCCGAGGATGATATTCGTAAGGATTGGGAAAAGGCAGCACCAACATTCAATCTAGGTTCGATAAAGGTTAGAGGAAACGGAAAGGAAGACCCTGTTTTATCGGGTGTTTCTGATGAGGCATATCCATTTTAAATCAATAGATAAGGAGTAAGGATATTGAATAAATACACAGAAAGAAATAGTTTACCGCAGAATGAATATTGGGACTTAATCACTTCTACCCTTTCCTCTTACGAGGCAAGAGAAGTGTTAGGCGATGGAAAACTCAAGACATATAAGGCCGAGAATGATTACTTTCTGGTCAATGATATTTGGAAAGTTGATACCGTTGGTCAAATCCCTAATTTTGCAGAACTATATAAAGAATATAAAAACGCAGGAAGAAAGATAACATTCTCTTCTGAAAATCCGTCGGTATCCTTGGAACTTAAATTTGTATTTTATCTTAAGCTTTTTAATGATGAATGGAGTCTTTCTTCTGCATTTAATAGTAGTAAAACTAACCTAAATCGATTGAATGAATACCTAAACGAAAGACATACTAGACTCCCATCCCTTTTGGAGTTGGACATCGATAAAGAGGAAAAGCAATGGATATGGTGGTTAACCAATAAGGGAGTGGCAACAACTCGAATTTTAAAAAACTCTGTATATGGTGATTTTGAAAATAAATCTGCTTTGGCATCATTTTTGCGTTCAATTTATAATTACTTATCAGAACAAACAGATACCCGTGAAGAATGGGAAAAAGATAGATGGGATGTTAGGGTTCTAAACGAAAAATATGGCATTGAATATAATCGTTCAATGTCTCATTACTATGTAGACATTAAAAAGATACAAAACGAAGAATTCAGAAAACACTTCAAAAAGTATATAAAAAATAGATTGCTAGGTGCTCGAAATTTTTCTTGGAGTGCAACTCGTGAATGTCTTCGTTTTAATCAACTTTTTTTGAATTTTATTAATGAAATAGAACCAGATTGGAATGGTTTAAAGGATCTCGCAAGAGAGCATTTCGAGAAATATTTAGAGTATCTTAATCACTATGCCAAAATCAATCTAAAACGAAGGGACGCAAATCCTACGTTCTACAAAATCAGAAACATTGGTTATGTAAAGACATTCCTTGAAGATTGCCAACGATATGAGTCTAGCATTGCACCAAAAAAACCTGTAACAAAGCTTATTTATCCTGGAGATATCCCTAATATGCCTGTGAAAGCAACAGACGACATTGACCACGTCCCAGATTTTGTATTAGAGCAATTGTTTGAGCATATCAATTGTCTTCATCCAGATGTTCAACCAGTCGTTTGGGTTATGTATAAAACAGGATTGCGTATCAGTGATGTATTGGGGCTGACGCACGAATGTCTATGGCGTTTAAATGGCAAAAGCTCTGTTAAAACAGATATAGAGAAGACCTATGTGATAAATCATAAAATACCCATTGATGAAGAATTGGCAAGTCTTCTCGCCGTATTGATCGATAAATCAAAAAAACTCAGCAACGATGACAACAATCCAGATAATTTTATTTTTGTCCGATACACTAGTTCCCGTAAGGGACAGCCATACAATCAGGGCTGGATTCAGGCTAAAATGAACGAACTGGCACATAAAAAGAAAATTGTTGATGAGGCGGGGAATATTTTTCATTTTAAAAACCACGCATTTAGGCATACCTTTGGTGTAAAGATGATAAATGGTGGAGCTGATATTTTAACAGTGCAAGAACTTATGGCTCACGCATCTCCTGAAATGACAATGCGTTACGCTAAGTTAGTGGATGATACAAAACGTAAAGAGTTTGAGAAGGTCGTGAAAAGTGGCGTATTTAGCTTTGACTTGGACGGTAAAGTTCATCAAGTGACAGAGAACGAGGAAATTCCAGAAGACATTATCGATGCGTTATGGCGAGATGAAAAGTTAAATGCGTCGGATAATCCTTATGGGACTTGTCGTGCCAGAGTGAATGGAAACTGCCCGTTAGCAGCTGAACCACCTTGTCTTACAGCAAACAATGGGAAGCCCTGTTTTGACCTAGCTGTGGGTATGACCAGTTTCGATGTAAAGAAATATGAGCTTCATATAGAATCAACAGCCAAAATGATTGAAGCAGCAAAAGAATATGGTCGAGAAGATATGATCGAAGCGAATGAAAAGAACTTAGAGAGATACCAAGAAATATATAATACCATTAAAAGTGGAAGCGTCATTTTCGGTAACTTAGAACGTATGCAGAGAAAACTAGAGCGTATGAGAAAGAAAGGTGTTAAGAATGGCTAGTATCGACCGAGAAGAGCAACTAAGGCACTTACACGAGGAGCGTAAACGTAAGACAAAAGAAAAGGTTGAAAACGCCATTAAACGACTTACAAAGGATTCTAAGGCTATTAATTTCAACAGTGTAGCAAAAGAAGCTGGCGTAACGAAAGCGACCTTATATAATCATTCTGACATCAGAGAACGTATCGAATTTTTACGAGAACAACAAGAAAAAGCATTTAGTAATTCAAGAGTTAAGCGAGACGAAGCAAATCAAGACGCAATGATTGCTTCTCTTAGAAGAAGAATCAAAAAATTGGAAGGAATAATTGAAGAGTTGGAAGATGAAAATAAAAAATTACGCAAAGATGAAAGCAAAGATTTAGCAGATTACATAAGAAATTTATAACAAAAAGGCTGTTTTCGAAAAGATTGTTGCTATTCAACTAACGGAGCAGATTATTTCAACAATGATGTTTAACTTGTGTCGGGCCAGATTGTGGAATAGCAACTTTTTATGAACGATTACCAAACGACGCTTTGGGAAGATTTTTTACCTTAACTAATGCAGTAAGATTGAATGAAGATATTTCCTTTTAGAATGACATATCCTTTTAAAAAGGAGTTGTTACATTGAGTAAGGGAAAACTAATTGTTGGCTTATTTAGTATATCATTATTAGTTTTAGTACCATTTATTTATAATCAAGTTTTTGGTGCGGAAAATAAAATGAACTCAGAAATTCAGCAAGAAGTGTCTTATGAATCCGAAGCATTAAATTACAACGATTTAGTACGTCTTATATCCAATAGTTTACTTGAAACCGGATATGGTCTAAGTGTAGATCATAGAGATTTACCAGATAATCGATATTTAATACAAGTAAAATTACCGAGATATAATGTTACCCAAAAGGTCACAGAGGAATTAATGCAACAAATTGAAAATGTAATAAAAGAAAATAATTTTGATAGAGAACACCTTTTAATTAAGGTGACAAGTTATATTGATAAAGCAGAACAATCTTCTTCACAGGAACAAGAAGAATTAGATACATTTTACAAGGACCTTAATGAAGATGGCGGATTTTTTGAACAGGTTGGAAAAGAGTTAGACAAAGCTAGATACTCTTATGAAGCTGGATACAGTATAGTTGGTATGGTTTATTCTACAAATGATGTAAGTCTACAAATCATTGCAGAAAATGAAAAAGTAACAGAGAAAACACAAGTTGAAATAAATCGCATTTTTAAAGATAAAATTACAAAGTTTAAATTAAATGGTGTGGCATTTACTGTTAATGCAATCCATATTAGTGAACTTAATGAGTGAGTTTGAGGATATGTTCCTATCCTAAGGGTGAAATATCCCCCAATAACCTGTTAGATTTTATCGATTACCGGGGGATTTTAATATTTTAAAAAGAGTTTGCAATTTCTTGTAATTCCGACAAGGGATTAGTTAATAAATCTTCCTGAATACTTAGTAGATAAATCCATTTATTTTTTTCAAATTTCAAAGTTATTACTTTTACTTCTGTTTCACCTGTTGAATATGAATAATAAGCTTGTGTTCCATCTTTTAGAGAAATTTGAATATCATTTGTATTTATTAATTTATTAATTTTAATTTTTGATGGAAAAACATTTATAATATAATTAATATGTTCCTTATTATTTAAATATTCTATTTCCAGATTATCATTTTCCTCATTAAATCTTCCAAAGGAATGAGTAAAATCCAATGGGGCTATTTTCGAGGGTAAATCCAGCTTTGTTTTATAATATGTTTCAGTTTCCTGTACCGCATCAGAAATAGATGTGTAACCTAATTTATAATAGTCACTTTCTAAATTTTGTTGTGACGCCTTAACTAATTGCCATCCACTTATGCAGAGTAAGAATCCAACCAATAAAGTTATTAATTTTTTGTTAGTCAACGTCGTCATCTCCCTTAAATATTTTTTATAACGATTTTTTTAAAAATCAACCAATATTTTTATATTAGTATTACTAAAAAAATAGAAATATACAGGTGCTTTATAACCCTGTCATAAAATTAGAACGGGGTTATGCTTGTTTAAACTTTTAAAAATAAATAACTTAGTTGTCATTTTCCAAGAATTAAATAAAAAAATTAAAAGAAAAAGAAATTTTAATAAATAATTTAATTATTACCAAACAACCTTCTAGCGTGTTATGTATGATATTAAAAAATGTTATTAAAAGATGTTCTAAAACCTTAAAGATGTTATAGATGGGGTAGCGTCAGGATTTTTCGAATTTACAACGGTAAGAATACAAACCTACAAAGAAAATCATCATTCAAGGCTTTTAATGGGGGTTTTTGAAGATTATGGGGTAGTTATAAATATCAGTACTAACGACCAAAAATCCATTATCATTACATCAATAAAAATTTCTAATTTTATGAAATTAAAATATTAGATGCCTACGGTCAAATAATAAATTAGTCAACTCGGCATCTATTTTTAATAAACTTCCATGAAAGAACGTAATCATCTTTCATTTTCTGTGGTGTAGCGCTGGTTTTTACGCTACATGGATGGCTAACGGGTGTTTAGTTGAATAAAATAGATAAACCAGAAGCAACAATCTTTGAGAAAACAGCCCAAAAAAAGACCGAACATATTTTATATATAAAATATGTTCGGTCTTTTTATTTACATAAGATTAAAGGTTACTACCCTAAGATAAAGCGGAGTGGTCGTTTTTTGATTATTTATCGAAAATGAAGAAATATTCTTTGTTACATAATAAATCTTAACTTGAATTTAGGCGAGTGTTCATGCATGATAATTCAAAAAAGAAAAAAGGAGTGCAAAGAATGACCAACAAATTACAACAGCTTGCACAAAATATTTTAACATCGCAAGGGAAAAATGAGGCGGATTTTATTTTACGTAACGTGCAAATTGCAGATGTTTTTACATTGACGTGGAAAAAAGCAGATATTGTCGTTAACAATGGGCAAATTGTGGCGCTAGATACAATGAATAGATTTAAAGCTAAAAGCGAAGAGGATGGCGCAGGCAAATATGTTGTACCTGGTTTGATTGATGGACATATACATATAGAGTCATCGATGTTAACACCTTCAGAATTTAGCCGTATACTGATTCCGCATGGCATTACAACAGTTATTACAGATCCTCATGAAATAGCAAATGTTGCAGGTGCGGAGGGCATTCAGTTTATGCTAGAAGATGCCAAAAAAGCAGATATGGATATCTTTGTTATGTTGCCATCTAGTGTTCCAGGCACTCATTTTGAAAATGCGGGGGCAACGCTGACAGCTGCTGATTTAGAGCCGTTTTTAAAGCACGAAGATGTTCGAGGTTTAGCGGAGGTCATGGATTTTCCTGCGGTATTAAATGGTGAAGCCAGCATGCTTGAAAAGATTATTCTTTCACAACAGGCTAATTTAGTTATTGATGGACATTGTGCGGGCTTAAATAGTCATCAAATTACTGGCTATCGTGCTGCTGGTATCCATACAGATCATGAATGTGTAACAGCACTGGAGGCTTCTGATCGTGTAGAGCAAGGGATGTATGTACTAATTCGCGAAGGCTCAGCAGCAAAAAACTTACGTGATTTATTGCCTGCTGTCAATGCAACAAATGCACGCCGTTTTGGCTTTTGTACCGATGATAAATACGTTGACGAGTTAATAGATGAAGGTAGCATTAATTTCGATGTGGCAATGGCCGTTGAGGAAGGGATGGAGCCATTGCAGGCTATTCAGCTTGCAACTGTTAATACAGCTGAATGCTACCGTTTATATGATCGAGGCGTTTTAGCACCAGGCTATAAGGCGGATTTTGTATTAATCGAGAACATCGACAATATGCGTGCAAAGGCAGTTTGGAAAAATGGTGTTAAGGTTGCTGAAAACGGTGCGATGTTAACGAATCGGACTGAACCTATTGTACCTGCACATATTCATCGCTCTGTACATTTACCGCATGTAACGAAGGACATGCTTAGCATTCCATTCCATAAAGGGACGAAGGCGAATGTTTTGGAAATTATACCAAATCAGCTTATTACGAACCATTTAGTAATAGATGTACCTGTGAAAGATGGCGTATTTGTACCTTCAGTTGAACAGGATTTACTAAAGCTAGCAGTGATTGAACGGCATCACAATTTGCATACCACAGGTCTTGGTATTGTGAAGGGCTTTGGTTTACGAAAAGGGGCAGTGGCCACTACTGTAGCCCATGATTCGCATAATGCATTAGTGGTAGGTACGAATGATGAAGATATGTTACTTGCTCTGTCACGCATTCAAGAAATTCAAGGTGGTTTTGTCATAGTAGCAGATGGTGAGATATTAGCGGAAATGCCATTAACAATTGGGGGCTTAATGACGGATGCACCAGCAGATGAGGCGAAGAAGCAATTAGCAAGTCTGCATAACGCCCTACACGAGCTCAATCCAACACTAGATTTTCATTTTTTATTGACGTTTTCATTTGTCGCATTACCAGTTATCCCTTCTTTAAAGCTAACAGATACAGGGCTATTTGATGTGACAACATTCCAACATATTCCTGTAGAAGCGGAAGCTTAAATTAGAATATCTCAATGGATTTAAGTAGTATGCCATTTCGGCAAAACTAAGGGGGATTTCCGTTCCGTCTAAGCGCTTTGTAGCTGCCGCTTCGCTTTCGCTACAGAAAAACATTTGTAGCTGCCGCTTCGCTTTCGCTACAGGGTCTGATCTGTGACGCTGGTCTCCAAGGAGTCGCTCACTCTCACTCCAATAAAACCACATCGCTTACTTAGTATGTTCTTTTGACATGTTTGAAAATAATAAAACTTCACCAAATGGTCATATTGTGCGAAAGCGAGTAATTTGGAACAGAAATCACATCAATTTAATGCGCTGTAACATTCACCAAGATTTCCTCGACCATAAAAAAACGACCTAAAAGCATAGCTGCTTTCAGGTCGTTTATTAAATACGTGCTTTTAATTTCTTATTTAATATGGATGCTTGCATCAGTGCTTGTTCATCAACAATAATTTCACCAGGTTTGTTTGCTTCACCGATAATATACGAGGAGAACGGCATCTTTAAAAAGTCAAAAATATATTGGAATTGTTGAATCATTGGTAAACCCTTTATATATGGATCGTCACCACCAACAGCAAGAACAATGGCTTCTGTAGTTTGTAGTTTCTCTTTTAGCTGTGGAAACCGCTCATCTCGAATAGCATGACTCAGTCGATCTACCATGTTCTTCATGATTCCCGACATGCTGTACCAATATATAGGTGTTGCAAAAATAACAAGATCACTTGTTAAAAACGCATGGATAATTTGATCATAATCATCATCTACAAACTGAAAGCCATTGTGATCATGACGTAAATCGTTAATGGGCTCAATTGTTAAATTTTTTAAATCTATTTTTACATGATTTATGCCATTCAATACATAATTAGTTAGTTGTTCACTATTACTACCGGCTCTAGAGCTTCCAATAAAAGCTGTAATGTTCATAATAATCCTCCTCTATTCTTCAGGCTATAACAAGTGTAAACTTATATTTATTATCGATAAAGCTGAATGTTTCGATGGAATGTATCGAAAAAAACGATTTAGAGGTGGGGAAGATGGATTTTAAACAATTGCAAACGTTTTTAACAGCATCAGAAACGTTAAGTTTTACCCAGACTGCACAGCTACTAGGCTATGCTCAATCGAGTATTACAGCACAAATTAAATCGCTTGAAGAAGAGCTTGATGTAGTCCTTTTTGAGAGGCTTGGAAAACGTATTACCCTTACAGAGGGGGGCAAGCGATTACAACAGTATGCTCAAAAAATGCTAGATTTAAATGTAGATATGAAAAAAGCTGTATTAAATCAACAAGCACAAGCGGTATTAAAAATAGGTGCACAGGAAAGTCAATGTGTGTACCGTTTGCCAAGTATTTTACAACAATTTCAGAAAGCACATCCACAAGTCAAAATCATTTTTAAACCTGTGCATACAACAGAAATAGCCAAAGATTTATTACAGTCAGGCAATCTAGATATAGCATTTATTACGGATGCATATAAGGAAACACCTATGTTACATCGTGAGCGACTAATTCAAGAGCAATTAGTTTTTGTCTGTGCACCTACTAATAGCAACGTGGACAGAGAGGTATTTTCTGTACAGCAACTCTCAAATGAAACGATGCTTTTGACAGAAAGTGGTTGCTCCTACCGCAATCAATTGGAAGTACAGCTTCAGCAGAAAGGTGTGCTACCAATACAAATGATTGAATTTGCAAGTATTGAAGCTATTAAGCAATGTGTGATGGCGGGCTTAGGTATTACATTCTTGCCCAAAATGGTGGTGGAGAAGGAGTTAGAAAACAATCGCTTAAAAGAACTGACTACTTCCATGAATTTAGCTGATATTTTTACGGATATCGCTTGGCATAAGAATAAACACATATTTCCATATCTCGTTGATTTTATAGAGATTGCTATGAAGATGTATAAGAAATTTTAAGTAAAAGGTCTAGGTCACTTAGAGAGGACACCGTTAAACAAAGAGGAAACCACAATTAGGTTTATCTAAATTTGTGGTTTTGTCACGATACGCGGCAGTTAAAGATAGTTTTTATGTTACTTGTAAAAGTAGAACTTGTTTCTTCTTTAGAATTAAAAGATTTATTAAAATCGGTATCAGCCAGAAGGTACTATTTGAATTAACTGTTCAAGATAAAGTACACGCTAAGTTGTATTTAAAGGTAAACCTGCTGTTGAAAAAATGTTATTGATCGCATAGATAAAAAATAAAAGGTTTCTGAGAAAACAGAGTAGTACGTTAAATAAAACGCATTGTTGTGTAGACGTTATTGTTGGGGGAAACGTAGTATTTGGTTAGTCTAAAATAAGTATAAAAGTGCGAATGAATATTTTTATCCATTCGCACTTTTTAGTTCTTTTCACAAAGAAAGTGAATTATTGTGAATTATAAAAGTACCTTCTTCGGGTCAATGAAAAACTTATTGTTTCTTTAAAGTACCAGAAAAATTAGTTCCTTCATCATGCTCCGTGCGACAATCTACCTCGGTAATTTTAAGCACATTATTAAGGCGCTCAAATTCTACTACACAACGATTGCCGTTTGAGGATTTGTTCATTACAGCCTTAGTGCTAGAAGTAATCGTTGCTGTCCCATCGACACTCCCTGCAGCTGTTCCATCATTGGCAGTAATAAATATATTAAAGCTTTTGCTTGTTGCGTTTGAAATATAGGCATCACGACGATTAAAATCAGTTGTACCTGTACCCCATTTATAATAATACGAATAGTTACCATCCCAAGCACTATTAGAAGGTGTTGTCAGCTGCATTGTTTTATCTAGCTGACTTTGTCCATTTTTTGCTCTTGTATTTAAAGAAGCATTACTCGTATTTTCATGTATTGCCTGTGCGTCCTCTGAAATTTCATAAAAATTTCTTTCATCCATACGGTGTAGCATTGTTACGACTTGAGCTCGTGTCATATTGTTAGTTACACCAAAAAACTTCTGTAAATTGCGGTTTTCATACTGAAAGTTTTGTCCAGTGGAAATGTAATAATCGAGTAAAAATTGGATGGATTGATCCAATCCACTTTTACCATTAGCTAAATGTGTAATTGCCTGTGCCACAACACCGCGCTTCACACTAGCTGCGCGAATACTATTATCAAAATATCCGTTTAATGGAACACCGTAGCTCGCAAGACGATTGTAATATTCGTCAGCTCCGTTTCTAGCAGGGGTTTGTTTTTTCAACTCATCATACGGTGATTCAAGCTCATAAAAATTAGCAAGTAATTTTGCGAATTGCTGCTCTGTGATTGTGGCATTGGGCTTAAATGTACCGTCTGGATAGCCATTAACGATATCGTATTTCTCTGCCCACATGATGGCTTCATAGGCATAGTGATCTTCTGGCACATCTTTAAAGCCAGCAGCTTGTGCAGTGTAGCCAGTTGCCACAACAAGTAGGGGAAGCAATAAAGTGCACACTAATTTTTTCATTTGTCTAAGTCATCCTTTCTTTCTAGTCATGTTAATAGTTTGAAGGATATGGATATAAACTGCAAATTTTTTTAGTTTATAGACTGAAGAAAACTATTCTTTTATGAAAGAAGGAATAAAAAGAGATGGTAAATCGTTTAAATAAATATCTTCAAAAATGGATGCCTATTTTAACACCGCTTAGCTTAGTAATTGGTGTGTTGTTTGGGAACTTAGGGCATCAGCTATTATTTTTAGTGCCGTGGCTGTTCGCTTTTATGACATTTGCAGGTAGTTTAAGCATGAATTTTGAAGGAATAAAAAATCTTAAAAAATACCCAACAGCTATATTAATTGTTATTGCATTTTTACACCTACTCATGCCGATTTGGGCTTATTTTGTATCAAACATCATCTTTCGCGATCATCTACTGACAATTGGTTTTGTTTTAGCAGTCGCTATACCAACTGGGGTAACTAGCTTTATTTGGGTGAGTATTTGTAGGGGGCATCTTGCATTATGTCTTGCAATTATTTTAATCGATACACTCATTTCGCCCTTTGTCATCCCAGCATTACTTCATATTGTAGTAGGGCAATCAATCGAAATTGATACTGTTGGTCTCATTCTAGATTTACTTTGGATGATTGTTGTGCCTTCACTTATAGGTGTAGCGTTAAATGAGTTTACTAAAGGAGAAATTGAGCTTACTTTAGGAAAGAAATTAGCCCCTTTTTCAAAGCTTAGCCTATTTAGTATTGTCATGATTAACAGTAGTGCTATTGCCCCGTATATTAAAAATATTAACTTGGAGCTTGTTAGTGTTATTTTGGTCGTATTTCTACTAGCTGTATCAGGATATGCTTTTTGTTTAGTATTAGGGCATATGCTTTGGCAGGATAAAAGCATCGTTACGATGTTCGTTTTTACAGGAGGGATGCGTAATATTGCTGTAGGGGTTGTAATAGCGACTACATACTTTCCCGCAGAAACGGTTATGCCTGTGGTGTTTGGTATGCTATTTCAGCAAGTTCTAGCCTCATTTTTTAGCCGAGTAATGGAAAAGTATCAGCTGAAATATGCGGAAGGTTTACTATAGGTTAAATGTAAAAATATCCGCGAATGTTCGAGAGGAAGCGAGTGTGTAAGATGTAAGAGCTGCTACCATCGACAGTTATTAGAATGCTACATCAATTTTGTGACAATTTATGATGTAAAGCTGTTACAAAAAGAAGAAAAATTTTGCTGCAAGATCATGAAGTGAAAATAAAAAACATGAGGTTTCCATTATGCTACCTTCAGAATATGATGAAGATAAGCAGTATCCCATGTTATTTAAATGTAGGATGGGGGAGATATTTCATATCAGAACTATAAATTTGAGAGTTAACAACAGCCCTATTTATACAAGAAATTTTAGTGTTTTATGCTTGTCAGAAGTATTTTGAGTACTAATAATGTCACTTAAGAAAGAAGAGTGCATGAATGAAAGAGTTAGATGATGTTAAGCTAACGATTCTTCCGTTAATTATTTTGCTAATTCTTATACTTTTATGGAAACTGACAGAATCTGTTGGTGCAGGAATGATAGTCATTATTTTCTGGATAGGCTGGCGGCGCCTTGTAAAAAAATTAATATAATTGAAAACGAGATTTTCCTAATGTTGTGTAGTGTTAGTTTTAAGGCTCCTCATAAAATACTATCAGACTGTAGCTTTGTAAATAAATTTTGATTGAATTAACGATATCAACCTTGATATAAGAGCATGTTTTGAAAAAAGATTGATCAAAACATGCTCTTATTTATTTGACAGATAAAATTCTATAAAAAAGTTTAATTATTTTTGACCTTTGTTGCTCTGAAGCCTCTGTTGGTTAATGGAAAATTAAAAAATTTGTGTGAACATACAACTTAATTGTACCCTAAAAAATTTAAGTATGTTAAAACTGCACGCAACTTAGTCGTTCATTTAATGTATCTCTTCTTTAAGTTTGAAGTACACTTACATAATTTACTCAGAAAAGTAATTAATATTATTTTAGAGAGTAATTTTTGTTGCAATATAACGCTGTTTAATTTACTATATAGAGTAAAGGAGGGGGATTATGGGAAAATGGATGACTTAAGATTAAATGTAAGCTTATTACGCAGGAAAGTACCGAACCTAACAAGTGCAGCCCGACAAGTTGGCTTGCGATCGGCAACCGTTTCTAACTTATGCACGGGAAAAATACCTGTTGGTAGAGCCGAGGTTCGGACTTTAGTTGCACTTGCATCATTAGCCGATTGCAGTTTGGATAATCTGATTCTCAGAGGGGAGAAAATTGAAATGATAGAAACCAAAATAAAAACGTTAGATTTATTTGCTCCTTTAGCAAAAGGAGGTACTGTCGGTTTGGTTGCACGCCCTGGAATGGGGCAGCTTGTGGTTTTAGCAGAATTACTCTATCGTCTTAAAAATGAAGCATATAAAACAATCCTTTTAATGCCTAAAGGTGAACACCAAGGGTTAAATGATCTTGTTGAAAATGTAGAAATCATTACAAACACCATTGAAGACACGTATGAGTGTATTGCGAATATTGGTGGAGACAAAGATATTATGTTCGTTGCAGACAGAACCCATGTTATAACAGGAGGTATCCAACAACTGCAGGAGAAACTTCAAGGGATTGGAATTCATTCTGTTACAACTTTCCTCGTTGATTTGACAGGCGAAGTTGTTGATGAAGATTTACCTTATGGACCACTTGAAACTTTTTGGCAATTTGATGCTGATCTTGCTGTAAGACACTGCTATCCAGCCGTTAATCCTCTTAGTTCAACATCAACTGTTCTCGAAGGAGCACATTTAGATCAGGAACATTTCACAATTCAACAAAAAGCCTTAAAACTTCTTCGCCGTTATCGGGAGCTTCGTTCATTAGTAAATGTTAGTGGGACTGAACGGATTCCGACTTCAGAGTTACAAACATACCAAAGAGGAGAGAAACTTGAAGCATATCTAACTCAGCCTTTTTATACTGCTGAGCCCTTTACAAATAAACCGGGCCAATCTGTCAGCCTTAAAGATACTTTGAATGATGTACAAGAAATTATGAACGGTGCTTTAGATTCTAGAGATGCATCAGAATTAGTGTTTATTGGAAGTCTACAATCCTAGAAAAGGGAAAGAGGCTTTTCTATTGTTATTAAAGTTTCTTCTTCAACTAATCTAACCTGTATGTTTAAGTCATTTCTTTACAATCTTCAAGTTTATTTTAATATTCAATATTAAATCACCTCTTTGAAAAATTAAAGAGGTGATTTTTATCTAAATTTTTTGCAAATTTTTAAGCTACACGGACATCGGTTTGATAATGGAATCAAATGATGTTCTTTATCGCTTTCCTCCTGCAGCGAAGCGAAGCGGTGCTATCGTAGCGGCAGCAACAAATGTTTTTTTCTGTAGCGAAAGCAAAGCGTCAGCTACAAATGTTTTTTTCTGTAGCGAAAGCAAAGCGTCAGCTACAAATGTTTTTTTCCGTAGCGAAAGCAAAGCGTCAGCTACAAATGTTTTTTTTCTGTAGCGAAAGCAAAGCGTCAGCTACAATGTTTTTTCTGTGCGAAAGCGAAGCGGCAGCAACAAAGCGCCCAGCCGGAACGGATATCAACCACACGTTTTGGTGATGCCCCTAAAGACATTCATATAATAAAATTATTGTAAAATGACTATGTACTAATATTTGTAATTTTGTTACGATTTATTAATTAATGATACAACAAGGAGATATAGCATGTGGCGTATTCGGAATGTATGGATAATTTTATTAGGTGAATTTGTTGTAGGTCTTGGCTTGTGGGCTGGGATTATAGGGAATCTTGCTTTTATGCAAGAGGTCGTACCCTCTGACTTTCACAAATCATTAATTATTTCTAGCGGTATATTGGCGGGTTTAGTAGCAGGTCCGTTGGCAGGGCGTATTATTGACAGGTCAATGAAAAAAACAGTTGTACAGTGGGCTAGTGTAGGACGAATTATAAGTGTTTTGTTTATGTTTATGGCACTTTATACAAATTCGGTTATTTGGATGATTCTTTTTTTAATTACATTGCAAATAGCAGCCGCCTTTTATATGCCTGCTTTACAATCTATTATTCCAATGATTGTAAAGGATAAGGATTTAATTACATTAAATGCTTGGCAAATGAATGCACGAACGATTTCAAGGATTATTGGTACTGCTGCAGCGGGATTCATGTTAAGTTTCTTTGAGCTGAAATGGTTGTACATCATTTCATTTATTGTCTATATATTGATGTTTGTTATTACGAACTTCCTACAATTAGATGAAACGGCAAATCAATCGTTAACATCTAAGGACAAGGGAGACTTTAAAGATGTGTTACCGATGGTGAAGGAGCACCCGGTTGTTTTAATGACACTTGTCTTAATGTTAATTCCTACATTATTTTTAGGCTCCTTTAATTTAGTTATTATGAAAATTTCTGAGATTCATCATTCAACGACAATATCAGGATTATTATATACAGTGGAGGGCATAGGCTTCATGCTAGGAGCAGCAGCTTTGAAATTAATTACGGAACGGGTGAACATTGGAACGCTACTCTTTACATTAGCATTGATTATCGGTTCGATGGAGCTAATGCTACTATTATCGGATATTAAATTTTTCGCGTTAGCAACTTTTGGAATTTTTGGTTTTTCTGTAGGCTGCTTTTTCCCGACGACAATGGTCATTTTTCAAAAGCAAGTGCCAAAAGATTTTCATGGGCGATTTTTCTCATTCCGTAATATGATTGATTCTGTCATCTTTCAGGTCGTCTTATTGTCAACAGGCATGATGTTAGATTTAGTTGGTTTAAGAGGATTGGGACTTGTTTTTGGTATTATTAGTCTAAGTTTAACTATCACTTTTTTACTCTATTCAAAGAAAAAGAGTGTTGTTATGCATGCTCATTAATTAAAATAAAAAAAGAACTGTCAAATCTGTAAAATGCTTTGGTAGTTCTTATTGCTTTTTATAGATATTCCGAACGGGAAAGCCCAATCTTTTAAGGGAGAGGGGAGTGTGGGGTCTAATAGGGAATGCCACTAAAACCAAAACCGTAGCTCGTTCTTTACTTGGAATAGGCTGGAACTTTGGCTTAATTTGTGGTACTGCTCAAATAGTCGATTCGATTGAGCCGTCCACTCGAGCAAAAACACAAGGGAAAATGGATGTTTTAGTTGCACTAGCAGGGGCTTCTGATGATGCTCTCTCAGGCATGGTAGTAGCTAATACAAGCTATGCAACATTATCTTTAAACCTTATTCCAGTTGTCATTTTAGTCAAGAAAAGCTTGAGATAAATGATTGATACTAAAATTTTTTATGGTTACTTAAATAGTTTCAAAGTTACCAATGTAATTTTTTAAAATCATGTAGAGAAAAATCAAGATATAAAGTGAATTTAAATAAAACTTTATTAAAAAACAACTTAATTTAAGGTTCCTTTGTTGCCATTCGGTACACCGAAATGTAAATCAAAAGAGCCTTTTTCTCTTAATAAAAAAATAGCTATGTCATTAGCTATTCATTTTATCATCTACGGCCTAACTGAATTAATCAGTTGGCTTAATTTTTTTCCATACATACCACGGTATTTTATAATCCATTTTCTTACCTTGTTTACTATTTTTTTCTGTTACTATCCAATTACCATCTTTCTTTTGTACTTTATAATTTACATTTGTCCCATCGGACTTTTTAAAGAGTATATAACCTGTGTTGTCTTTTATAAAGGTTACAGGATCAATAACATTTTTATTGGGTATCTTTCTCTCAGGAAGCAATATGCTGCTTACTATTTCTTCTGCAATATTAAACAGAGATTTAAATTCATTATTTATTTCAGCTTGGTGTTGCAATTGATTGTATGTGTAAGAAGGGTAAGACTCTAAATTCAGATTAAAAGACTGTTTTATATCTGAAAGTGTTGCTTTATAAAATTCATTTATATCCTGTTCTAATTTATCGCCCTCATGTTGAAAGCTAGTGGTTTTAATCCCAAATGGACTTATATTAAAATTCATTGTTTCCTTACCATAAGGAGGGTCATGTGCATGTTCAAATGTTGTTACTTGGACTTCTGCATTAAAATCAAAACTGCCCTCATGCTCTCTTGTAATACCCAGAATTTTAGCACTCTCAAATTGTTTGGGATAGCCATAATAATTAATAATTTCTTTATCTATGGAGGGGAATAGAGTTGTAATCAAAGTATCATAAATAATTTTATAATCAGGTTGTTCACTTTGTGGATAAAGTTTCATATATAAACGTCATTATTTTATTATCCTCCTTCTGTGTGTCCACATAAAACCTACTCCGTGAATCCTCGCTTATTTTATAAAGCTTGCTTCGTATTGCAACTATATTACTTTCCTATGCTTCCGAAAAATTGATGAATTCGTAAGTATATCCCAAGTAAAACAAATCTTTGCATACAATTAATAAAAGAGACTTGCTTTATTTCTATGTAACCTCACTATTTCATTCAATAAAATGTAAGTATATTGGAATTACCTTATCGTAAAATAATAGACTCCTTAATAAAATCTTAAAAATTGAATAAGGGGTTTAAAGTTTTAGAAAGAAGGTATATGATTTCTAAATTGATAGGGGTTTTTATAAGACAATGAAATCGACTATTTTTGTAAGAAATCGTATGCTTTTTTTGTCCCTTTTCATCTCTTTCTTATTTTATTAATAGAGGTAGTCCAATATTAGAAGCTTAAAGGGTAGCCATACAGGGGACCTCTCAAAAGTAAGCTTATTAGAAGTTGTGATAAGCATTTCTTCGTTTACTGTATGTACGATTTTCCATCTGAAAAGTTTTGCTGTTAAAATAGAAGCTTGATGAAAAATCGCTTTGATGGGGCTTTTGCTGTTTATTCATGTAACATAGAGGACAAACACTAGCATAAGATGCCAAATAAACTAATCCCACTAATATTAACAATGTAGGTACACGTTTTGTTTTCATTGCGTTAGCTCCTTAATTGATTATCGTAAGGCTTATTGTGAAATAATGACTATTTCAAATTAATGTTAAAAGAGGTGATAGTATGCAAGATGTATCAATTTTAGTGTTAGAGGATGAACGTGCAATTGCGGATATGATTGAAATTATTTTAAGAAAAGAAGGATTTTTAGACATTACACTTTGCTGTACTGTTCAAGAAGCAAAAAATAAGTTTAAAACGAAGGTTTTTGATTTTTATCTATTAGATATTATGCTTCCTGATGGAAGTGGGCTGGATATAGCGAATATAATTCGTGAGTATAGTGAAGCGCCAATTTTCTTTTTAACGGCAAAAGGTAGTGATGCGGATAAGCTTCGCGGTTTTATGAACGGTGCAGACGATTATATTACGAAGCCATTTAATCCACTTGAGCTCGTTGCGAGGGTGAAGGTACAGCTTACAAGATATATGAAGAAAAAGATTGTGTCAAAAAGCCATGTATTCACATGTAATGGGTTTACATTTGATATGGATGCCGCGGAGATAATGGTAGATGGTACAAAGGAAATTATTAGTGGGCGATTATTTCACTTACTGAAGTATTTATGTGAAAACGTAGGGCAAGTATTATCAAAAGAGCAAATTTATGAGCGTATATGGGGTGGTTATTTGTTCGATGATAATACAGTGATGGTACATATTCGAAAACTTCGCGAAAAAATTGAAAAGAATCCAGGTAAACCAACTTACATTATAACTGTGAGGGGTATTGGTTATAAACTTGTTGGAGATGCTCTTTCATGAAGCCAGTTAGAAGATTAACACTTCGTTTTGTGTCTTATTTCAGCATTTTTTATTTACTAATCATTGTAGGTTTTATTATTAGTTTTTTGCTTTTTTCATTTTTTATCTATATGAACTCCGGTGAAAATATTCATACAATGACTTACGATGAAATAAAAGATGAAATCATTGTAAAAAAAGGAGAATCCGTTGAAATTAGCGACGATTTAGTGAAGCGGGCGGAGGAGAATTTAGGGGAACTTTATTTGTTCAATCAATCGATGGACATTATTGATTACACAGGAGATACATGTGAACTATGTGGAATGTCAGATACCGAAATAATGGCTCTTCAACGACCGGGAATGCATACGTGGGAGATTCCTAAATATTATTTGTTATTTCTCCCTATATCACCTGTTCAACCACTTTTTGAGGAGGCACTACAAAATTGGAGGACTACAGGGGAAATTTCAAACGATGTACTCCAGCATTTACAAGACAATAAGGCATCTGTTGAAGTCTATAATGAGCAATGGGATAGGATAGATATCATTGGAGAGCGTTATAAAAAGCTGCATAAGCCTCAATTGCTAGAAGAGAAATACGATATTTTTGAGCATAAAGAGTTTACAAAAAATGCTGCATTGGAGGATGGCTCGACCCTAGTTGTTCGGATGCCGAATCCATCATACAAGCCATTTGAAGAACCTTTAAATAAAGCATTAATAGTATTTGTTTCTTCCTTCTTTGGTCTTCATTTAATATTGCTAATTGGGGTCATCTTTTTATCAATTAGCATTTCGGGTCAGTTTGTTCGTCCCCTTGTTTATGTACTATTTCGTATTGAGCGACTTGCACAGTTTGATTACAGTGAGGTAAGAGATAAGAAGGTACATCATCGAAAGACAGGAAAATTAAAAAGGAAATTTAAATTATTCCAGCCAGTTGATGAATCTCTCAATCACTTATCGGAACGTCTTGACTCTAATGAACGGCAAATTAAGCATGCAGAGCAATTACGTGAGGAATGGATAACAGGCCTATCCCATGATTTAAAGACACCGTTAAGCTCTATTTATGGTTATTCAACAATGCTAGCTTCTGAGGATTATGAGTGGTCGAAGGAAGAAATGCGTGTCTTTGCAACTACGATGCAGGAGAAGGCAACGTACATGGATGCCCTTATAAAAGACTTAACCTATACGTACCAATTAAAAAATAGAGCGATCAAGCTTGAAAAAGTATTAATACCACTTAATGTGTGGTTACCTCAATTTGCAGATGAGCAAGTGTCTGTAAACGTTTATGGGGATGTGATGTTGGAAGCGGACGAGCTTTTATTAAAGCGCATTTTAGATAATCTCATAACGAATGCTAAAAAATATACGCCTGACGGTACAAAGGTAAACGTAGAAGCGCAAAATATAGGACAGGAGATTATGCTAACAATCGCCGACCAAGGTCCAGGAATTCCTCAAGAGGAGCTCGATAACCTCTTTGAGCGATATTATCGAGGGACAAATACTACAGACGATACAACGGGTACAGGACTAGGGTTGGCTATTACTAAACAGTTAATTGATTTGCATGATGGAGCCATTAGTGTCCAATCGGGAGCAGGAGGTACAGTTTTTGTGTTGAAATTTAAACATTAAAATATTTGGCAGTACAAGTGGAGAATCATTCACTCTGTATTGCTTTTTTTGTGAAATTGAACAGTGTTAAAGTCTAAATGTAATTTTTGGTGAGATTAGGAAAAGTTGTTTTAACAAAAAACATCAAATTATCCAACGAAACTCTCATAAAAAGAACTTGTTCCTTTTGATAACCATGAGATTATATCTATGTCATTACATCGTTATTTTATTAATGGAACAGTTTGATAAAAAAATATCCAGTGTTTTACCGTGGAAACGATTTTAGTCTGTTTAATTAATTCAAATAGTTCTTACATTTCTTTTATTTTTTCACCAATTTGATAACGCTTAAACCGTTGATATATCAACGTTTATAGAGAGATTTTGATTTTTGGGCTTATAAGAATTGACTTTTATCCCTGTTGTAACTATAATGGTTACAACAGGTTGTAACAACAACTGTTACAGGTAAAAAGCAGTGTCAAATTCAAGCACGTGATGCTTTCTACTCTGAAGTCAAGCTGCAGAACTAGAAATGGGGCTCGAAATTTTTTAATGATGTAATTTTTCTATTTGAAGGCTAATTCGCCTGGAAAAGCACAATAGATTACAAAAGATGCAATTCTACGATTAAAAAATTAGCTGAGAATTTATAAGTAACAGCGAGATTGGTTCATAATAAAAAAAAGGTAGGCGTTTTTAATGGAGACAAAACAAGACACACTTATATATGTATGGGATGCATATTGTGGATGGTGCTATGGATTTTCAGAAAGTATTAGAGGTTTTTACAAAAATCACCCTGAAGTGCCGTTAATTGTTTTATCTGGAGGATTATTTTTAGATAATCTACCAATAAAAAAATTCTCATATATATCAGAAGGTAATAAAAGAATTAATCAACTTACTGGTGCAGAATTTGGTCCTTCATATCAGGCTTTGGTGTCAGAAGGTAATTTTACTATGAATTCCAAAGATGCTGCAATTGGCTTTTCAGCTTTACGTTCACTAGCACCGAACCGTTTGTTAGAATTTACTTCATCTATGCAAAGAGCGTTTTATTATGATGGGAAAAGTCTGAGCGATCCTGAAACATATCGTAAGATAGCTATTGACCATCATTTGGATCCTGAACAAGTTCTAGAGCGGCTAAAATCTCAAGAAACTATACTAGAAGTTCAAAATGATTTCAATATGGTTCAACAACTTGGTATAAATAGTTATCCTTCTTTACTTCTACACAAGGATAATCAATTAATTCCTATTGGTGGCGGAGTAATGACGCCGGATAAAATTGAAGAGCGTTTTAAAGATTTGTATTAAACAAAGGGAGGCAAAAATGAAATGATTTTATGAAAGTTTGGGTATTTATAACTCATGTGCAACTAATAAAACTACATTACTTATTAAATAACCTCACCAAAAAGGAGATAAAATTGTATGTTTAAAACAATCGAAATAAATCAAAATGATGTGAAATTGACGATATTTAGTTCTGAAGAAAAAAGTTTTATGGTGACTGCAACCTTAGTTGAAAAAGCAGGACATGCATTCCTAATAAATACGAAATTTACGCAATCCGATTCGAAAGAAATTGTTGATTATTTGAAAAAAAATAACTTATCATTAGATAAAATTTTCATTATTCATGGAGATCCTGACTACTACTTTGGATTAGAAAGTATTAAAGCAGCGTATCCAGAAGCCATTGCGTATGCTACAGAATCTACTGTTGAACATATCATTCATTCTGTCTTAGGGAAGTTAAAAGTTTGGAAAGATGCACTTGGAGAAAACGCACCAAGTAATGTTGTATTGCCTCAAGTGTTAGCAGAAAAAACAATTGACTTTCAAGATTTAACATTTGAACTTGTAGGCTTAGATAATTACCGAACGAGCTTATTTAACAAGGAATTAAAATTATTGATTGGTGGCATTGATATATTCAATGAAATTCATGTTTTCTTAGCAGATACTAGCGAAAAAGAAGCGATGGAATCTTGGATTGAGAACTTGAAAGCGTTACAAGGGTTAAATGCTAACATAATCGTACCAAGCCATGGTTCTATTGAAAAATCTTTAGATAATCAAGCGCTTATCGCCACTATCAATTATCTAAAAACGGCAATTAACTCTTCTGAAGTAAGTAAAACTTCTACGGATTTTGTTGCAAAACTTGAAGCAGCATATCCAGACTATGCAAATAAAGGCGTATTAGAATTAAGTGCTAAAGTTGTAATGAAAGAAATTCCTTGGGGTTAATATTATGAATAAATATCAAAAATTATTACATGAAACATATGTATTAACTGGTGAAGGTAAATTGGATGCCTTCAAAACGTATTTAAGTGATAATGTATCTTGGACAGAAGCTGCTGGATTTCCTTATGCGGGTACTTATGTAGGTCCAAATGAAGTAGTGAAAAACGTACATGAACGCCTTGGAACCGAATGGGATGGCTATTCTGCAAAAGATGAAATCTATGCGTTTAATAATCACACTGTTATCGTCTACGGAAAATATAGTGGGACGTATAAAGCAACAGGAAAGTCATTTGTAGCAGACTTTTGCCATCTATATGAATTTGATGAGAATGATAAGGTTAAAAAATTTATTCAAATCGTGGACAGCGCAACTGTCAATAATGCAATAATTTCAAATTAGTTGTTTGTAACTTTACTTGGGTAGCGTCAGGATAACCTTATTTTCCTGACGCTATAACAATTACAACGACATATGTTTCCACACGTTCTAGAATCATCGTAAATTTCCACAATGACTGCTTCGTCTTTTTCTATTTTTTTCTTATTGCATCTATAGTAAATTCTTTTCTTATTTCGTTTGAACTTTCCAGTAATAATACCCATTGCTGCATTATTCGGTAAAGGCTGTGTTTTATATGTGTGAGAAACTTAGATTTTTTTTGTATTGATTAAGTCACGAATATAAGTATCTTGGATAATAAATCAAATTTTCTATACTAACTCTGGTTCCATTCCATAATCGTTCATTTTTAATACGAAAATGCAATTCCTTATTATGAAGGTCTTGTAGTGAACCTAGTTCAACAGAAGAACTTACAATAACAAGATCTTTTTTTTCCTTTACAAGAAGATAAACTAACAAAAAATGCTTAATAGCAAAAATAAATTTATTTCTCAATCCCATCACCCAATGGATCCTAGTGTAATAACTAGGTATATCTACTATTATTACTTCACGAGTAATCTCCCCAGAAATTAAATCCTCGTATACAATCAAACAAAGAAACTCGATTTATTCCCATTAATCTACTATAAATCTCTTATTTAGTTTTTAAGATTTTGTTAAGGAGTCCATTATTTTACTATAAGGATATGCCAATATACTTACACTACATTAATGAAATCTATCATTCAATGTAGTACAGATGTGACTCACATTAAAACACTCAAGGAGGTAAAACAGTTGAAGAACTGGGTTAAAAAATCAATTGCTATAGTAGCAACTGCTGCACTAATGGTTCCTACTACTTCTGCCTTTGCTGAAGCACCACAAAAAACAGCGAAAAACCAAGAATTAGTGAAACTGGCTAGCAATAAGGAACGAACATTGAAAAATCAAAAGGATTGGATTAGTAAGGATACCATTATCGTCAAACATTCAGGTCTTGATAAGAATGTACATAAACAGATTGGCTCAAAAGTGATCCGATCGATTCCTTCATTAGGATACGATGTTATCAAACTAAACAAAGGAACAGCTTTAGAAAAAGCGGTTTCATATTATGCCAAGCAAAAAGGAGTTAAAAGTGTATCCCCAAGCTACGTGTATCATTCCTTTAGCACAGGAGAAGATCCAAAGAAAAAGGATATGTATCATTTAAACCTACTTCAAATTGATAAGGCTCTAGAATTAGCAGGCAACAATAAAGTAAAAGTAGCCGTTATCGATGGTGGTGTGGATTTTAAACATCCGGATCTAAAATCTCAAGTGCTTCCACCATATAATGCTGCAGCACCTGCCAATACATCTTATCCTGATGGCCATGGAACACACGTAGCAGGAATTATTGGCGCGGCAAAAAATAATGGTATTGGAGGACATGGGATTAATCCAAATGCTAAAATCCTTCCACTTGATGTATTCAATGGGGGAGAAGGGGCCAATGATTTCGTCATTGCACAAGGAATACTTTACGCTATTGAGCAAGGTGCTGATGTTATTAACATGAGCGTTGGCGGCTATGGAGAAAATTCACTACTGAAGGATGCCGTTCAGAAAGCCATTGATAAAGGAATTACTATTGTTGCAGCTGCTGGAAATGAATCGACAGATGATTACTCCTTCCATGCTTCTTACGAAGGCGTTATTGGCGTAGGTTCTACGAATGACAGAAATGAACTGTCCTACTATTCAAATTATGGCCCGTCAGTTGACGTAGTAGCTCCAGGGGAAGATATATACAGTACATTTTATAGTAAGAAAAAAGGATCGTCCTTTAAAGTAGATAGTGGAACATCTATGGCATCTCCTGTAGTTGCAGGTATAGCGTCTCTACTAAAATCAAAATATCCAAATTTAAAGCCTCATGAAATAGAAGCAATTCTTGAAATGACCGCAAAGGATTTAGGGGAGAAGGGCTATGATCTTACATTTGGACATGGGCTTGTCGATCCTGTAAAAGCATTGCAATTCGACTTAAAAAATTTACCTAAACTGTATTCCGAAACAAAAGAAGAGCGTGTGAAAAATGCAAAAGTCCTTTCACAGTTCCTGCTTTCTTGATAAAAAATACAGAAGTTGCAACAAGAAAACCGATTAAATGTGTAATAATACTTGTCGACCATATACCGATATCCGAGCTAAGTTTTGCATTAAAAGTACCTTGAAGTATAATGAATGCTCCTCCAATAACTGCAAATAGTATTCCCTTCAAAAAATCACCTTCATTTCATTTATCCATAACGTAATTAAAAACTAAAACGCCCCTAGGCAAAAGGACATTTGTCACACCATTATAAAAAATTCTCTATTCCTTTTGTTTCCATGGACCCATATATACCTCTTTTAGCACATTCAAAAAAAATAAAGGCAAAAAGCATTATTGTTTTTTGCCATTGTGAATTTTTAATTATTGTCAATTATCATTTCTTTCTTCTTATAACGATATTGTGAAGAGTTGTACTTTAACTATAGGGGTGCGTTTGTTGAAAAGAAATATATCTTATTGATCAAAAATAACTTTAATAATAGAAATATTGAAGGGCTTAGGATTTATTCCTAAGCATTTTTGAAGTCTTTTTAGAAGAAAATAGCGTGGATATTTATGTATTTAAAAGGTTCCTTTGGGCGTTCAGTATCCAAAAATGTGTATCAAAAGAATCTTTTTTATTACAGGAAAGTGGATAAATGCATTTTTCGTTAGATTGTATTCAGGATGGTAGGTAGGGGCTCTATTTTTACTTGAATGATGAAGAAGTGAAAAAATAGAAGGTTTTATATTAGAAAAATCAAAAAAATGAAAAAGGGATTTTGGATTTGAGTATTTCGTCCGATAAAAGCTTAGGGTGGATATTTAAACGAAAAATTTGGGAAGGTTGTGAACAGTATTCTTTCAGTCTAAACCACAAAATTGTACAAAATACACATCTTAAAAACTAATGCACAAAAGGAGAACGGTTTATGAAAAAGTTATTTGTAAGCTTTAAGGGCAAGCTTTACACATTATTTGCTCTTATCTTACTAATTCCAGTTATTTCTGTAGGAAGTCTATCGTATTTATCAGCAAAAGATTCAATAAAAAACGAAATACTTTTTAGTGCCAATGAAAGCGTAGAAATTTTAAATACACTAATCGATAAGACCATTAGTGAAAAAATAAATGATATCACTTTTTTTAGCGAGGATATCAATTCTTCAAAGTATGAACAGCAGGGGTCTGCAGTTAAAACAAAATTTCAACAATATATAAAGCTGCATCCAGATGTTCAGAGCATTTATATTGGAACAAATGAGGGAGCATTTTTTCTAGAACCAAAAACGAATAGCGCCGATTACAATCCTTTAGAACGAGACTGGTATAAAGAGGCTACAGCATTAAAGGGAGAAGTCCTAATTACGGAGCCTTATATAGGTGCAGGAACTGGAGATTTGATCGTAACCATTGCTCGTCAAATAAAAGATCAATCTGGGGTAATAGCAATTGATATAAAATTGACAAATCTCCAAAAAATCGCTAGTTCTATCAGTATCGGAAAAAATGGATATCCTTCTATTCTTGATGAAAATAAAATGGTCATTGCACACCCGACGATTGAACCGGGTAGCGAAATAAAAGAAAGCTTCGTGGACAAAATGTACGACAGCAAATCGGGCACGTATGATTATGTCTTTGACGGTGATGACCGAATTCTGTTCTTTACAACGAATGAACTGACAAATTGGAAAATCACAGGGACAATTTTTGCGAAGGAAATTGACCAATCAGCATCATCTATTTTGTATAAG
>NZ_JBIWGL010000015.1:0-123127 GCF_044763535.1 Lysinibacillus sp. NPDC095746
ACTATATCAACAGCCGACCAAGAAAATGTCTTGGTTGGAAAACTGCAAACGAGGCTTTTAATGAGCAATTGTTGCACTTAATTTGACAAATCGTCTTATCGAAACATTCCCGTGTTTTATCTTCGAGATTTATCCCCATAATTGTACTAGGATAAAAATTTGAATAGCTGCTAGCAGCGGGAAGCCAAATGCAAAGCTGTTATGGCGTGTTTTATGGCGGAATAAATACATTCCCAACACGCCCCCTATTGCGCCTCCACCAATTGCTAATGTAAATAATGTGCGTTCTGCAATACGCCATTCATGTTTTTTTGCTTTTGATTTATCCATGCCCATCATCACGAGCAGGACTATAGAAACAATTGCCATATACGCTAATAATGCTTGCCCCATTGAATACTCCTTTTTATTTTCTATTTTCTACTACTCTAACACAAAAAAGACTGACGGATAAATCCATCAGCCTTTTGAAAAATTTTGCACCTATCGCTTCGCTTTCGGTGCAGAAATAATTTTTTAACTTCGTCAAAAATTATTTAGCTACAGCTTTTTTAGCAGCGTCTGCTAATTGAGTGAATGCAGCAGCATCAGTTACAGCTAGGTCAGCTAACATTTTACGGTTAACTTCGATACCAGCAACTTTTAAACCGTGCATTAAACGGCTGTATGAAAGACCGTTCATGCGAGCAGCTGCGTTGATACGAGTGATCCATAATTTACGGAAATCACGTTTTTTCTGACGACGGTCACGGTATGCATATTGACCTGACTTCATTACTGCTTGGTTTGCAACTTTGTATAATGTATGTTTTGAACCATAGTAACCTTTAGCTAATTTTAAAACCTTTTTACGACGTTTGCGCGTCACTGTTCCGCCTTTTACGCGTGGCATATGAATTACCTCCTGCTTTTCATTTAAAAATGAATGTTAGTATTTTGTTTGTGTAGTCAAATTATTTCATGTAAACAAGTAATGATTTGATGCGTTTGAAGTCACCAGATGAAACGATGTTTGCTTTACGTAGGTGACGTTTTTGTTTTGTAGATTTGTTTGCGAATAAGTGGCTTCCATAAGCACGGTCATATTTTAATTTACCTGAACCCGTTTTTTTGAAACGTTTCGCAGCTCCACGGTGAGTTTTCATTTTTGGCATGTCGAATTCCTCCTAAACTGTTCGTCTAATATTATTTCTCGTTCTTTGGTTGAAGAACTAAGAACATGCTTCGGCCTTCCATCTTCGGTTTTTGTTCAACCGTCGATACTTCAGCACAAGCTTCAGCAAAACGATCTAACACACGTTGACCAATGTCTTTGTGTGTAATCGCACGACCTTTGAAACGTAGGCTACATTTTACTTTATCGCCCTTTTCAAGGAATTTAATCGCATTACGTAGCTTCGTTTGGAAATCATGCTCATCGATTGTTGGGCTCAGACGAACCTCTTTCATTACGATGACCTTTTGATTTTTACGAATTTCACGGTCTTTCTTTTGCTGTTCAAACTTAAATTTACCATAGTCCATGATACGAGCGACTGGCGGCTTGGCTTGAGGGGCCACAAGGACAAGATCCAAGTTTACACGAGTGGCGATTTCTAGCGCTTCATTACGTGTCTTTACACCAAGCTGGTCACCATTGTGATCGATTAATCGAAGTTCACGTGCGCGAATGCCTTCGTTTACATACATGTCTTTGCTAATAGTAATCCACCTCCAAGTAGTTGTCGCGAATACATGGTTTGGGCAAAGCCTTGCCCGGTTGAACGGTACATCCTCTTGTCATGTCCATAAAAAAAGGACGGACACTTTGAAGATGTCCGCCCGCTATATGTGCATGCGCAAGTCTGCGCAAAACAATTCAACGTGTCATACCTGTTCACAGCTTAAGAGCGTTGTATCAGGTGAGAAGCGGGCAGCCTCTACTTCAACCACAAACTTTGTATTCATTAACCTTAACTATAATAGCATGTACTTTATAAGCTGTCAAATGTTTTTTAACTTATTATTAATAAACCTATTATAATGGCTTTCATCATAACGTATGGTTGATTTCCGTTCCGGCTGGGCGCTTTCCTAGGGGCGTCCGATGAGCCGCTTCACTCGCTTTGCTCGCTCCAGGGTCTCATCTGTGACGCTGATCCCTAAGGAGTCGCCCAGCCTCCACTCCAATCAACTTATATTAATAGTAGTATACGTTTTAATAAATGTCATCCCAAACTTTTGGTGATCTTGCTCGGTGAAATTATGAAAATTATTTTGTAATTTCTGCTTTAATGTTGGCTAAGAAGTCTTGGAAGCTAATTGTTTCTGAGTCTTTTGAGCCGTAACGACGTACATTTACGCCACCAGCCTCTACTTCTTTGTCTCCGATAACAAGCATATACGGGATTTTTTTCATTTGTGCTTCACGGATTTTGTAGCCTAGTTTTTCTTCACGGTCATCCATTTCAACACGTAATCCCGCTGCAATTAATTGCTCTTCAATTTGTTTTGCATAATCAAAGTGTGCTTCGTTTGAAACTGGAATGACTTCAACTTGTACTGGTGCTAACCATGTTGGGAATGCCCCTTTATACTCTTCGATTAAGAAGGCAACGAAACGTTCCATTGTTGATACGACACCACGGTGAATAACAACTGGGCGATGTGGTTTACCATCTTCTCCAACGTATGTTAGGTCAAAGCGCTCTGGTTGTAAAAAGTCAAGCTGAACAGTCGATAATGTTTCATCTTTACCAATAGCTGTTTTTACTTGTACGTCTAATTTTGGACCATAGAACGCTGCTTCGCCTTCAGCTTCGTAATAATCTAAGCCAAGATCATCCATTGCTTCTTTTAACATACCTTGTGCTTTTTCCCACATTTGATCATCATCGTAATATTTTTCAGTGTCTGCAGGGTCACGATAAGATAAACGGAATTTGTAATCATTTAAATTAAAATCTTTATACACATCAAGAATCAAATTCACAACACGCTTAAATTCATCTTTAATTTGGTCAGGACGTACAAAAATATGAGCATCATTTAAAGTCATACCGCGTACGCGTTGTAAACCAGATAATCCACCTGAACTTTCATATCGATGTTGTGTTCCTAACTCAGCAATACGAATAGGAAGCTGACGATAAGAATGCATTGATGATTTATAAACCATCATATGATGTGGACAGTTCATTGGTCGCAATACTAATGTTTCGTTGTCCATTTCCATTGGTGGGAACATGTCATCTTGGTAATGTCCCCAGTGGCCTGATGTTTCATATAATTTTTTCGAACCTAAAACTGGTGTATAAACATGTTTGTAGCCAAGACGAACTTCTTTATCTACAATATAACGCTCAATAATGCGACGGATTGTTGCACCATTTGGTAACCATAGTGGTAAACCTTGACCAACTGTTTGAGATAAAGTGAATAATTCTAATTCCTTACCAATTTTACGATGATCACGTTCTTTTGCTTCTTCAAGCATTTGAAGATGATGTTTTAAATCCTCTTTTTTAAAGAAAGCTGTTCCATAAACACGTTGTAGCATTTTGTTATCTGAGTTACCTCTCCAGTAAGCACCTGCTAATGAAAGAAGTTTGAACTCACGAAGCTTACCAGTTGATGGTGCGTGGATACCTCGGCAAAGGTCGAAGAATTCACCTTGATGGTAAATAGAAACTTGCTCATCTGCTGGAATCGCTTCAAGTAATTCTAATTTGTATTCATCGCCAATTTTTTCATAGATTGCTTGCGCTTCTGCACGACTAACATTTTTGCGCTCGATTTCTAAGTTTTCAGCGATAATTTTTTTCATTTCTTTTTCGATTGCAGGTAGGTCTTCAGCAGTGATTGGAGTTGGTGCATCAACATCGTAGTAGAAGCCACCTTCAATAACTGGACCAATACCAAGTTTAACATCAGGGAATAAACGTTTAATCGCTTGTGCAGTTAAGTGTGCAGTAGAATGACGTAAGATTTCTAGTGCTTCCTCATCATCCTGTGTAATAATCGAGATTGTAGCATCCTCTTCAATCGGTGTTTTTAAATCGACTAAGGCACCATTTACTTTACCCGCATAGGCTTTTTTACGAAGTCCTGGGCTAATTGATAATGCTACGTCATCAGTAGATGTACCTTTTGCAAATTCCTTTACAGCGCCATCTGGGAAAGTTAATTTAATCATATCTGACATTTTGTTTGCACTCCTTATAGTTTTGTTGTGATGCATGATTGAAGTCAAAGAATCCCCGGATTTGATCCTCATTCAATAGTTGCGGCATTCGTTCACCACTATTTTCCATTGAACGAAAATAAAAAAGCTCCGTCCCTACGAAAGGGACGAAGCGTATGCTCGTGGTTCCACCCTTCTTCCTTCCGACTTTTTATAGTCAGACGAAGCTCAAGGCTAGCTAACGGGCTAGGGACCGGCGAAAGATTATCCCTTTCGCTGCTCAGCAGGTAGTAAATAGTGTGCTCGAACTAGGAAGCTTACAGCCAATGACTTCCCTCTCTAAAAGCCTTACACAAAATTCATGTCCTCATCAATGCATTTAATCCATTATGCCTCGGCATAATCCGGAGGCTTTAACTTTTTCAGTAGGTAGGACACCTGTTGAAAGAAGTTAATTATTATATGTGACAGTATACGCTCGATTGTTATAAAATGCAACTGCCAATCTTACAGACGTCTATTTTGCCCGCCCATTTTTATCGGCTCTGTCAAAGCTTTAATACGTTCCATAACACGTCCAGCCTTCACAACTTCTATGTCACCTTTTTGTGACTGTGCTAAATGGTGCTCCAATTCATCGTAATTAAAATTAGACGTAATGAATGTTGGCAATTGCTCTGCCATGCGGTAATGGAAAATAGTCCCCAAAATTTCATCTCGCGTCCAAGCAGTCATTGTTTCGGCTCCTAAATCATCGAGCATTAGCACGGGTGCCTTTTTCACATAATCTATTTTTTCATTCAACGTGTTGTCGCCAATTGCATTTTTCATTTCTCGTAAAAATTCAGGCACAAAAACTACAACTGACTTCACTTTAGCCTTTGCAAGTTCATTAGCTAATGCGCCTAGCACAAAAGATTTCCCCACTCCAAATTGACCGTATAAATAAAAGCCTTTAGCAGGTAAATTCCCTGTATCTAGTACATTTTGAACAAAATCAGTCGCACGGTTTGCAATGTCAACACGTGTATGATCATCAATAAATAAATCACTTATAGTAGCTTGTAGCACATCCTTTGGCATATGCATACTTGCAATCATATTAGCAACATCTCGACGCTCATCTTCACGTATCTTTTGCTCGCATCGTACATAATCAATTTCAACAGTACTCCTTACTACACGTAAGGTAGGTAAAAAACCTTTTAAGTAATTTGTACAATTTTCTGTACTGTCACAGCCACAGCAAACTGTAGATTGACTAATAAATTCATGGAGCTTCGGTAAATTACGTTCAACCGCATCATAGCTTAACTCATCCTTATGCTCAGCTAAAAACTGTTGCACACGGGGGTTTTCTAATATTTCTTTACGCATCGCTTCATATCGTTCTTGAAATGATGGTACCTTAATTGCTCTTTTTAATGGTCCATTAATCGGTTCGATTGTCATTCACCTACCTTATTTTGAATATTACCTAATTTTTCTAGTATCTTTTGTCTTTCCTTTTCAAAATCAGTAGTGCCAGCATTTGTTGTATCTTTCTCTGATTTTTCATTACGCTTATAAAACCAATCTGGTACTTTTTCCTCTCGGCGATTTTTTGTGTAAGAGTTCTTTTTTGCCGAAGACTGGGGTTTATTTTTCCACGTAGTGTACTTATCATGCTCTTGGCGTGCTAATTCCATTGCTTCTTTTGCAGTTTGAATATTTTTACGTACCCAATGATCCGCAATCGTTTCCACATATTTTTTAGGTAGCTTCATATCAGTTGTTAGCATGACATATTCCAAAAGTGCATTAACAACACCTACCGGCATTCCATGCTGGACAATTAAACTCTCAGCAAGCTGCACGGAAGTCTGTAAAGGTTCTTTGCCATTATTAATATCTCGCAGTACTTGCACCGGAGGAGTCGTTTCTAAATATTGCTGAAGCTCCTGATCCTTTGTTTTTTGGCTCGTTTCCTCTATGGATGACGGCTGCATATTCACTCTAGCAAGCTTTGGTGGCTCTTTTGATACTGTTAGCTTATAAAAATCCGCAGCGGCCTTACGCAAACGTTCCAATGAAATCCCTAAGTCATCATCTAGTGCAAGAATCACTACTTTTTGCATATCAAGTGCCGTTAAATGATATAAAAAGGCTAATTTTGCTATTGATTCACGTACCTCAAATGTTAGAAGGCTTGCCGGCACTAGTTGCTCCGATAAGCCCCCTTGCAGTAGTTCAAAATCAAATTGATCAAAATAAAACGGATATATCTTTTGCTGTTTATCCTTATGACTAGTATCAGCTTGTAAATCATCTGGAATTTTTGTACTTACAGGCTTAAACACATCTATGAAGGCACGCGATACATCTTTATACTCTTCATCTCTTGTAGATGGCATAAAACGCTGACGTAACTTCCGATAAGCTTGCTCCCCAATTTTACTAAATAAAAACATCGAGAGCAGTGGGTCTTTCATAAAGCTATCTGCATCAAGTGGACGTATTAGCTCATATAAAAAGCTTCGCTGGCCAGCATCTTCTTTTTTCCATGTGCGTAACAGACCAATTGCTTCAAGCGCAATACGCGCCTCAAATACTTTACCAATAGGAAGCCCTAGTACATTCATTAGATAATAATGTGTCATTTGCTGCTTAGACATTTGTTCAGCTTCTGCCCATAGTGTTAAATAAAGGCTGATTGGCTCCGCTCCAATTAAAGGCTGATAAAAAAGCGTTATTAATTGACGTTCCTGCGTAGAAAGTGCATGAGGTAGACGAATGTCAAAAGAATCAGCAGGCTGCAATTCCTTATACAAATGGTTCAACGTCATTCACCCTCTCTGTTTACCTTATAATTTCTGTTCTGTCTGACGTTGGATAATTTCTTTAATTTCTTCAATAAAGACATTAATATCCTTAAATTGACGATAAACCGATGCAAAGCGCACATAAGCAACCTCATCGATTTTCGCTAAGCGATCCATTACCATTTCTCCTACATCCTCAGATCGGACTTCGGAATTCCCAATGCGGCGAAGATCTTTTTCAATAGACATTACTAGTCCCTCAAGTACTTCAAGGGAAACAGGACGTTTTTCGCAAGCACGAATAAGTCCACGAAGTACCTTTTCACGGCTAAATTCTTCTCGCGAACCTTCTTTTTTCACGACGACTAAAGGTGTCTCTTCAATTTTTTCAAACGTTGTAAAACGGAAGCCACATGACTCACATTCACGACGTCTACGAATTTCTTTATTATCATCAACTGGCCTCGAATCCACAACACGCGTTCCGTTAAATTGGCAAGATGGACATCTCATATAATTACTCTCCTGATTTCACAACAATTTAATATTTCTATTATAACAAATTTCCTATGTGTAAGAAAAGTGCATTAACGCTAGTGTGCTCATGATAAACCTTGACAGGCTAAAGTACAAGCATAGATGCCACATTTAAACCAACTGTCTAAATAAAAAACACATTGAAATCACTTGGATTTCAATGTGCTCAGTTTAACTTCTTTTAGCGGATGCCACTAAAATTTATGCATTAACTGTTTCTAAAGCTTTTGCCACTTTTTTCACAAGATCTACAACGCGTGCAGAATAACCCCACTCATTGTCGTACCAAGCCAGTACTTTCACTTTGCGGTTACCCATTACCATTGTAGAAAGTCCATCTACTGTAGAGGAGTAAGTTGTTGTATTGTAATCAGAAGATACTAGAGGCTCAACTGAGAAGTTTAAGATACCTTTCATCGGACCTTCAGTAGCAGCCTTCACAAATGCAGCATTGATAGAATCTACTGTTACGTCTGTATTTAAATCAACTACTAGGTCAACTAATGATACGTTTGGTGTTGGAACACGAAGTGCCATACCATGAATTTTGCCTTCTAACTCTGGTAACACTAATTTTAATGCTTTTGCAGCACCTGTAGATGTTGGAATAATTGATTGTGCGCAACCACGTGCACGACGTAAATCTTTATGTGGATTATCTAAATTCTTTTGGTCATTTGTATAAGCGTGAACTGTTGTCATTAATCCGCTTTCAATTCCAAATGTGTCATTTAATATTTTGGCAACTGGTGCTAAGCAGTTCGTTGTACAAGAAGCATTAGAAATAACATCATGTTTGGCAATATCAAGCTTCTCATCATTTACACCTAAAACAATTGTTACGTCCTCGTTTTTACCAGGTGCTGTTAAGATAACTTTCTTTGCTCCTGCTTCTAAGTGCATTGCTGCTTTTTCACGATCATTAAATTTACCAGTTGCTTCAATAACGATATCTACCCCCATTGTTGCCCATGGTAATTTTAATGGGTCACGTTCGCTAATAATTTGCACACGTTTACCGTTTACAACTAAAGCATCGCCTGCTGGCTCAACTGAACCCTCGAATGTTCCATGATTTGTGTCATACTTAATCAAATGTGCTAACGTTTCAGCTGGGTAGCTAGCATTAATTGCAACGATATTTAAATCTTCTTGCACGATCGCTTGGCGGAAAACCATACGTCCGATACGTCCGAAACCATTAATAGCAACTGATACTGTCATTTATAAAATCCTCCTGTGAGTGCATACTCAGATTAATTATATACTTTATGGTGATTAGTATAACACAATTTTAAAAAAGATGAACATTATATACTCATAATATTAAAGTTCTTATTTTCTGAAAAATAAAATCGCCTAAATTAGTCCTTATTATGGTATAAACTCACAAAAAAATGCATAGTAAAGTGTTTTTGCTACGCATTCAAGTTGTTAACTATTGCGTCAATGAAATTAAGGTGTCACATTAAATAAAGTATGGCTCTTCGGCAAAACAAGGGGTTGATTTGTTCCGGCTGGGCACTTTGTTGCTGACGCTTCGCTTTCGCACAGAAAACATTTGTTGCTGACGCTTCGCTTTCGCACAGAAAACATCCGCTGCGCTGCGGGATCCCGGCAGGAAAGCGAGTAGCCTGGAACGGAAATCACCCTTTACTGAGCCACACCATTAAGAGATTTCCCTGCAACACAATAGTTTTTCAAAAATATGAAATGCGTAGCAATATGTCATTGCTACGCATCGAATGATTTTACAGATTTTTAGTTAAAATTACATCCCAATAAGTCAGGATTTTTTTTAATTGTTGCTCGGTTTGTTCTAGATTTTCATTATTATAAATAACCGCATGCGCACCTTTCTCTTTAACTGACAAAGGTAACTGAGAACGTATTCGGGCTAAGGCATCCTCCTTCGATAAGTTGTTACGTTCCATTAATCTACGGAGCTGCACCTCTTCACTAACCGATACCACAATAATACGCTCGACAAAATGCTGTAGCTTACTTTCAAATAAAAGCGGAATATCCATCACAACATGCTTTTCTCCAGCCTCTAAATAAGCATCACGCTGACGTAACATTTCCTGACGAATAGCAGGATGCATAATATCATTTAACATTTTACGTTTAGCAGGCTCGTGAAAAATAATATCGCCAAGCTTAGTACGATTTAAACTACCGTCTTCAAGCAATATATGTTGTCCAAAATTTTCAGCTATTAACTTTAAAGTTTCCGTTCCTGGTTCTACAACATCACGCGCAACAATATCTGCATCGACAATAGGTAAACCAAGTGCTGTCATCATTTTCGCTACTGTACTTTTTCCGCTTGCAATACTTCCCGTTAGTCCGATAATCATAGTTAAATCCCCTTTAATGTTGACAATTTGGGCAAAAGACTGATGTGCGCCCACCTATCGTCATTTGGCTCGTTGCAGTACCACACGTTGGACACATCTTCTTTCCATACATTTGCAGTCGTTTCTGCATAGTTCCAGCCTCACCATTAATATTACGATAATCTGAAATTGTTGAACCCCCCGCTTCAATGCTTTGGCGTAAAATGGCGACAATTGCTTCGAATAATGCACACTTACTCTTTTCACTGATGCGGTTCATTGTGCGGGCCGGATGAATTTTTTGAGCAAATAATGCTTCGGTAGCATAAATATTGCCACAACCCGAAATAACCTGCCCATCCATAATGACATCCTTAACGGCCTTTTTCTCATATTTCGGTAACTTTGATTTCGCAATAAAATAATCACATGCTATTTCATCGAACGGCTCTGGCGCCATTTTTGTTAATGGTACATGATCTTCAATTTTTGTTAAAAACCGTAGTTCACCAAAGCGGCGTATATCCGAATAAATTAAATAGCCACCATCCGCCATTTGAAATGTAGCATGAATATGCTTTTTAAATTTCGCCTCATGGATTTCCTCAGGCGAATTCACTACAAACCATGCACCGGTCATCCCTAAATGACTAACAAGCACATATGGGACATCCGCTTTCAGCAAATGAAAAAAGATGTATTTCGCACGTCGTTCGACTTTTGTAATCATCATTTGAGACAAAGATATTTCAAATGCATCCGGCTCAGCTTGCTTCACGATACATTGTTTTCCCTCCCCAAAGGAAAAACGAATAATTTCAGATAGTTGAACCTGTTGAATTGTACGCCCTTCAATTTTAGGTTTTAATGCCTGGACGACACCTTCAACCTCTGGTAATTCAGGCATTTTGACCCCTCCTTATTTTGCTTCGTACCAAGTCGCACCGTAATTAAAATCTACTTTTAATGGTACTGAAAGTGCGATTGCGTTCTCCATAACCTCTGGTACTATTTTTTCAAGTAATGCAATCTCCTCTTTAGGTGCTTCAAAAATTAATTCATCATGCACTTGTAATAAAAGTTTGGCCTGCATATTTTCTTTTTTCAAGCGAGCATCCATATCAATCATTGCTTTTTTAATAATATCAGCTGCACTTCCCTGAATTGGTGTATTCATCGCAGTACGCTCTGCAAAGCTTCGTATATTGAAATTTGAGCTCGTAATATCCGGTAAATATCGACGTCTATTTAAAATGGTTGTCACATAACCATTAAACTTCGCATCTTGGACGATATCATCCATATATTGTTTTACACCTGGGAAACTCGCAAAATATTTCTCGATAAATGTAGCAGCTTCCTTACGGGTAATATCCAAGTTTTGCGATAAGCCGTAATCACTAATACCATAAACAATACCAAAGTTTACTGCTTTTGCAGCACGGCGCATATTACTGTCGACCTCATCTTCTGAAACATGGAAGACATCCATAGCAGTACGTGTATGAACATCCATACCTTCACGGAAAGCGTCAACTAAGTTTTCATCCTTTGACATATGGGCCAATACACGCAATTCGATTTGCGAATAATCGGCAGAAAATAGTATCCAATCTTCGTTCGATGGCACAAATGCTTGACGAATTTTTCGCCCTTCTTCTAAACGAATCGGGATGTTTTGCAAATTCGGATCCGTTGAGCTTAAACGCCCTGTAGCTGTTAATGCTTGTTGGAATCGAGTATGCACCTTGCCATCCTCTTCATGGATTTCCTTTAGCAGGCCTTCGATATAAGTTGACTGTAATTTCCCAAGCTGACGATATAAAAGAATATGCTCAATAATGGCATGCTCCGGTTTTAATTTTTCCAAAACATCCGCTGCAGTGGAATAGCCTGTCTTTGTCTTTTTAATAACAGGCAGACCAAGTTTATCAAAGAGGATAACACCTAATTGCTTTGGTGAATTAATATTGAAGGCTTCTCCTGCCTCCGTATAAATCTCCTGTTCAATTACAATTAGTTTGTCATTTAATTCCTGCCCCATTTTCTCTAATGTGGCACGATTGACCGTGATTCCTTCACTTTCCATTGCCCCTAAAATAGCAGCAAGCGGTAGCTCTAAATTTTTATACAGTTCAAACTGTTCGTTTTCCTTTAGCAATTCTTCAAGCTTAGGCTGTAAAGACCATACAGCAAAGGCTTTGCGACTGGCATGCTCAGCAAGTGCATCAATGGCAGGTATAGCTCGTTTCGCCCCTTTACCATAAACAGTCTCATTTGCCTGCACATTACGATAGCCTAGTTCTTTTGCAAGTGTTGCCACATCATCTCCACTTAGCGCAGGATTATTAATATAAGAAGCAAGTAATAAGTCAAATTCAACACCAGCTAAACGAATTCCCGCACGACTTAACGCAGCTTGAGATGCTTTTGAATCAGACATATACTTTATTTTAGTAGCATCTTCTAACCAAAGACGAAGGACATCTGATTTAGCCGCAATATCAAACGGCACATATATTGTTTTCGCTCCATCTGTTAGTGCAATCCCTAGTTGCTGGCATGTATGATAATGCTCGTTCTCTAGCTCCAAATGCACTGCCATTACATCTTTTAAATGCTCTTGTTTTACTTCTTGCACAATTTCATAGTCAAAAGGAGCTTGTTCCTCTTCTTGGACAGTAAAATCACTTTTCTCTAGCAATGATTTAAAGCCAAGCTCTTGCCACACGCTAATTAATTCCTCTTCATTCGGACCATTATAGATAAGATCCGCGAGCGTTATTTCAATCGGTGCCTCAGTATAGATGGTAGCGAGCTTTTTACTCATTAGTGCCTGTTCTTCATTGGCAACTAATTTTTCTTTCATTTTAGAAGCCTTCACCGTATCCATTGCCGCATAAAGCGACTCTACTGAACCATGCTCTTTTAGCAATTTAACTGCTGTTTTTTCACCGACACCTGGTACACCAGGGATATTATCTGAAGAATCCCCCATTAAACCTTTCATATCAATAATTTGCTCGGGCGTTAAGCCGTATTTTTCTGCAATAAAGGCTGGTGTATTTTTTTCAATTTCAGTAATGCCTTTTTTAGTAATATATACTGTTACTTGCTCAGTCGCGAGCTGTGTTAAGTCACGATCTCCTGATACGACAATGACGTCCATATTTTGTGATGAAGCTTCTTTAGCAAGTGTCCCTATAATATCGTCCGCTTCGTACATTTCAAGCTCATATCGCTTAATACCATAAGCATCAATAAGCTTCCGTATATAAGGAAACTGCTCCGATAATTCTGGTGGAGTCTTTTGTCGCCCCCCTTTATATTCCGTAAATGTCTCATGACGGAAGGTTGTCTTACCCGCATCAAAGGCAACCAAAATTTTCGTTGGTTGCTCTTCCTCTAATATTCTTTGTAGCATTGTTGTAAAGCCGTATACTGCATTCGTATGAATCCCACTATCATTCGTCAATAATGGCAACGCAAAAAACGCGCGATATGCTAAACTATTGCCGTCCAATAATAGCAATTTTTCCTTTGTCATGATTTTATCCTCCTGCGTTGTCGTCTTCTTAATTGTAAAACGAAAACGTATGTTTGAAAATGCCTCTTCCTTTTACTTTATCGAGAAAACGGGTATTTTACCAATCATAACGTTGAAAATCGCCAAATTTTCTACAGCAATAGCTTAGGATTGACTGCACAAAAAAAGCCAATCACTCATTGTAATTGACCTCATCCATGTTATTCACTAGCTTTATTCGTTTTTTCTTTACGATAAAAAATCTCTTCATATATGACTGTCAACATAAAGGCGTTCATAAAGGCAAATACTAAAAATAATGGCATACCACCAAGCTGTGGATGTGTAAGCTCTGTATTAAACACCATGACAGTGCCGATTTGCGCTAAGAAGAAAATAAAGCCAATCCCTACTTGCCATATAGGACGTTTAACCTTGCGTTTTTCGTATAAAAATATTGTTTTAAATATTTTGCGTACATCCGCAGCAATAACTAAACCTAATAAAAACAAAATGACAAAAAATACTGGTATATGATAAACACTTTTTGTGATCCATGCAAAATCTGATAGACGGAAGAAAAGTGTAAATAACGATGCAATACTATAGGCAATCCCTAAATTTTGGAGCCACTTGCTAATTTGCAACTTCACAACTATTACCCCCATTTTTTATTTCTCGAACAATATCATTCTATCAGATAATAGTCATAAACGGAACATAAAATTATAAATTTCTATCATTTTCGTAACACACCATCAACATATGATAAATATTTATGGAGTCATTGATTAAAAATACCTAACCAGACTTTGAAGGGCTCCTTTTCACCATAACGTGGTGTTGACTTCCGTTGGGCGTCCGATGAGCCACTTTTGCTGCAAGATCGCGGGTCAACACGATGTTTGTCACAAAGGCGTTATCACAGGATGTGATGTTTTTAGCCTTCGTTTCTCTATTGCTAAATCCCCAAGGGTGTAAAGTCCTTCCAACGCTAAAAAACTTACTAAAATGTAAAAAAGCCGTCTCAAAAAGTTTGAGACGACTTCATATGCTTATCCCTGCAAGAATAATCGTGTTATTTTATCCCGCATTAACGGGCAGTAATTTATCTATATCAAAAATGAAACGTCAGATACAAGACTTTCACCTCAAAATTCACGAAAGCAAAGAAGTTAAGTGGGAGATTAACTGCCCGTAAATGCCCAATTGGTGAAGACTAATAATCAGTGGAGTTGGAGAACCCCCACTGATTAAAGTTTCACTTTATATAGCCAGATAATATTTTGGCATATGGTGAAGTGGCTGGTAAAATAATGACCGTATCTTCACCTATAGTTTTCTTATATGATTCTAATGTTCGGTACAATGAATAGAATTCAGGATCTTGAGAGAATGATTTATTGTAAATCTTAGCTGCTTCTGCTTCACCTTCCGCTTGAATCAATGCTGCATCCTTTTTCGCTGTTGCGAGCATTTCTTGAACTTTCTTATCTGTTTGAGCTTCAATACGGCGTTTCTCAGCGTCACCCTCTGATAGGTATATTTGCGCCTTTGATTCACGATCCGAAATCATACTAGTAAACACAGCTTGCTCATTATCAGTAGGCAAGTCGATGCGACGGATACGAACATCTATTACTTCTATTCCATACTTATCATTCGAGAGTAGCTCATTGACACGTGCAGTTACCTTATCATTGATACTCCCACGTGAAGAATTTTCATCATTAATAACTTCCGTATATTCTATTCGACCAAGCTCTGAGCGTATAACTGAATAGATAAACTCTTCCATACGTGATTCAACTTTTTCTATTGTCCCTGCATTGGAAATTAATTGCTTTGGATCCGTTATATGCCAAACTGCATAATTATCAATGATAATTCGTTTTTTATCCTTTGTATTAATTTCTTCTTCAGAAACTTCATATGTCATTTGGTTTTTTGGTAGCTTCGTGACGCTTTGAATAAACGGAACCTTTATTTTCAAGCCTGGCTCACTCTGAAATTTCACTACTTCTCCAAACTGTCTTACAACTGCGTATTCGGATTCTTTAACGATATAAACATTAGCAAATAATATTATAGCAATAGCAAAAGCGGCTGTTAATGTTACGGCAAGAGAAATATATTTTTTCGGATTCAACGGGCCTTTTTTCGACATTTTGACCACATTATCCCCTGTATCCCCTTCTTTCGAAGCAGTATTTTTGGATTTACCCGATAAAAAATTGAGGAATTTTTCAAGATCCTTATTTTTTTGATCCATTAATTACCGCTCCCTTCTTTTTTCTCTTTTGGTGTTTCCTGTTTTGCAGGTGCTTCCTGTGTTGTAGGTGTCTCCTGTTTAGCAGGTTGCAATGCTTGAAGAGGCAAGTATTTCATTGTACTGCCATCATCATTCATAATATAAATTTGTGCTTTAGGTAATACATTTTCAAGTGTTTCCAAAATTAAACGTTCGCGTGTAATCTGTTGATTGCCCTTATATTGCTCATACATTTTATTAAAGACAGCTACATCCCCTTGAGCCTGCTCAATACGCGCTGTTTTTTCACCTTGAGCCTTTGAGATAATTGCATCCTTTTCACCTTTAGCCTCACTAAGTCGCTGATTCTCATATTTTTCTGCTTGATTTATTTTTGTATTTTTCATTTCACGTGCGTCTGTAACAGCTGTAAAGGCTGCTCGCACATCTGCATTCGGTAACTCAACATCCTGAAGTTTTACACCTAAAACACTTATACCAATATCGTATTTTTCAACAAGAGAAACGAGTAAATCTCGTGATTTTGCTTCTATGTCCGCTTTTCCCTCTGTTAACGCGGCGTCGATGTTGGAACTTCCGATAATTGATCGAATTGCACTCGACGTAGCGCTATGTAATATTTTTTCTGGATCTTGTGAGCTGAATAAATACTTTTTCGGTTCTGTAATTTTCCATTGAACGACAAGGTCTGTTAAAACAATATGCTCATCCCCTGTAATCATTTTCGTTTCGGCATCATAAGTTTCCAATTCCCCATTTTCATTTTGCTTATAGCCAAACTTTAAACTAAATGTTTCCTTCGATAACACCTCAACCGATTGTACAGGCCATGGTAATTTAAAATGTAAACCTGGTTCTGTTACTGTATTATCGGCACGACCGAACGTAATGACGACTGCTTGTTCTGATTCATCTACCGTGTACCATGATGTAAATACCGTAATAAGTGCAACAATGCCGAAAATGCCAAGTCCCACCATCATTAGTGACCTTTTCACACTCATGTCTAATCCTCCCTTAAGTCTTAGTACTAATGTATACGGGGCACTTCTTAAAAAGTTTCAAAATATTTTAATAAACCCATTTTTTATTTTAGGCAGTTTGACATAAGGAAGATTGTGAAGCTCATTAAATAAAACAGAACAAAAAAATCCTGCTACCATTTAAGGCAACAGGATATTGACTACTAGATGTTCAAATGCTGGGAAAAATGTTGTTGACAATACAATGCTAATTAATGCAGCTACAATCATAGCAAGACTTGCAAACGTACCTTCTAGCTCACCAAATTCAAATGCTTTTGATGTACCCGTACCATGTGCTCCCATTCCTAACAATAGACCCCTAGAAGATGGTCGATGGAAACGACATGCTTTAATAACTAACGGTGCTATTAGACTCCCTAAAATACCAGTTACCATAACAAAAACTGCAGTAAGCGTAGGAGAGCCACCAATCATATTGGAAATGTCCA
Source organism: Lysinibacillus sp. NPDC095746 (assembly GCF_044763535.1). Taxonomy (NCBI): domain Bacteria; kingdom Bacillati; phylum Bacillota; class Bacilli; order Caryophanales; family Bacillaceae; genus Lysinibacillus; species Lysinibacillus sp. NPDC095746. Next base: position 17,112 of record NZ_JBIWGL010000015.1, read on the forward strand.
TCGCTATTGGTGTAGTAACGGAGCGTGGAACTATGCTATGCACAAGCTCATTATTTAGTCCAACTAATACAGCAAAGATAAATGATGATGTAATCGCGACGGCTGAGCCAACTGCAATACTTAGAAAAATTTCAAAAGCATGTTTCTTTAATAGGTTAAAATTTTTATAAATAGGTACCGCGAATGCAACTGTTGCTGGGCCTAGTAAATTTGATAAAATACCGGCCCCTGCAGTATAAGATTTATAAGATGTACCCGTTAGCAGCAGGATAATAATTGCCACTAATGGTGTGATCAGTATAGGTGTTAACCATTCCTTCTGATACTTTTTATAAAACATTTTACTAGTATAAAAAACTGCAATCGTACCTAGTAAACTTAGTATAGCTATTAAAAAGCTCATGCAGTATCACCTTTCTTTCGTTGCCCTAGCAATTGTGCTGTGAAACCTGTTGCAAACATTACAACTATGGCACTCAATACAATAACAAGCACAGCTTTCACACCTTGCACACCGAATAATGCAGTATAATCGATTACTCCGATAGCAGATGGAATGAAAAATAGTAATAATTCACTAAGTAATAAACCTGCACCTAGCTCAATCCATTCAAGCTTAATAATATGAAACTGCAAAAGTAAAAACAATAAGACTAGTCCAATTATGCTCCCTGGAATCGGCAAGTGAAGTAGACGTGCAATACTATTCCCAACAAATAAAATTACATATAGATAGCCGATTTGCACGATACTTTTGACGATTTTCATGGTCATCCTTCTCTCAATTTTTTATCCCGCTAAACGGTCAAGTGCAGACCGTAAGCCCGATTGACTTAACTAATAAGTTAGTTGAATATTATGCTACTATACTTTACACCTATTTGCGATACGTGTAAAACAGAAAAAGAATCTATCACCAAAAAATTTGGCAATAGATTCTTCCTATCGGCGATAACTAAGCAACACAAACAGAAAATCTTCATATATAAAGATTTTTTTGGCTATTAAAAAGTCTTAATAATTATATAGGGGTTTCTACTAACAAGTATAAGGCCCCATTGTGAATCTAAAATTGTGCTAATGTAAAGAATTCGTTAATTTTTTCGGAATCATGACAATCATTTTTGTCCCAATTCCAACTTCACTTTCTACCTGAATGCGGCCATGATGCGCCTCTACTAAGTGCTTCACAATAGCAAGCCCTAAACCTGTACCCCCAGAATTCCGACTTCTTGCACGATCCACACGGTAAAACCGTTCAAAGACACGGGCAATTTCATGCTTTTCAATACCTATACCTTGGTCTTCTATTTCAAGAATACCGTACGTTTCATTTTCCTTTAATCGAATTGTAACGATTGTATTTTCTGGAGAGTACGTAATAGCATTAGTAATTAAATTCGTGACAATTTGAATGATACGATTCGCATCACCCATAACTTGAACATCACGTTCTATATCAACACGAAAGCTCATATTTTTCTCATCCAGACGAGGTCCTGTCAGCTCTGCTCCACGTATAAGTACATCTTGCAAGCCCATCGGCATAATATTAACGGTAAAACCATGCTGCTCAATTTTCGATAATTCTAGTAAATCCTGGATAAGCATTTGCAGACGGTTACTTTCCTTATAAATGATCTCTAAAAAAGATAGCAGCATTTTTTCATCCTTATATGCTCCATCCAGTAAAGTTTCAGAAAAGCCTTTAATCGATGTAATGGGTGTACGCAATTCATGGGATACATTTGCTACAAAATCCTTACGAATCTGCTCTAAACGAACAAGCTCTGTAATATCGTGCATGACGATCACAACACCAAGCCATCTACCATGATCCCCTATAACAGGTGCTCCATAGACTTCTTTATTGTATAGCTCCTGTTGGACCTCCATTTTAATTTGTTGTCGATAAGGCATTTCAGTTAGAAACACATGGTCGATAAATTGCTCCAGAGTTTTAGGTAAGCCAATTGTACGAAAAACTTTTCCTTGTACATCGTCAATTTGCATACCGAAACGCTCTAAAAATACACGGTTCACGATAGATATATTGCCCTCACGTCCAATCATCATGAGGGAGCTTCCCATATTTTCAATTAACGTTTTAAGCCTTTCCTCTTCTACCTCGCGAATCGCCGTAATATCCTGTAAGTTACGCGCTAAAATATTGATAGAGTGACTAAGTGGCATCATGCGTTCATGCTCATTTTCATGGGCACGAGCACGGTAATTTCCCTTCGCCAGTTCAAGTGCTGTATCTGTCACGTTATCAATAGGAGCAGTGAAATTTCGAATCATATAGCGGCTTACAATAGCCATTAAAATAAGCGCTATTAAAAAAAGAATCGCTAACACAATATAAAGTCGCGCATGAACATTCGATATTATAGAATCTGTTGCCTCAATGTTTTGAGCAGTATACAGTGCCTCTCTATCTTCTTTTGTTAGTTCGATCTTTCGTTCATCTAATACTTGGTTAATGGATTCTTGCACCTGTAAACTAGCTTGCTCATTGTACTGTTCTATATAAACAGGAAAAAGCTGACCTATAACAATCATTAGGACAGCTAATATCGATCCAAGCAATAGTATGAATGTCAAGAATAAGCGGTTGCTCATTGATTTCATGTCGTCTTCGGCTCCTCGAATTTATAGCCAAGGCCACGAATTGTTTTGATGAATATCGGCTTACGGCTATTTTCTTCGATTTTATCCCGAAGGTGGCTAATGTGCACATCTACAATTCGAGTATCCCCAGCAAAGTCATACTTCCATACAGCACTTAATAGCTGATCACGTGTTAAAACACGGTTTTTATTTTCAAGTAAATAAATGAGTAACTCAAATTCCTTTGGTGTAAATTCCAGTGCCTCTTCCTGTAAAAATACTTCAAATCGCTCTGGAAAGACACGCAATTGCCCAAATTCAAACATTTTCTCTTGTGGCGCATTCTTCTCTTCAGGCACTACATTTTGTGTAAAACGTCTTAAAACCGCCTTTACCCGTGCTAACACTTCGCGCGGACTAAAGGGCTTCGTCATATAATCGTCTGCTCCTAGCTCTAGACCAAGTACTTTATCGAACTCATCATCCTTTGCTGTTAGCATAATAATAGGTGTATTCATACGTTGCTGACGGATCTGTTTACAAACTTCCATACCATCAAGCCTTGGAAGCATCAAATCTAATAAAATTAAATCTGGTTGTAAATCGATTGCCTTATCTAGACCCTCTTGACCGTCCGCAGCTGTTTCTACAACATATCCAGCCTGTTCTAAATTATATTTCAATAATGTCGCAATCGAAAATTCATCTTCTACCACTAAAATCGTTTTTGTCATGTATAAAGCCTCCGTTAGTGATTTGAAACCCCCATTTCAAATCTCAAGACGTCTATAAAGCAAGTGGTGGTGTCACCAGCAAAGTACCCTCAATCATAAGCTGCTTCTGCTCATTATAAGAGTGTACCGATACAGTAATTGTATTTTGTAATTTATTTACTTCCGTTACCTCTAATAGAGTATCAAATAATTCATAATGATAGAGCGGCTCTAAATATTTTATATGTTGCTCAATAATTCGTGCACCTGGTCCAGGAATATACTTTGACACTGCTGAAGTAATAATGCCATTTAACATAATTGTTGGTACGATTGGCTTTTGAAAAGGCGTCATCGCTGCATAATCATGTTGAATATAAAGCGGATTATTATCATTCGTAAGTCCTAAATAAAGCAGTAAATCCTTATCTTCTATTTTCTCGGTAATATGAATCTTCTCGCCAACTGTAACTTCATCAATAGTGAGACCAAGCTTACTGTTTTTTTGAAGCAAAAATACGCCAACCCCTTTTCTATCATATACCTTCATAGTATCAATTTTATTCCAAAAGTACAACGAAAAGCAGAATAACCATTTTATCTTTATTCAGCAATATATTTTCTGTAATGAAAGCGAAGCAGCAGTATTGTATATCTACATGAAAGTAAAGCGTTAGCATAACGTGGGGTTGATTTCCGTTCCGACTGGGTGCTTTGTTGCTGTCGCTTCGCTTTCGCACAGAAAACATTTGTTGCTGTCGCTTCACTTTCGCACAGAGCAAAGCTTCCTGAGGGCGTCCGATGAGCCGCTTCACTCGCGTTGCTCGCTCCAGGGTCTCGGGCCAACAGATGTTTTTTGCGCGAAAGCGTGAGTGCAACGTAGCGACAGCAGCACGATGTTGGTCACGAAGGCGTTATCACAGGATGTGATGCTTTTAGCCTTCGTTCCTCTATTGCTGATCCCCAAGGAGTCGCCCAGTCTCCATTCCAATCAACTTATTAACATAGCATACGTTTTTAACAAATTGTCTCCTCAACTCTTAAGTTGTGGCATCACCCAAATTAAATGAAACCTCCACATATGAGATGGTTACCTCTTGCTAGTTATTCAACTAAAGCATCTCCTAAGTTGAATAAGGGATATTTTTTAGATTGTTTCCAAAATCTCTTTTGCGATTTCATCAAATTCCTCTGCAAGTTCATTATGTGTAGGTGTTTCCGCCACTCTTGTTAAATACTCTCTAAATTGAATTCTTGACTCTACTGGTAATTTGATTACCAAAAAGTGTAAAGCAAACCACTTCCAGCTTTCATCAGCTGAAGATAAAACATCTTGCACATGTGGGACAATTTCTTCTGGTAAAGATAAAAGTACGCTTGGTGCAACTAGCCAATTCATAAGTTGAATCTATTCGAGGAGGTTAGGAAGTAAAGGCAATTTGGCAAAAGATCTCCAAAGTCTTCCATATACATTCCTCCCTTAGATTTTTATACATAACAATCTATTTATTATCAGTCTTTATTAAACTAGTCTGCAGTTAGCACAATAAGAAAAGCTTTCTTTAATTTCGGTACTAGATCTTAAACTCTTGCCTCCGATAGTTTAAGTGTAATTTTTCACAAATCAACGTTTAAAAGGGCTAATCAACAATTTTACTTTTTATGGTCGCAACGAGGAAAAGGTCAGATAATTTCTTTACAACAGTTAGTTTATTTTCAATTATCATCTCAGTCTCTTCACCATATTCATGGTTTAATAAATAGACAGGTGGATTATTGCCTTCGTGTATATTTATTGCGTATGCATCTCCAATAGCTATTTCTTCTCCGATACAAATATAACCGCTTTCATATACTGCACAGCCAGGAACAGCATCGAAACTTCCTTCAATAATAAACTTTGGATTCAAGAATTCAATTCGTAATTCAGCTTCTTCATCTTCTTCATCTAGAGGAACAACCAATTCACTATCACACACTTCTACTGTAGTCATTAATTCTAGCAACCATTCTGGAAGTTTAATATCCAGTTTTTCATTTAGATCATTGATTTCACCAACTGTCGCTATCCTAGTGGAAGTTCCAGACTTTTGAATCATTTCTTTAGCATTTCTAATTACTTCATTAACCAACGTGACTCCTCCATACAATTTGGAATATTAATTGTTCTTTAATGAACGCTGTGATTTTGCGTTCATAATAAATACTTATCGATTGGTAAAAAATCCCTCCGCTTGTTGGAGAAATGCTCTTACCATAGAATATTTGACCTATCAAATCTTAACAATATTTTGCCTTATTATATATATTTAATATTTCCCTCATTCAACTAAATTGCTCCGTTAGTGAAATAAAAAAGCTACCATTGACTTTGGTAGCTTATCTTAAACTCTTGCACTCTTTATCGAAACAAGAAATCGGTATTTCGATTACTGTTTATCCTATTGTCGTATAAATAAGCCATTTTCTTCAATAATCTCCTTACACTTATTAAAACCTATTATCGACTTAGAATAAATAGGAAAAGACAAATCCCAATTCCCTATTATCACTGTATCCAAAGAAGGAAGGAAAAAATTTGAAAAATATAGTTCAGTTACTGAGAGTTTCGTAAAAAAGACAAGAGCTTCCACATCCCCTATTTTATAAATACCCTTATTGTTGGAAAACAATTTTCGAAAAATATTCGCCTCCGACCGATTTAAGCAACTTAATTTATATTTAAATTCTTCTTTACTCAAACCTTTTTTATAAATGTGTACATACATTCCATTCTCTTCTTTATGAAAAAGTTGCGTAAAAGTATCCAAGAAATTTGCACTATACTTTAAATTATGGTTTTCTCCCAATAACTCAAATGCCTCTTCTTCAGTAAGAACACGATTGAATACGTCCATAATTCCTATATGATTGTATAACTCATTTGGCTTTTCGAGAAGGTGAGTGTTAAATTTTTTATATTTTGATTGTAGGATATTGATTTCTTTGGTTGTTGCCAATGTTAATTTCATAATTTTACCTCGATGTTTTACTTGTACTAACAAACTTTTTTATCTTGTTTAAAAAAGCTACCCCGTTAATTGAAGGAAAATCCGTTGGGCCTTTATCAATAGTATTTTGTAGCTCTTTTCAAACATTGATTATAATAATCTTCATTACAGTATGCGGACCCTACATGTTTCCGTGAATTACCTATATCTACTTTCTACCCCTTTTTGACGCACTATCTTATTTTTTCGATGTCCCATTACTTAAAAAAATCGAGTAGGAATGAATCCCACTCGATTTCATAAACTTTATTAAGCTAAAACTTTCATAACGTCGCGGACAGCCTCTGCCGATTTATCTAAAGCTGCTTTTTCTTTGTCTGTTAAATCAAGCTCAAAGATTTTTTCTATACCATTTGCACCTAATAATGTCGGAACACCTAGATATAAATCATTGTAGCCATATTCGCCTTCTAAGTATGCAATTGATGGAAGTATACGTTTTTGGTCTTTAATGATCGCTTCCGCCATTTCAATAAGCGCCGCTGAAGGAGCATAATATGCCGAACCATTACCAAGGAGGTTAACAATTTCAGCGCCACCTTTACGTGTACGGTCTACTATCTCTTCAAGACGATCTGCTGGAATTAATGATTCTAATGGAATACCACCAGCGAATGAGTAGCGAGTAAGTGGCACCATTGTATCGCCATGACCACCTAACACAAAACCTGTGATGTCTTTTACTGAGATATTCAGTTCTTCAGCTACAAACGCACAGAAACGAGCTGTATCAAGTACACCCGATTGACCTATTACACGATTTTTAGGGAAACCAGTTTCTTTGAATACTGTGTAAGTCATTGCATCAACTGGGTTTGTAAGAACGAGGATTGTTGCACTTGGTGAGTATTTAGCAATTTCCTTAGAAACAGCTTTCATTACATCTTGGTTAATTTGAACAAGATCGTCACGGCTCATACCTGGTTTACGTGCAACGCCAGCAGTGATGATTACTACATCAGAATCTGCAGTATCTGCATAATTAGAAGTACCTTTAACATAAGAATCATAGCCTTGCACCGGTGCAGCTTCCCACATATCTAAAGCTTTACCCTTTGTTGGATTTTCAGCTTGAGGAATATCCACTAACACTACATCACCAAGTTCTTTTTGAGCTGCTAAAAATGCTGCAGTAGCGCCAGTAAAACCGCTACCGATTACTGAGATTTTTTTTCGTTTCAGAGACATTCGAATACGCTCCTTTAAAATTAGGTTATATAATCAATTATGCCTCGGCATAAATTGTGTCAGGAACCGGTTTTGTGCAAGCACAAAGAACTCCTTTCCGATTCCGTGACATCCGCCGGAGGCTTCTTTCAGCGGATGTTTAAACACCGACTGAAAGAATTTAAAAAAGGGAGGAGAATAAATTCTCCTCCCTCGATTAAACAAGTTCATTGTAAATATTTTATTAAGCTAAGGTCAATAGAAATTTACATTTCACCCTAATTATATCGGCAGAACATACTTCCGCTTTAACTATAATTTCTATTTAAAATAGAAAATTATAGGTTTTTGATTAATTCATTAGCGAATTCTGAACATTTTACTTCTGTAGCGCCGTCCATTAAACGAGCGAAGTCGTAAGTTACAACTTTAGAAGAAATTGTTTTCTCTACAGATTTAGTAACCATGTCAGCTGCTTCTTGCCATCCTAAGTGCTCAAGCATTAATACGCCTGAAAGTAATACTGAAGATGGGTTTACTTTATCTTGACCAGCATATTTTGGAGCTGTACCGTGAGTAGCTTCGAAGATCGCGTGTCCAGTTACATAGTTAATGTTTGCGCCTGGAGCGATACCGATACCACCAACTTGAGCAGCTAATGCGTCAGAGATATAGTCACCGTTTAAGTTCATTGTAGCAACTACGTCGAACTCATTTGGACGAGTTAAAATTTGTTGTAAGAAGATATCAGCGATAGAATCTTTAACTAAGATTTTACCAGCTGCTAAAGCGTCAGCTTGTGCTTTGTTTGCTGCTTCTTCACCTTGTTCAGCTTTAATAGCATCATATTGGTTCCAAGTGAATGTTTGATCAGCAAATTCTTTTTCAGCTAATTCATAACCCCATTTTTTGAATCCACCTTCAGTGAATTTCATGATGTTACCTTTGTGTACTAAAGTAACAGATGGGCGTTTATGATTAATAGCGTATTCGATAGCTGAACGTACTAAACGCTCAGTACCTTCTTTAGATACAGGTTTTACACCGATACCAGAAGTTTCTGGGAAGCGGATTTTGTTAACACCAAATTCAGTTTGTAGGAAGTTGATGATTTTTTGTGCTTGTTCAGAACCAGATTCGAATTCAATACCAGCGTAGATGTCTTCTGTGTTTTCGCGGAAGATAACCATATCAACATCTTCTGGACGTTTAACTGGAGAAGGTACTCCATCAAAGTGACGTACTGGACGTAAGCATACATATAGGTCAAGCTGTTGACGTAATGCTACGTTTAGAGAGCGGATACCACCACCGATTGGCGTAGTAAGAGGACCTTTGATTGCGATTAGGTATTCGTTAATTTTGTCTAAAGTTTCTTGTGGTAACCATTCACCAGTTTGGTTGAATGCTTTTTCACCAGCTAAAACTTCTAACCATTCGATTTTCTTTTCACCGTTGTAAGCTTTTTCTACAGCTGCGTCGATTACGCGTGATGCTGCAGCCCAAATATCTGGACCAATTCCGTCACCTTCGATGAAAGGAATTACTGGATTGTTTGGTACATTAAGTACGCCATTTTCAACTACAATTTTGTTTGACATTGATGTTGCCTCCTAAATTCATAATCATAGGACTGTGTTTTTAGTAACACAGTCCCAAATATTCTAGCATATTTTCCGAATTAGCGCTCGCTGACTGGAACATATTTTTGCATGCCTGGTCCAACATACTCTGCACGTGGACGGATTAGGCGGTTGTTAGCATATTGCTCTAAAATATGAGCTACCCAACCAGAAGTACGTGACACTGCGAAAATTGGTGTGAATAGGTCATGATCAATACCTAAAGAATCATACACTGACGCAGAGAAGAAGTCTACGTTTGCAGGTAATTTCTTTTGTTCTACGATCATGTCATGGATTTTAACTGACATTTCATAAAGCTCTGGTTTACCAGTTAGCTCAGTTAATTTTTGTGACATTACACGTAAGTGTGGTGCACGTGGGTCGCCTTTGCGGTATACACGGTGACCGAAGCCCATGATTTTTTCTTTGTTATCTAATTTATTTTGAATATAAGATTCAACGTTTTCTAGTGAGCCAATTTCAGTTAACATTTTCATAACTTGCTCATTTGCACCACCATGAAGTGGTCCTTTTAATGCACCGATAGCTGCAGTTACACCAGAATAAACATCTGATAATGTAGCTACACATACACGTGCTGTGAATGTAGATGCATTTAATTCGTGATCAGCATGTAATACTAATGCTTTGTCGAATGCTTCCACTTCGATTGCTGCTGGCTCTTCACCTTTAAGCATGTATAAGAAGTTTGCTGCATATCCTAATTCTGGTTTTGGCGCAACTGGCTCTAAACCTTTACGAACACGCGCAAATGCAGTAACTACTGTAGCAATTTTAGCTTGTAAACGGATTGCTTTACGGTAGTTAGCTTCTGTATCCATAACATCCGCTTCTTCATCGAATACACCAAGTAAAGATACTGCAGTACGTAGTGCAGCCATTGGATGTACAGTTGAAAGTGGGTATGTTTTGAATTGCTCTACAATTGCTTGTGGAATAGACATGTTGTCTGCCAATTGTTGTTTTAATTCAGCTAGCTCGTCCGCTTTTGGTAAACGAGTATGCCATAATAAATAAATTACCTCTTCGAATGACGCATTCTCTGCTAAATCATCAATGTTGTAACCAACATATGTAAGTGTGTCATCGATAATTGAACTGATTTTAGATTCCGCTGCTACGATACCTTCTAAACCTTTAGTTGCTGACATAAATTATCGCTCCCTCATAATATATTTTTTAGTGGTAAATGCAGTTATTAGCTCGCATTTACGTTTTTTGCTCATATGAACCATTAAGTTAATCGCTTACATTGCTATTATAATCATTTTTGACAGCTTTGTGAATGAAAAACCTCCGAATAAAGAAAAAGGTGCGCGAGCGATTATAAATGAGTTTTAAAAGAGATTCTTTTGCGCATTTCAATTTTAAATTATCATTTGAAACGGGGTGAATTTGTAAAAATGAGGAATATTAAATATTTTTCATTCGAAAGAACTACAAGTATTTTATTTTTCATATTCTATTTGGTAATATTGTGGTTCGTATTGCCTGTATCACTTGCGATATTTTTATCTTTTTCCACTTATCCTATCATAAAATTCCTTCATTCTTATTGTAGAATTACCTATTGGCTTGCAGCAATTATTGTGGAAGCACTTATACTAGCTTGCGTTTTTCTTCTCGTTATCATAACGATAAACAGTATTATTCTTGTCTTCCCGGAAATCAGAAATACATTACAAAATTTCCCGCTTTTTACTGAATATGAATCAATGTTCATCCAAGTTTTAAAGGAAAAATCCCTCTCTATTTTCGATTCAATCTTTTTATACACAGCTAATATTTTCCAGCTATTCATGAAGCATGTAATTGAAGTATTTATATTCCTTGTTGCTTACTATTTCGCCCTATTGGAAACGCGCAAATCCCGCTATTGGTTTTTTCAATATGTGCCAAAAAAATTCCGCAATGAATGGCAGAAGCATTTTTCTAAAATAATGCAGCTATTTCATTACTTTTTGTACGTAGAGTTTCAGCTATTCACAATTACACTACTCATTCTTTGTGCGGGATTTATGATTCTCCAATTTGAACAAGCCATCATTAAAGCTTTTATAGTTGCATTTGCAGATGTACTTCCGTTCTTTGGGATTGGCGTATTCCTTGTACCCATGAGCGTTTATTTTTACTTAAAAGGCAATACCTTTTTATGTGCAGCTATTTTACTTTTGTATCTCTTCGTTCAATTAACAAGGCAGCTAGCTGAATCCATGCTTTGGTCAAATACATTACAATTACGTACATTCCATACTTTTTTCATCAGTGCTGCCTCTATTTTATTATTTGGTTTTTACGGCATTTTACTGAGCCCTATATTTTTATTTTTAGCGGTTAAACTAAAAGATAATGCTATTTTTGAACGATGATAAATTGACCCTTTTTCATTTTTTTCCGCATCCAATAATAAAAGATTGGCTGGAACATTTTACGAGAAAAAGGCATAAGTAATAATAAACCAACAAGATCAGTTATAAAACCTGGTAATGCTAGAAGTACACCACCACTGAAATTTAATACTGTGTTAACTAATGCTGGCCCCGGAGCTTCTCCGCGTGCTATCGTATTTTTTACCTTTTGTACCGAATTCATACCTTTATTTTTCACTATATAAATACCTATAATACTCGTAGCGACTATAAGCAATAATGTATTTAGAACACCAAAATTTTGACCAATTACTATTAATAACGCCAACTCGGCTAATCCATAGACAATGAAACCAAGAAGTACTTTTCTCATATTTTCTCCTTTCTAGTTGAAAAGGCTATACCTTTTATACGTTATTATAGCCCATTAAGTTTCATTTAAAAAATAATGGGTCCAATTTAAGGAGACGATGACGTTATTCTTTTTATAGTAAATCTCATTCCATGAGAGAAATTTTTATTTAGTAAAGTAAGTTTAAACTAGGCAAAATTAGCCCATCACCATAACGTGGGGTTGATTTCCGTTCCGGCTGGGCGCTTTCCTGGGGGCGTCCGATGAGCCGCTTCACTCGCGTTGCTCGCTCCAGAGTCTCGGGCCAACAGATGTTTTTTGCGCGAAAGCGTGAGTGTAACGTAGCGACAGCAGCACGATGTTGGTCACGAAGGCGTTATCACAGGATGTGATGCTTTTAGCCTTCGTTCCTCTATTGCTAATCCCCAAGGAGTCGCCCAGCCTCCACTCCAATCAACTTATACACACGACATATGTTTTAACAAAATGTCATTCCTAGATTTCGGTAAAAAAACGCAAAATGCTATTTACTTCTTTACTATAAGAAAAGCTCTAGTGCAAATAGTTGCACTAGAGCTTTATTTTATAGATTAAAGAACACTTGCATGCCCTTTGTAAATAACGCCTGTTTCAGCATCCATTGTAATTTCTTGACCGTGGCGAATCAATGTAGTCGCTTCTTTTACTCCGACGATAACAGGGATACCAAGGCTAAGTCCTACAACCGCTGCATGACTTGTTAGCCCGCCCTCCTCTGTAATCAAACCAATACAATTTTCAAGTGCTGGCATCATATCACGATCTGAGCCAACTGTTACTAAAATGCATCCGTCTGTATCATATGCTAGTGCCTCTGCAGCATTTTTGGCAACAACTGTTTTGCCTACTACTGAAGCTTTACCAATTCCTTGACCACGAGCTAATAAATCTCCGATGATGTGTACCTTCATTAAGTTAGTAGTACCTGCTTCACCAACTGGTACACCTGCCGTAATGACAACAGCATCACCATGCGTTACGAAACCATGCTTCAAGCTTTCATCAACAGCTAGTTCTAAAATTTCATCTGTTGTCGTAACTCGTTGACATACAACTGGGTTCACACCCCAAACTAATGTTAATGCGTGAGCTGTATTAGCAGAACCTGTCACAGCGACAATCGGTACACCAGGACGATATTTTGCAATCATTCTAGCTGTGTTACCACTTTCTGTTGGTGCTAGTACTGCCTTCACACCTAAGTTAATCGAAGTGTATGCTACTGCCTGAGAAATCGCCTCAGTCATGTTTGCCTCTTTTTCACGACTACGTGTAGAGACGATTGCCTTATAATCTAATGAATTTTCTGTACGCTGTGCGATTTTATTCATTGTTTGTACGGACTCTACTGGATAAAGCCCTGCTGCCGTTTCACCAGACAACATAATTGCATCTGTACCATCGATAATTGCATTTGCTACGTCACTAGCCTCTGCTCGAGTTGGGCGTGGATTACGCTGCATCGAATCTAACATTTGTGTAGCTGTAATAACTGGTTTACCTACTTGATTACATTTTAAAATTAATTTCTTTTGTACAAGTGGTACTTCTTCTGCTGGAATTTCTACACCTAGGTCACCACGCGCTACCATTAATCCATCTGAAACTAAGATGATTTCATCGATATTATCGACACCCTCTTGGTTTTCGATTTTCGGAATTATTTGAATGTGGTTACCACCATTTTGTTCAAGTAATTCTCGAATTTCTAGTACATCCTTTGCTCGACGAACGAACGAAGCTGCAATAAAATCAACACCTTGTTTAATACCGAATAAAATGTCCTGTGCATCTTTTTCTGTAATTCCAGGAAGCTGTACAGAAACGCCCGGTACGTTAACACCCTTTTTATTTTTTAAGATACCTGCATTTTCAACAATCGTATGAATAAGTCCTTTTTCCATATCTTTTGCTAAAACACGTAATTGAATAAGTCCATCATCTAATAAAATAATTGAGTTTTGCTCAACGTCCTCGATTAAACGATCGTACGTTACAGAGAAGCTTGACTCAGTTCCTTCAATTTCGGTCATTGAAATATCAATTACTTGCCCTGCTGCTAAATGCAATTCTCCGTTTTTCATATTATGCGTACGAATTTCTGGACCTTTTGTGTCGAGTAAAATCCCAACTGGTTTCCCAAGTTTTTGTGCTACTTCGCGAATTAAATTAATACGTACTTCGTGCTCCTCATGAGAACCATGTGAAAAGTTTAAGCGGGCTACATTCATACCTGCTTCAATTAGTTTCTCTAAAACTTCTGGTGACTCACTTGCCGGACCAATTGTACATACGATTTTTGTTTTTCTCATTTTCTGCCCACTCCGTTTTTATGACAAATTATATTGATAGTTCTTTCATTAAAGTATATAAACTTACATCTGCCTCATGATTTTTTTCGAAAGCCTCAGGCATATCGTAGTCAATAACTTGATGATTGCGGATACCTACCGCCCTGCCAGATTTTCCTTCCATCAGCAATTCAACTGCATGTGCACCAAATTGACTCGCTAAAACACGATCACGCGCAGTAGGTGAACCGCCACGTTGGATATGTCCAAGAACAGAAACACGCGTTTCTTTTCCTGTTTTTTCATATAAAAGCTTCGCCAATTCGTTACCAGACATGACACCTTCAGCGACGATAATAATGCTATGCTTTTTCCCGCGAGCTGCACCACGATCTAAGCGTGCCACAATGTCATCCAAATTATAATCTTCTTCTGGAATTAGAACTGTTTCAGCACCAGCTGCAAGACCTGCCCATAAAGCAATGTCCCCTGCATCTCGTCCCATTACCTCAACTATAAAGGAATTTTCATGGGAAGTTGCTGTATCTCGGATTTTATCAATCGATTCCACGACTGTATTTAGTGCAGTATCAAATCCTATAGTATACTCGGTTCCAGGTACGTCGTTATCAATTGTTCCTGGTACGCCTACAACAGGAAAGCCTTTTTTCACTAAATCCATAGCTCCACGGTAAGAACCATCTCCACCAATAACGACTAGTCCTTCAATGCCAGCTTCACGCATATTATCAATGCCTCGCTGCTGAACAGCATCTTCTTTAAATTCAGGACATCTTGCTGAATTTAAATGGGTACCACCACGTTGAATAATGCCACCTACTGAACCTAAATCGAGATTTTCCATATTACCTTTTATTAAGCCATCATAGCCATGCTTAATTCCGACAACATCAATTCCATGATATGCTGCTTTACGAACGACTGCACGAATGGCTGCATTCATTCCTGGCGCATCTCCACCACTTGTTAATACGGCAATTTTTTTCATTGTCGAACCTCCTGCAGATACTATTATTATTCACATTAACATGAAAAAACAAACTATGTAAGGGTTCTGAGGCTAGAAAAACATAACTTTTACATAAAAAATAAAAAGAATGCGCTTTCACACACTCTTTCTATTCAAAAATATCCGAAATTTAACATTCATTCAATATATTTCACATATTTTTTCGTGCTATTCACTCTTATTTTTTATGAATATGAATTATAATTTCTAACTATTTTCGAGCAAATTTACATATCCAAAAACTTAAAACTGTAATTTAAGCTTCTGTATATTGTCCAATCTTTTTAAATTTCTCATAACGGTCTTCAATTAATTGTTGGCCATTTAAACAATTCAATGCTTTAAGTGTATCACTTATACATTCTTTTATATTAAGTGCTTGTTTCGCTACATTGCGATGTGCTCCACCTGTAATCTCAGGGATAATTCCATCAATAACACCAAGCTCTTTTAAGTCAGGTGCTGTTATACGCATTGCTTCTGCTGCTTGCTTCGCTAGGCTACCATCACGCCATAAAATCGACGCAGCCCCTTCTGGCGAGATAACCGAATAAGTTGAGTTCTCTAACATAAAGACACGATTTGCTACACCTAATGCAAGTGCACCGCCGCTTCCGCCTTCCCCAATTACGATAGAAATAATCGGCACTGTTAAGCCCGCCATTTCGACGAGATTTCTAGCAATCGCTTCACTTTGACCGCGTTCTTCAGCTGCCTTACCCGGATAAGCACCTTTCGTATCAATAAAACAAATAATTGGACGCTTAAACTTCTCAGCCTGTTTCATTAAGCGTAATGCCTTACGATATCCTTCAGGGTGTGGCATACCAAAATTTCGACGGATGTTTTCCTTAGTAGATTTTCCGCGTTGGTGTCCAATAATTGTTATCGGCTGTCCCTCAAAAAAAGCAATTCCTCCAAGAATAGCTGCATCATCACCAAATGTACGATCACCATGTAACTCAATAAAGTTTTCACACATAGCCTCTATATATTGTAAAGTTGTTGGTCGTTCTGGATGTCTAGCAACCTGTACGCGATCCCATGGCTTCATATTGGCGTAAATAGATTGTTCAAGCTGTGTTAGACGTGTTTCAAGCTTTTCGATTTCGCCTGTCATATCTACATCTGCTTCGGTAGCAATCGTTTTTAATTCATCAATTTTTTCACGTAATTGTACTACTGGTTCTTCAAAAGCTAAATTTTTAGACATGTTGCACGCCGCCTTTCGTATGCATTTTTACAAGCACTGCTACTTGGTTTCGTAAATCTTTTCGATGGAAAATGGCATCAAGCTGACCATGTGCTAATAAAAATTCTGCCGTTTGGAAATCACTTGGTAGTTTTTCTCTTACTGTTTCTTCAATTACACGACGACCAGCAAAGCCAATTAATGCTTGTGGCTCCGCAATATTAATATCTCCAACAGAGGCAAAGCTCGCAGAAACGCCACCTGTTGTAGGATGCGTGAGTATTGAAATAAACAATAGACCCTCATCACTATGACGTTTTAATGCAACACTCGTTTTTGCCATTTGCATTAATGATAGTACGCCTTCTTGCATGCGCGCTCCGCCACTTGCAGTAAAGATAATAAACGGTACACGTAATTCAGTAGCTTTTTCAATGGCACGTGTAATTTTTTCTCCGACAACTGAGCCCATTGAACCCATACGGAAATGAGAATCCATAATTGCTACTACAATTTCTTCTCCATCAAGGGTGCCTATTCCTGTCAGTACAGCTTCATTTAATCCCGTTTTTTGTTGATCCGCTGAAATTTTTTCAACATAAGCAGGGAAATTAAGCGGATTACTTGTTTGTAAATGATCGTCCATTGAAACAAATGAACCTTCATCTAAAAAGCATGCAACGCGCTCCTGTGCTGTCATTTTGAAATGATGGTCACATTTCGAGCATACTTTATTATTTTTTTCTAATTCCTTCGTTAATTGAATGTGACGGCATTCTGGACATTTTGTCATAAGTCCTTCTGGAAATCCCTTTTCTTGTCCATCCTCTTTCTTTTTCGTAAATAAGCTGCGAATTGCCATGTTTGACTCCCCCTTTGTTGTCTAATTACTTCGTACAATCTTCATCCATTGCTCGTAAGCTTTTAATGCTTCTTTTTCATATCCTAGCTGCATCGATTTCAACATTGTTTGAATGATTAATTTTTCTTCTTCTGTTGAATTTCGATTTAATCGGTCACCGTCATAAACTGCTAACTGAAACCATACTTTTAGTGAAAGACGATTTCCTGACGTGATTATTATTTCCCGTAAAACGTCCCGACAATTAATCGCACTTTCTATCTCTAGCTTTACAAAAAAACTGTCCCACACAGGTAGTGTTCGCAGAGTCTCTGTACAACTTATTACGCGAATAGCTTCCTTTTCATGAATTTCTCGCGTTAATTCGACATCCTTTTTTGATTTTTCATCTTCTAATATAAACATCGACAGTATTTCCACTAGCTGATGTTTATGTGTGGAAGCTAGGAAAGTACCTCCCCCATGTTTCGTTTCAATAAGACCTAACAACTCTAAGCTTCGCAATGCCTCTCTCACGGAGGATCGCCCGACACCTAGACGTTCTGAAAGGACTCGTTCGGAAGGTAGCTTTTCACCAGCCTGTATTTTTTCTAATTTAATAAGTTGTCGTAATTGTTGGACGATATCTAAAAAAACTTTCTTTTGTTCGGTTTTTTTATCCATACGATCAACTCCTCGTTCTATCAATTTTGCCTTAGATTATTTATAGCTGAGATAAACGATGCATCCAAAGGCTTTATCTTCATTCAGCAGATGTTTGGATACCTATTGAAAAGTAAAGAAACGAAACCCACCACTTCAAAAGATAGAATCTATACTGAATGAAGACAAAAGTGGTCTGACCACTTTTCAACATTGACTCTAGCTTACAAAATAATTATTAAAAAGTAAAGAAAAAACTGCATAAAAGATTATGCAGTTTCTAAATTTTTCTTCAATTTCATATTCTTTTCGTCGTTTGCGCATGTTTTACTTTCACTTGAGGTTTACCAAAGCGCCTTTCAAGAGTTCCCTCAATGTAAAGCATTTCGTCTACTAGTAACAGCTCTTGAACAAGATGGAAAACTTGCGGGAATAAGGTTACAGATACCGTTCCAAACTCATCCTGAAGCTGAACAAAAGCCATTTGCTCACCTTTTTTTGTGCGTATTTTTTTTACTTCTTCTATTATGCCAATTATTTTTATATACGTTCCCTCACGAGCATGCTTCAACTCTCGGCACGTACTATTTACTTCATTCCAAAAAGCTCTTTCCTCTGAGACCGGATGTGCAGAAATATAAAAACCAAGACTTTCCTTTTCATGAAGTAATTTTTCCTTTTGTGGCATCGCTTCCGCTTCCATATACTTCGGCTTACCGAAACTAAAGGCAGTAGCAGATTCTATATCAATATCTTCAGTTGGTCTTAGCAGTTCAGCATGCTTTAAGGCTGCCTCCAATGTAGCTATTAGTACAGCACGATCTTTACCTATATAATCAAGAGCTCCAGCAAAAATTAAAGATTCCATTACTTTTGGTTTAAAATGCTGCGCACTTAAAGCAACTGCTAAGTCAAATAAATTATCAAATGCTTCTGCATTCGTTTGGCGTAAGACATTTACCTTCTCTATAAATGTATGAGGCACTCCCTTTATTCCTGATAAACTATAGCGAATTCCATCCTTTTCAACAGTAAAAAACTTTGTACTCTGTTTTAATGACGGTGGATAAAATGTAATCCCTTTCTCCTTCGCCTCACTCACAACCTGTAGAATTTTCTCCACATTTCCTGTTGCATTTGATAAAAGTGCTGTATAAAAGCTTTGTGGGAAATGTGCTTTTAAATAAGCCATTTGGTAGGAAATAACGCTGTATGCGACAGCATGGCTTTTAGGGAAACCATAGTCTGCAAAGCGCACAATTAATGCATACACTTCTTCTGCCACATGAACGTCAAAGCCTTGCTTCATTGCTCCCTCTACAAATGCGGCACGTTGCTCCTCTAATACTTGACGATTTTTCTTACTTACTGCCCGACGCAGTAAGTCTGCTTGTCCCATCGTAAAACCAGCCAGCACCGAAGCAATTTGCATAATCTGCTCTTGGTAAATTATGACACCAAACGTCTCACGTAATATAGGTTCTAACGCTGGATGGAGCATAGTAACCGATTCCCTTCCTGCTTTTCGTTTTGCATATACAGGTATAAAATCCATTGGACCAGGGCGATATAACGCGTTGACTGCCACTATATCTAAAAAATGATTTGGATGAATATCACGTAAAGCTTGCTTCATACCTTCCGATTCTAATTGAAAAATTCCTAATGTATCGCCCATTTGAAGAAGTTGAAATGTCTTTTCATCCTGCATGGGAATAAGCTCAAACTCGATCCAAGGTCCGCCAGATTTATAAATCGACCAACGAATCTGCTCTAAAATTGTCAGGTTGCGCAATCCTAGAAAATCCATTTTGACAAGCCCACTAGCTTCTACATCTCCCATCGGCCATTGCGTACAATATACGCCATCATGGCCTTCTTCAATCGGTATCGTATTAACTAATGGTGAAGGCGACAGCACAACCCCTGCTGCATGAGTAGAAGAATTTCTTGGCAACCCTTCTAGTTTTAACGCCACTTCAAACCAGCGCCGATGTTTTTCATCCTCGGCTAGCCAGCCTTGTAAACCTTGTGATTCGGTCAGTGCTTTTTGCAATGTTATCCCAGATTTATTCGGAATCATTTTTGAAATTTTCTCCAATGTTTCAGCGTCAAAACCAAAAACACGAGCAACATCTCTAGCAACTGCCTTAGCGGATAAAGTACCAAACGTAATAATTTGCGCTACATTTGCCTTGCCATATTTCTGAGTGACATATTGAATAACTTTTTGTCTTTTACTGTCGACAAAATCGATATCTATATCTGGCAGTGTAACACGTTCAGGGTTTAAAAATCGTTCAAATAATAAGCCATAAACTAACGGATCTACTTGCGTAATAGATAAGCTATAAGCAACAAGAGAACTCGCCGATGAACCACGACCAGGACCAGTTAAAATACGATTTTCTTTAGCAAACTGCATGAAATCTGCAACAATTAAAAAATAATCTGCAAAGCCCATTGTACAAATAATTTCAAGCTCATATTGAAGTCGCTCCCGATAAACTTGAGGAATTTCAGTTTGCTTTAAACGTTCTGCCAACCCTGCAAAAACCTTTTTGACAAGTAGGCTTTCGGCTGTTTCACCTGTTGGGACAGGAAATTTAGGCATTTGTACGTGCATTTCAGGAATTTCCGCCGTACAGCTAGCAAGCATCATTGCACTAGACTCAAGCCATTCTGGATAATCAGCAAACCAACTTTGCCATTCCTCTTTCGTTGGAGCGAAATAACCTTGTAATTGAGCTGATAACATTGTATCGGTAATCTTGTCACCTGAATCTATTGCTCTTGCAACCTCAAAGGCAAAATGATCTTCTGGACGTAAAAAATAGCAGCTCTGAGAGGCAACTACAGTTATGTTCATAGTTTCACACCATGCTACATACGCTTCTTCTTTTTCTGCTATCATCCCTGCAGGTCTTGCTATACCCATAAATAAACGGTTACCAAATACCTTGTTTAGAGCACTTGCTACTTCAGTCCAATCCTCAATTTCTATTAAGTTATCCGAAGAAAGTAATGCCACACAGCCTGCCGCATATCCTTCAAGCCATTTCCAAGGAAGTGCATCATCCTCTCGAATTGAAACTGCACTACTAATCTTTAAAAGATGCTGGTAGCCTTCTTGCGTCTGAGCATAGAGCACAAGTGGAACCTTTCTTTCTTGCCACTGTACATTTATCGTGAGCCCTATTACAGCATGAATATTCGCTTGCTGCAATGCTTTACAAAAAGGCAAAAGCCCGTACAATTTTGAATTGACGATTGCACAGGCCTGAGTATTTTGCTCTTGTAAAAAAGGGATCAATTGTTCAAGACGAATCGTACTTTTCAATAAATCCGCACTCGTATGCATTTTCGTGTATACATGTGTCAAATGAATCCCTTCCTTTCTAGGTATTTAAAAATGTTAATTTCAAAACTTTATTATTATGGTAGAAGTACGTTCTTATTCTCTTAAGTTTACAAATAATCACCAAATATCGGAAAATTACCATGATGAGTCGTTGATCTCCGTTCCGGCTGGGCGCTTTCCTGGGGGCGTCCGATGAGCCCCTAGGAGTCGCCCAGCCTCCACTCCAATCAACTTATATATGGCATACGTTTAACAATGTCATCCACTAATTTTAGCGAAGAGCCCAATATTTATGTTTATTGATATGATTTACAAATTTCCTGTAATCGCGTTATAACACGCTCTGCTTCTTCCCATGTATAAGCTGTAGCCCCAGATGCAAGCGGATGTCCTCCACCGTTAAATTCCTTCGCCAAAGTGTTAATGATAGGGCCTTTTGAACGTAAACGCACTCGAATTTGATCGGCCTCTTCAATAAAGACCACCCATGCACAAATACCTTTCACACTTCCAAGACAGCCAACTAACAATGACGCCTCTGACGGTACAACATTAAATTCTGCCAGCAATTCCTTTGTCAGCTTGATATGTGCTGCTCCATACGCATCCATTTTGAAATTTTGATAAATATAGCCCTGTAAATTTAATAGCTTTTGCTCCATTTCATACATTCCATCGAAAATTTGATTTCGATCAAAATTATATGTAATAAGCTCTCCTGCAATTTTAAACGTTTTTACGGTCGTGCTAGGGAATTGGAAACGTCCTGTATCCCCTACAATACCGGCAAATAATAATCTAGCGGAGGCATCGGGTAAAATCCAGTTTGCTACTTGTTTCCCTTCCTCAAAAAGCTCATAAATCATTTCACTACAAGAGCTCGCATTCGTATCCACCCATAGTAAATCACCATACGGATCATCATTTGGATGGTGATCTATTTTTATCATCATTTTTCCTTTTGTATAGCGTTGATCGTCAACTCGTTCAGTATTAGCCGTATCTGTCACTATAACTAAAGCATCGTCGTATATATCATCCGTAATGGAATCTGGATATGCTAAAAATGATAAAGATTCATCATGCTCACCTACAGCAAAAACCTTCTTTTCCGGATAATTTGCTAAAATAAGCTCTTTTAACCCTTGCTGAGATCCATATGCGTCTGGATCTGGACGCACATGGCGATGGATAATGATTGTTTCATATGAAGCAATTGTGTCGATGATTTGTCTTTTCAAATTAATTTCCCCCAAATTGATAGTAATAACCGTTAGCATTTTTCTCTAATTATCGTTACAATAATGACTAGTTATGCTAGGAGGTTTACTATGCTCAATTTAATATTTGTATTTGCAATAATCATATCATTTGTTTTTTATTTTTATTTTAAAACAAAACAGTTTCGTTCTTCATTACCAATCGCTAAAAATTGGTACAAAAGTAAAGCCAATGTAAGTTTCGGTGCATTTATCCTTTTATTTGGTTTAAACCAAGCCTATTTATTCCCTGGGTTATATACATTTATTATTGTAGCAATTCTTATCGTTTTAGGCATCTTTGTTGTTATAGAAAATATAAAAAGGGTTCGCCACTACGGTCAATTTGTTGACGAGGAGTACCGAATTAACCAATAAATAATCAATTATGCACCGGCATAATTACGTTTGGAATCGGCATTGTACTTAGGCCATCAGGTGTTTTTTGTACGAAAGCGTAGGGGGAGCGGCACCGATGTAGGTCAGTTAGTTGTTATAGACTAATAACTCCCCTCCGATTCCGTGACACCCGCTGAAAGAAGTGAAAGGGATGGTCTAGCATTTACCCTAGACCATCCCTTTTTGCGTTTTCTTAACGTTCCAGTAGTTGGAACATCATCATAGCCTTCCCAACAAGCATTTGTTGATTAAACACTTCGAAGTCCATTTTCACAAACTTACGACTCATATCTAATATTCGAGGCTTTACAGTAAGTGTACTTTCCATTTGCACAGGCTTGATGAAATAAATCGTCATGTTTTCGGCAACTGCATCCCCACGTTTACGGCGCTTTAATGCGAATGAGCCAACTTCCGCTAACAAAGTTGTGAATGCTCCATAAGAAATTGCACCATATTGGTTTGTCATTTGTGGTGTTACTTTAAATTCTACGATCAATTCTTCATCGCCAAGTACCTTCATCTCGTTTTTCACTAAATCATCAATCGTTTCACCATGCTGTGGTTGTCTTTGAGCAAGCTGAAGCGCTTTTAGTACATCTTGTCGACTAATCACACCTTGCAAAATATTGTCATCATCCACAATTGGTAATAGGTCAATCCCTTCCCAAATCATACGATGTCCTGCAGAAGCAACGCTCATTTTCATCGATCCAGCAATCGGATTTTTTGTCATAACCTTATCAATTAGCTCGGTTTCTTCTCGACCGATAACGTCTTTTACGGTAATCATCCCAACAAGCTTATTGTTTGCTGTAACAACAGGAAATGCACCATGAGTTGTTCGTTCATTTAGCTTTTGGAAATGATGAATAGTTTCATCATTTCGAAGAACAGAAGTATCCGTCATCGGCACATAAATATCTTCAATAAATAAAATATCTTTTTTGATTAACTGGTCATAAATTGCACGGTTAATCATTGTTGCTACGGTAAAGGTATCATAGCTTGTTGAAATAATCGGTAAGTCCAAGGAATCTGCAAGTAACTTGTTTTCCTCAGTTGTATCAAAGCCCCCTGTAATTAAAACAGCAGCACCAGCTCGCAGTGCATTTTCATGTGCTTTTATACGGTTACCAACGATGAGCAAGCTTCCAGCATCTGTATAACGCATCATATCTTCTAATTGCATGGCACCAATAACAAATTTCGTTAACGTTTTATGTAGACCTGTTTTTCCACCTAAAACTTGGCCGTCTATAATGTTAACTATTTCAGCGAAGGTTAATCGCTCAATATTTTCTTTCTTTTTCTTCTCAATACGAATTGTTCCAACACGTTCAATAGAGCTAACTAAACGGCGATTTTCCGCTTCTTTAATGGCACGGTATGCCGTTCCTTCACTCACCTGCATTTCCTTTGCAATTTGACGTACTGAAATTTTATCACCTACGGGTAATGATTCGATGTATTGTAAAATTCTCTCATGTTTTGTAGACAAAATATCACCTATTTCTCAAGCATCAAATTCTGCTCTTAGTGTACCATATTTTTTATTAAAATATTTAATATAAAATGATAATTTGTTTTACTTTTCCCATCGTTTCAACTACGCACGTGGTGCCAACTCATATAGTACAGCAGTGTCACAAATTAGGAACAGTTAACTTTTTCACCTACTTTTAAAATTTGAACCTCTGCATTTTGCACTAAATCTGCAAAATTTTGTGGATCCTGCTCGATTGGAGGGAATGTATTATAATGAATTGGTACAACAATTTTCGGCTTCAAAAATGAAACTGCACAAGCCGCATCCTCTGGGCCCATCGTAAAATTATCACCAATCGGTAAAAATGCAATATCAATAGGATGGCGTTCTCCAATTAATTTCATATCACTAAACAAAGCGGTATCCCCTGCATGATAAATCGTTAAGTTTTCGATAAATAATAAAATTCCAGCAGGCATCCCCATATATATAATTTCATTATTTTCTGTTACAAATGACGAACCGTGGAACGCTTGCGTGAACTTCACTTTACCAAAATCAAATTCCTTAGCTCCCCCTATATGCATTGGATGCGTTTTCACTCCTTGCCAAGAAATCCAATTAGCTAGCTCATTCGGTGCAATGACAAGCGCATCTTTTTTCTTCGCAAGCTCGACTGTATCACCGACATGATCATTATGGCCATGTGTAAGTAAAATAATATCCGGAGCCTCATCAGCAACCTTTAAATCTGTTAGCCCATTCCCGTTAATGAATGGATCTATTAATATTGTTTTCCCATTTGATTGAATTTTAACAACTGAATGTCCATGATAACTAATTTCCATATAAGTTTCCTCCCAGCAGTACATATTGTGCTACATCATTTTTATTCGCTATCCATGCGATTTTTCCCTTTTTTTGATATGCTAGTACAGAGAATAATAGATTCTTTCCTAACAGAGGTAACCTTGTAGGAAACAATTATTCATTTCGTTGAAGCCCCATGCCGGTGAGGCTATTATTTAGCCAAGCACTTGAAATTTTTTTCAATGCACTAAGAGGAGGAACTGTGTATGTTAAAGGTTGAAGAAATTCAAAACTATTTACAACAAAACCAAATTGATGCCGCTTTCGTAACGACACCTGATAATGTTTTTTACGTTTCAGGCTTTAAAAGTAATCCGCATGAGAGATTACTTGGCGTGATGATTTTTAAAGAGGCAGAACCTTTTTTAATTTGCCCCAAAATGGAAATCCCAGATGCGAAGGATGCAGGTTGGCCTTATGAGGTCATCGGTCATCAAGATACTGAAAATTCAATGGAAGTTCTTGCCCAAGCTATTAAAGCTCGTAATGTTAACCCACAAACATTTGCTATTGAAAAATCTCAGCTCATCGTAGAGCGTTTAGAGGCCCTACAACAATCATTCCCGCAGGCTAGTTTTGTTCGTCTTGACGAAAAAATCAATGCAATGCGAGTAATTAAAGATGAAACAGAATTAGAAAAATTACGTAAAGCTGCAGAACTAGCAGACTATGCTATTGAAATCGGCTGTAAAGAAATTGCTGAA
Source organism: Lysinibacillus sp. NPDC095746 (assembly GCF_044763535.1). NCBI lineage: Bacteria > Bacillati > Bacillota > Bacilli > Caryophanales > Bacillaceae > Lysinibacillus > Lysinibacillus sp. NPDC095746. Next base: position 43,157 of record NZ_JBIWGL010000015.1, read on the forward strand.
GGCAAAACAGAAATGGAAATCTTAACTGCGATCGAAAGCGCTATTCAGGATAAAGGCTGCAAGATGTCCTTTGAAACAATGGTATTGAGCGGTCTAAAAACAGCCTCTCCACACGGTAAACCAGGTGCTCGAAAAATAGAAAAAGGCGATATGATATTATTCGACCTTGGCGTAATTTACGACGGTTATTGTTCTGACATTACACGTACGGTTGCCTTTGGTGAACCTAGTGAGGCACAAAAGGAAATCTACAACACAGTATTAGCCGCTAACACAAATGCAATCGCAACTGTAAAACCAGGTGTTCGCGCAATGGATTTAGATAAAATCGCTCGCGATACTATCACTGACGCAGGCTATGGCGAATATTTCACACATCGACTTGGTCATGGACTAGGCATTTCTGTACATGAATTCCCATCTGTTACAGGCACTAATGAAATGACTATGGAAGAAGGCATGGTCTTCACAATTGAACCAGGTATCTATAAATCCGATGTGACTGGTGTCCGCATTGAAGATGATGTGGTAGTAACAAAAGATGGCGTAGAAATACTTACAAAATTCCCGAAAGACTTGATTGTACTGTAAGTTTATTTAAGGAAAAGGAAGCACCATGTCGGTTGCTTCCTTTTTTAGTGTAAAGTATAGCTCTTCCGCAAAGGGTTGATTTCCGTTCCAGCTGGGCGCTTTCCTGGGGGCGTCCGATGAGCCGCTTCGCTTCGCTGCAAGGTCTCGGGCCAACACGAGGTTGGTCACGAAGGCGTTATCACAGGATGTGATGGTTTTAGCCTTCGTTCTTCTATCGCTGATCCCCAAGGAGTCGCCCAGCCTCCACTCCAATCAACTATCTCATATAGTGTGTATCTTCTTGCATAGCACTCTAATTTATTCCCGTGGGAAAGCGAGACCCTGCCGGAGCGGATGTTTCTGTGCGATAGCGTAGCGGCAGCAACAAATGTTTTATCTGTGCGATAGCGTAGCGGCAGCAACAATCTTTCCTGTAGCGAAAGCGAAGCGACAGCTACAAAGGCCTAAGTCGGCACGGAGCCATAGTTCTTCAACAATACAAAAGGAAGCACTCATCATTAAACATAGTGCTTCCTTTTGTTATGTTACTTATTGAATTAATTCATCAACATTTACATAGGGCAGACCTTGAGAATCTGCAACAGCCTTGTAAACAAGATGTCCATCTATAGTATTAACACCTAGTTTTAGTGCAGCATTTTCAACACATGCTTGTCTATAACCTTTATTCGCAATTTGTAGCGCATAAGGAATTGTATTATTTGTTAAAGCAATTGTTGATGTACGTGGTACAGCTCCTGGCATATTTGCTACCGCATAATGTACAACTCCGTGTTTTACATAAGTTGGATCATCATGTGTCGTCACTCGATCAGATGTCTCAAAAATTCCGCCTTGGTCAATAGCGATATCGACTACTACTGAACCCGGTTGCATTGACTGAATCATTTCCTCAGAAACAAGCTTTGGTGCTTTAGCTCCAGGAATTAAAACTGCCCCAACTACTAAATCTGAGTTTTTCACTGATTCTGCAATATTATAAGGATTCGACATTAATGTTTGAACATCACGGCCAAACAAATCCTCTAATTGACGTAAACGCTCTGGGCTTAAATCAATAACCGTTACATCAGCACCCATACCTACAGCAATTTTTGCCGCATTTGTTCCAGCTATACCGCCACCAATTACTGTTACTTTACCGCGTGGTACACCCGATACACCGCCTAGTAAAATACCTTTACCTTCATGATTCTTCTCTAAGAATTGTGCACCAATTTGCGTTGCCATTTTACCAGCAACTTCACTCATTGGTGTTAAAAGTGGTAAGGATCCATTTGCTAATTGCACTGTTTCATAAGCAATGCCTACAACTTTTTTATTTAAAAGTGCCTGCGTTAATTCAAGCTCTGGCGCTAAATGTAAATAAGTAAATAAGATTTGACCTTCATAGAAGTAATCGTATTCTGATGCTACGGGCTCCTTTACTTTCATAATCATTTCTTGTGCCCATGCTTCTTTTGCTGTCTCAACAATATGAGCACCTGCAGCAACGTAGTCTGCATCTGTAAAGCTTGAGCCTAAACCTGCTCCAGATTCAATGTACACTTCATGACCTGCATTCGTTAATGTAACAACCCCTGCTGGTGTCATAGCTACACGGTTTTCATTGTTTTTAATTTCTTTTGGAATACCAATCTTCATCTTCCCTATCCCCTTCCATTACCTAAAAAATAAGCACATTTTGTTACATACTCTTCGATGTATTGATGCACCCCTTGCACTTCCATATTACCAAACATAAACAAAAAATGCTTTAATTAAAATAATAATAGATAAAATTTCTAATATTCTAATAACGACAAACATTCCAATTAATATATTGATAATTAGTTATTCTTGTCGATATGAGATTTCCTGTAGAATGCCTCGAAAGTAACAAAAAAATTGCTTTTTGATAGTACTATTTATTTTTTTGTGCATGTAAATGCCTTCACTTCTTCACATTTTTTATGACGGAAAGTATTTCCTTTAGAAAATCATTTGGTATAATCAACATATACAAATCAGGGAGGTAATTCAAATGGCTAATAAATATAAAAGCATTGTAGTTGCAGTAGACGGTTCTAAGGAAGCCGAATACGCTTTCCGTAAATCGATTGATGTAGCAAAACGTAATGAAGGTGCTGTATTAAATTTAGTAAATGTTATTGACACACGTTCTTTCGCTGCAATCGAAGCATATGATCGTTCAATTGCTGAGCGTGCACAAGCATTCTCTGAAGAGCTATTAAATGGTTACAAAAAACAAGCTGAAGAAGAAGGCTTAACAAATGTTAACCTTGTAATTGAATACGGCTCACCAAAAAATATCATTACAAAAGAGCTTTCTAAAATTGTAGACGCAGACTTAATCATCTGTGGTGCAACTGGTCTAAATGCAGTAGAACGCTTCCTAATTGGTTCAGTATCTGAAGCAATTGTACGCTCAGCTAAATGTGACGTACTTGTAATCCGTACACCTGAAAATTAATTTTGTCTTACATAAAAGGTATCCTATTTTGGGTACCTTTTTCTTATTGTAGAAAAACCTTTATGACTTTAAGAAGTGCAGCGGGTGATTGGCGTGAAGACTGGGCGACTCCTTGGGGATTAGCAATAGAGGAACGAAAATTAACCCTTTCGTTTTTGCAGCGACTCGAAGTAAAAGTTATTTTATTTTATTCTTTTAGCGACAAACTAAAAGGTATCCTATTTTGGATACCTTTTATACTTATTTCCCTTCTTGCCACATCTTCACTTTTTCGAAGAACATAGCAAGAGCTTGTTTATTTTGCATGTTTGGTACTTTTGCTAATAATACTTCTTTTGGAGCATTGAATTCCTTACCTTGCTTTTGCAAAATGACAATGCTCTTTTCAAGTGCTTTATTGGCGAACATTGTATCTGGCAATTGAATAATCGCTTGAATCCAAGCATGCTTTTGAATGTATTTATGCAGTTGTTTCGACTGCTCAGACTCGAAGAGATGGGTTGGTGCTAAGAAAAATAAGTAGCCCCCATCCTTTGTGTAATTAATGGACTGCTCAATAAATAAATGATGTGCATAGCTCATTCCTTCTGAAGCGCATAGTTCATAATCTAATGCGACATCTTCATTCGGATAATACCCGACCGGTAAATCACAAACAACAGCATCTGCAGGATTTACTAATAAATCTTGTAAAGCATCTTGACGGAATAGGGAAACGGGCTGCTCTGTCAAATCAGCTGTAGCAGCAGCTATACGAATAAGTAGCTCATCAACTTCTACACCTGTAGCTTCTGTTTTTCCGTCTAATAAATTCATAACTGTTAATAGTAAATTTCCTGTACCTACTGCTGGATCTAAAATAGATATTTTTTCTGTTTTTAGTCGTTCTGCAAATAGTTGCTCCACAAAATAACCAACTAATAATCCAAGAGTATCAGGTGTCATTTGGTGATTCGGCTGAGAACCTTTTCGCATCCCCTTTAAAACAGCAATTTGAATTGCTTTGCGCACATCTTCCTTTGTAGCACCGTCTTGTGAAAAGTCAACCTCCCCATCTAACCATGCCTCTAAACCATCTAAAATCCCCTCTAGTAATGTAACATTATGTTCTTTTTCTATTTTTTCAGCATGTTCATTTAGCTTACCAAATAACTTTTCGATATTTTCCATACATAACTTCCTTTCAAGCAGAAAAGAGCCGTGACAAAAACTTGTCACAGCCCCTTTGTCTAGTAATATCTTAGCCTAATATCAATAAATTATGCTAGTGCTTTGACAGCTGCTATTGCCGCTTCATAGTCTGGATGGTTTGTTGCTTCAGGAACATATTCCACATATGTCACTTTGTCATTTGCATCCACAACAAACACCGCACGCGTTAGAAGGCGTAATTCTTGGATGTAGACACCGTATGCTTCACCAAATGAAAGATCACGGTGATCCGAAACTGTTTGAACAGCATCAATGCCTGCTGCACCACACCAACGTTTTTGAGCAAATGGAAGGTCAACAGATACCGTATAAATAACTACATTATCCCCTAACTTTGCTGCTTCTTCATTAAAACGACGTGTTTGTGCGTCACAAACACCAGTATCTAATGATGGTACAACGCTAAATAAACGAATTTTCCCCTCTGAATCTTTTAATGTAACAGGTGATAGATCATTCGCTAATACAGTAAAGTCTGGTGCTTTGTCTCCAACTTTTACTTCGTTACCTACAAGTGTTACTGGGCCATTTTTAAATGTTACTTGTGCCATATAAACGCCTCCTAATCTTCATATGTACATAATATTACTAAATGGAGGGAATTAATTGCAACTGAGACAGCTCATCAAAATAGTTTTGAAAGAATTTTCTCGAACCTGTTCTACGATAATTGCTTATGGTTGCACCATTTCTGCAAGCTCATCACCATAATATAGGGTTGATTTTCGTTCCGACAAGGCGATGAGCAGCTTGGGGCAGGAAATGTTTTTTGCGCGAAAGCGAAGCGGCAGCGGCAGGGTGTTTTTTGCGCGACAGCGAAGCGACAGCGGCAGGGTGTTGGTAATGAAGACGTTATCACAGAACGTGATACATTTTCCTCTATTGCTAATTCCCAAGGAGTCACCCAGCAGGTACGAAGTCGTTATAATTAAATGTCATCCCAACTTTCGGGACTTTTCTCCAATGAACAAATCATTAATCACCTCTACCATCACAAAAAAAAAGCTGTCTCACCGTAATGAGACAGCTCAAGCCATTATTCTTCGTTATGTTTTTCCAGCTTTTCAGGTTCTGGTTTTTCCTCTAGAGGTGCAGATTTAGTCTTTTCCTCTTTGATTGGCAAATATGATTGCACAATATCTTTTTCAACATATACTTTTTCATGAACGACTGTTGTATCCGCGAAAAAATCATGTAGACCCTGATTGTTTGGTAAAATGCCTACAAGAATATAAAGTGGCATGAAAATGCTATTGATGATACGCCCTATCCAATCACGGAATAACACATCTGACCAAGTCAGTTTATCATGCTTTAATGAAATAACACGCAATCCAAATATCATTTTCCCTAATGTTTGGCCAAAAAACTTCGTCATTAATACGAAATAACTGTAATAAAGAATAGCAGATATAATCGAAATCGGTGCATACCATACAGTCTCAGATAATGACCAATCCATTAAATAAAAAATTGGGTTAACGAGAATTCCACCTATAGCTGTAATAACGAATCCATCTAATAAAAATGCCCAGAAACGTATCCAAAAGCCTGCCGTTTTTAACGCATAATTTTTATTCGTAATTGGCTGATTTATTAGGAACGTATTCTCCATAGAGGGTGAACCTTGCATAACAATATCATTGTTTGTCATTGTACTCCCTCCTTAGTTTTCGCCATATAAGTACATCATTTTTGGTGCTTTATAATCTGCCATAATTTTCATCAACATTTTTTCCTCTGCTGAAGGGCCAAACATTGATCCAATCTTCATCCCAACATATGATGGCCAACCACCCGTCTCATATGAATACTCAAATAATTCTGCGTCCTCTAAACTAAAGTCTTTACGCATTGCAGTAATTGCTGCTTCCTCATCGCCAATCTCATCTACTAAGCCCGCTTCCAGAGCCTTCTTACCACTAAGAATTCGACCATCGGCAACTTTTTTCACATTAGCTTCAGACATATTACGACCTTTTGCCACAATATGAACGAATTCCTGATATGTTTCATTAATCATGTCTTGCATCATAGCACGCTCTTCTGGTGTTACTTCACGCATTGGGCTAAGCATATCTTTATGTTCACCAGATTTAAACGTCTCATATTTAATCCCAACTTTTTCTGCTAATGCCTGATAATTAATAGATTGCATAATGACACCAATTGAACCTGTAATTGTATCACGTTGCGCAAATATTTTATCTGCAGGCGCTGAAATATAATAACCACCTGAAGCTGCCATCGAATCCATAGTTACATAGATTGGAATTTGTCTCTCTTCTTTAATTTCCATGAGTTTTTTATAGATTTCAGCTGATTCCTTTACTCCGCCACCTGGTGTATTAACACTTAAGACGATACCTTCCACAGTCTTATCATTTAAAATATTTTCTAATTGATCTAAGAAAAATTGATGATCATAAGAAACTGGTTCCCAAAACGTACTTGAGCCAACATCTTGAATCGTACCGTCAACCTTTAAGTATGCAATACGTTTATCCATTTCGCCGCTTTCTTTAACTTCTTCCATCAAAGTTAAATCGTTTCCCGCCACCAAGCTATCAAAATTACTAAAGAAATTCGATTTAAAAATTGCAAAAATTGTGTTGATCCCTAATGAAAACAATAATAATACACCTGCAATTATTAAAGCGGTCCACCTTTTACCATTCATATCTTTCCGCCTCCTCATAACGTTATACGATTGATATCCAAATTTGTTTCATTCTTATTGCAATAATATGTTTAGCACCATAACATGGGGTATACTTTTAACCATTCCAATCCACTTATAAACTAATTACACGTTTTACAAATACCATTTTTTAGTAACCAACCAATACTATGCAATAAATTTAACCAATCCAGCTTATTCAACCTATACTACATTATCTTCTATTAAAAAAAAATCAAAGTTCATAAAAAAAGCAGGAACTTTGATTTTCGACATTATTTCCTAGGAAATTAACGATGATTACTATATTGGATTTTTTCTTGCTCACGTAATTCGACACGGCGAATTTTGCCTGATGTAGTCTTTGGTAGCTCAGTAACAAACTCAATAGCACGAGGATATTTATAAGGAGCTGTTAAAGTTTTTACATGGCTTTGTAGTTTTTTTATAAGCGTTTCATCACCCACTACTCCATCAGTCAGCACTACAAATGCCTTCACGAGATTTCCACGAATTTCATCCGGACTCGCAACTACGGCTGTTTCTTTTACTGCTGGATGCTTCAATAACGCATCTTCTACCTCAAATGGACCTATCGTATACCCAGACGAAATAATGACATCATCTCCACGTCCTTCAAACCAAAAATAGCCATCTTCATCTTTATATGCACGATCTCCTGTAATATACCATTCGCCCCTAAATTGTAAATTTGTACGTTCTGGATCGTTTAAATATTTCTTAAATAACGCGGGTGATTCACAATGCACAGCAATATCTCCTACTTCTCCAATTACAGTAGGATTTCCAAAATCATTAATAATTTCAACCGTATTACCTGGAGTAGGTCTGCCCATCGAGCCCATTCTAGCCTCCATCCCTACCATTGTTCCAACAAGTAATGTATTCTCTGTTTGTCCATAACCATCACGTACTTGTACATTAAAGACGTCGGAAAATACTTTTATCACTTCACTATTTAAAGGTTCACCGGCTGACACAGCCTGACGTATCGTACTTAAATTGAAGTCTTGCAAATTTTCAAGTCCTGCCATAAATCTGTATTCGGTCGGTGTGCAACACAGAATATTAATATTGAATTTCTCAAGCAATGAAAGGTAGGTTGCCGCATCGAAGTGACCTTTGTAAACAAATGCTGTCGCACCACTTCCTAAAGTAGCAAGGAACGGACTCCATATCCATTTTTGCCAACCTGGTGCTGCGGTAGCCCAAACAATGTCACCTTCTTGTACACCTAACCAATTTGGTGCAGTAGTTCGTAAATGCGCATAACCCCAGCTATGTGTATGAACCGCTGCCTTTGGATTGCCGGTTGTACCACTCGTATAAGCTAAAAATGCAATGTCTGTACTCTTAGTCGGTGTAGAACTTATGTAAGTCGTCGGTTGATTTTGCATTTTTTCAAGCAATGGCTGCCAAGGTTCCTGTGCACGACCAATGACAAACTGCTGTATTTCTTGTAAATTTCCAACATTATCGAATTGTTCAATATAAGGTTCAAATGCAACAACGCCTTTTGCATTGGCATGATTGATTCGGTATTCAATATCCTTAGTTCTTAGCATTTCTGAGCTAGGTATAATCGTTAAACCTGCCTTTAAGGCTGCAATATAAACGATATACGCTTCAACTGATCTTGGCACCATGACCAAAATAACGTCACCTTTTTTTAAACCTTGAGATGTAAATACATGTGCTGCCTGGTTTGCCTTTTCAAGTAAAGCTCGATATGTTAAGTATTGAATTTCCTCATTTTCGTTATAAACTAATAATGCATTTTTAGTAGAATCCTGTGCATATTTTTCAATTTCATCTGAAATGTTATACCATTCTGGTGCGATTAAATCTTCTCTTTTCATGGCAAATGCCCCCTTTTGTACGCTCATTATAAAACTCAATTTTTATCATTTTCAATGGAATTCACTCCAATTCATTAAAGTCGTGACAACTATCATGCTCTGCTATATGGCATCAGTCACGTATTGGTACTATCAATTTCGACATAGCATTAGTGCTGTTTTCGCGAAGAAAAAATAACCTATTGAACACGAATGAATAATATGGTACATTTTGGTCAACTAAAAGCATGATTGCAGGGGGACTCAATTAGAGTTGAGAAGGTAAAACCTGACCCTTTGAACCTGTTAGTTAATACTGACGTAGGGAGCAATTCACATCTATTTACTGATGAAAGGCTCTTTTGCGTGTTTTTTTCTACACGAAAAAGAGCCTTTTTTGCACGCTTACGTCCATCCAACAAGGAGGACTAAAAATGTTATTTCATACTATCCGTAAACAAAATCCATTAATTCATTGCATTACTAATTATGTTGTAGCTAATTTCCAAGCAAATGGCTTATTAGCTATAGGCGCTTCACCAGTTATGGCAGATGACAGTCGTGAAGTTGAAGAAATGGTCGCAATTGCCTCAGGCTTATTAATAAATATCGGTACCCTTAATGAGCGAATGAAAGAATCAATGTTACTTGCAGGAAAAAAAGCAAATGCTCTTGGCATTCCCGTTGTTTTAGATCCTGTTGCTGCAGGTGCAACAACTTACCGGAAACAAACGGTACAACAATTACTCAAGGAAATAAATTTTGCTGCTATTCGTTGTAATGTCGGAGAGCTTGCAGCAATAGCCGATATAGAATGGCAACAAAAAGGCGTAGATAGTGGTAGTGGTTCAATTTCTTTAGAAGTTGAGGCACAAAAAGTAGCTCAGCTTTACAATTGTATTGTTATTGTGACCGGTGAAAAGGATTTTATTACTGATGGCGAACATCAGCAATGGATTACAGGTGGAAATTCACAAATGACAGAAGTCACTGGAACAGGTTGCTTATTGAGTGCCATTTGTTGTGCTTCCTACCTTGTAGGAAATAAGCCATTTGACCAATTAATAGAAACATTATCGCTTTATAAAAAAGTAGCAGAGCAAGCTGCTTCTTCCACTTCATCTATTGGCGATTTTCAAATTGCAGTATTGAACGAACTACACCGCCTCTCCAAGGGTGGTGAACAATGATGCATATTGTCACGACAATTGCTGGTTCTGATAGTGGTGGCGGCGCAGGGATACAGGCTGATTTAAAAACTTTCCAGGAATTAAAGGTGTTTGGAACGTCTGTTATTACAGCTTTAACCGCCCAGAATACACTCGGGGTATCGGATGTCTTACCAATTGAAGTTAGTTTTGTCGAAAAACAACTTCAAGCGCTTATCGAGGATTTTTCAATAAGTGCTATTAAAACTGGAATGCTGTTTTCCTCGGAAATTATTCAATCAATTGCACGGATTTTAACTGCAATAAATTGTCCGCTTATAGTAGATCCTGTCATGATTGCTAAAGGTGGCGAAAGCTTATTACAGCAAGAAGCAATTGAGGCATTACGCAGTTATTTGCTTCCTATAGCAACAGTGGTCACACCGAACATTCCAGAGGCAGAAACCCTTTCTGGAAGGAAAATCACTTCTTTAACAGATATTAAAGAAGCAGCTAACGTCTTATTACAGATGGGCATTCAATGCGTCATTATTAAAGGCGGTCATTTAGAGGATAAACGTTATGCTACTGATTATGTATTTTTCCAAGATGGCCGGTCATTTTCCATGCAGTCCACTCGTATTGCAACGAAAAACACGCATGGTACAGGCTGTACGTTTTCCGCTGCATTAACTGCTTTTCTTGGTCACGGACTATCTTTAGAAGATGCGATTGAGGAGGCTAAAAAATTTATTCAATTAGCAATAACTCATGATTTATCTATTGGTAATGGACATGGTCCTACAAATCATTTTGCTTATCAAAACTTGAAGAATTCCTGCGAGGTGATCATTCATGAAACGTGACGATCTACAGCTATATTTTATAATGGGTACAAGTAATGTTTTCAAACACAAGCCATTAAACGTTTTAGAGAAAGCTCTGCAATCAGGAATAACGATGTTCCAATTTCGTGAAAAAGGACCAAAAACACTAACTGGGCAAGCTTATGAAGATTTTGCTCGTGAATGTCAAAAGCTCTGTCAACAATATCATGTTCCGTTTATCGTCAACGATGATGTCGAGCTGGCTATAAAGCTTAGAGCAGACGGTGTTCATATTGGGCAAGAGGACTTTCCTGTGTCGATGGTGCGTAATAAAATTGGCAACATGATTTTAGGCGTTTCTGTTCATTCACAAGCTGAATTACAAACTGCTCTACAATATGGTGCTGATTATGTAGGAATTGGTCCGATTTTTTCAACCACTTCTAAAAGTGACGCCAATCCACCTAGTGGAACGAATTTTTTACAACAAGCTCGGATGCAATATCCGGATCTCCCTATCGTTGCAATTGGAGGCATAAACTGTTCGAATGCTCCTATAGTATTTAAAGCAGGTGCTGATGGAATCGCAGTTATTTCTGCAATTTGCCAAAGTGAGGATATTGCAAATACAGTCTCTACATTGAAATCATTTGTAGGATAAAGGTAGTGGGGATCTTTAGCTTTTCCAAGCGGATTTTTACAATGGGAGGGCCTGACGCTTCTCTTTAGATATAGATAAATTACGCCCATTCATACGGGATAAAAATTAATAAATTTAAACAAACTAAAACCAGTGCCTTTTACGGTCACTGGTTTTAATTTTATAATTGCGATTATGCAATTATAGGTTGTTGTTTGGCATACCTTTTAATTGTGATTCTGCCATTTGTACAAGACGTTTAGTGATTTCACCGCCAACGGAACCGTTAGCACGAGCTGAAGCGTCAGCTCCTAATTGAACACCAAATTCTTGTGCAATTTCGTATTTCATTTGATCAAGTGCGTGCTCTACACCAGGTACAGCAAGCTTGTTTGAACTGCGATTTGAAGTCATGTCTCTCACCTCCTTGTGAATATAGAATGTGCGATATTAGATTTTTAATACAAAAATTTTTTAGGTAAATTGTGCCACGAAGGAAATAAACAAAAAGCCGACTCAAGATTTTTGAGTCGGCTCGTTCGCTTAGGAAATTGCAAGTTTCTTCTATAGAAGATCTGCAAATTTATCGGCTTCTTGCTCTTTTTTCGGGAAAATATAGACTTCACGATTTTTCACTGCTCGTTCGATTAGCTCATCAAAATCCGAGAAGCTTTCGTAATGCTCAACCTTTTCAAGCTTCGGCTTTGTTTTTGGACTTGCTGGAGTAAAAATTGTACAGCAGTCTTCAAATGGCTGAATTGACGTTTCGTATGTGCCTATTTTCTCTGCAATATCGATAATTTCTAATTTATCTGATGAGATTAATGGACGTAAAATCGGTGTGTTAGTTACGGCATTAATAGCTGTTAGACTTTCAAGAGTTTGACTCGCTACCTGTCCAAGACTTTCACCTGTAACAATTGCTAATGCACCAATTTCTTCTCGTACTTTGTCAGCAACTTTTAGCATCATACGACGAGTGGTTGTCATCGATACATTAGAAGGTACTTTTTCTTTAATAAGAACTTGGATTTCAGTGAAAGGAATCACATGTAAACGTATACTAGCGCCAAATTTCGTTAATTCATTAGCCAGCACCTTTACTTTTTCTAATGAATTTTGGCTTGTATAAGGTGGACTAAAGAAGTGTATCGCTTCTAAGCGCACTCCACGTTTCATCATTAAATAACCTGCAACAGGACTATCTATTCCACCAGAAAGCATTAATAAAGATTTACCATTCGAACCTACAGGCATTCCACCTGCACCCGGAATAACTTGTGCCATCATATATGTTGCATCATGGCGCACCTCTACACGAAGCTCGATATCAGGCTGTTTCACCTTTACTGATAAATTTTGATATCGTGGTAATACATAACTACCAATTTCACGTTGAATAGCATGGGATTCTAACGGAAATGTTTTATCTGTACGCTTTACTTCTACTTTAAAAGTAAGCTGCTCATTTTTAAATGTATCCATAATTGTTATGGCAAGTTTTTTCATGGCCTCCATGTCTTTTTCACATGCTGCCACTGGACTAAAAGATTGGATACCAAAAATTTTAGGTAATCCTTTTAATAGAACGTCCATTTGTGTTTCATTTTCAATGGCGATAAACATACGGTCGCGCTCTGTGCGAATGTGTAAATGTCCTAAATCTGCAAACGCATGACGAATGTTCTCGCGTAAACGACGAATAAAATCCATCTTGTTGCGACCTTTTGTAGAAAGCTCACCATATCGAATTAAAATTTCTTTCCAAATCATTTTTAATATTCTCCTTTAAGTTCCATCAATACTTCATCTAATACTTGTTTAAACTTTACTATATCTTCATTTGTTACATGCGCTCCAAAACTTATACGAATAACACCCTTTTTATAGTGCTCATCAATATTTAAAGCTTCAACAACATGGCTTGTTTTTGTCTGTTTCGATGAGCAAGCACTCGATGTCGACACAATTACATTGCGTTTTTGCAATGCATTGATAATGACTTCACCTTTTAAGTCGCGAATACTAAAAGATAAAATATGTGCCGCACCTTGTGGGGTTGATAAAATATGCACTACATCTCCATAACCACGTAATTGCGCACATATTTCATCATTCCATTGTCGATATTTTTTTGCACGATTATTCATCGTCTCGACTGCCATTCGGGCTGCTTTGGATAAAGCTACTGCTTGCGGTACAGCTACTGTTCCACTACGTAAACCAAACTCCTGCCCTCCGCCAAGTGCATACGGTTGCCATTTCATTTTTTTACGGAACGCTAGTACACCTGAACCTTTAAAGCCATGAATTTTATGGCCAGAAATTGAAATACAGTCTGGTCCATCTTCATCGTTAAATGATATTGGTAACTTTCCAAAGCTTTGTACAGCATCCACGTGAAAAGCTGCCCGACTTGATTCATGAATAATTTTTGCAGCTTCAAAAATTGGTTGGATAGCACCCATTTCATTATTTACATGCATCACACTTACTAAAACGGTATCCTTGCGCACTTTTGTGCGAAGCTCCTCTAAAGAAATAACGCCATTTTTATCGACTTGTAAGTATTCAACATCAAAACCTTCTTGCTCAAGTTGCTTAACAGATTCAAGAACAGATGGATGTTCAACTTCGGTTGTTAAAATATGATTTCCTTTATGTGTATTGCTACGTGCTAAACCAAATATAGCCGTGTTATTGGATTCAGTACCACCTGATGTAAATAGCACATTTTTTGCTTCTGTCTGCAAAATATCTGCTACTTGCTCACGTGCACGCATTAACAATTCGTTTGATTCAACACCCATTGCATGAATGGAAGCAGGATTAGCATAATACTGCTCATTCACTGCCATAAATGCTTGCATAACCTCTTTTAAAGGTTTTGTTGTTGCACTGTTGTCTAAATAGATTGTATTAACTTCCATTAATATTCACACACTTTCAAAACGTTGATTTAACGGTATTTATCATAACGCAATCTTCAGCGATTGACTACTAACTTTAACAATTATCCTAATTTAATCGCTTATTGTTTGCTTTTAATGTGCAAAACCACCCATTATAGAGTGGCATATTAAAATTTACTATGAGCGTTTCCTGAATATAAAAATTTGAGTTTTGCATTGTTAGGCTTTGACTATAACGTAAGGTTGATTTCCGTTCCGGCTGCGCGCTTTGTAGCTGTCGCTTCACTTTCGCTACAGAGCAAAGCTTTCTGGGGGCGTCCGATGAGCCGCTTCACTCGCGATGTGATCTGACCCCGAGGAGCCGCCCAACCTCCACTCCAATCAACTTACATACAAGACATATGCTTTAAATAAATGCCATCCTCAACTTTCAGCGACCATATTTAAACTATATTTCAACACCGTATTGATAAACCCTAGTTAAACATGCTTATTTTTAATCTTTCTTCATTGTTATAAATTCAGTTGAAGCTGTAAATTCCATAACTTTTGTAAAGCCTAATTTTTCATACAGGTGAATTGCTCTAGTATTAAATGTAGCTACTGTTAAACGAAGAGGACTTTGATTTTCTTGTTGTAGCTGATTTAAAATAAATGAAAAAAATTCTGAACCATAACCTTTTCCTGTTAGCTCAGGCTTCATCCCAATCCCCACATCAATGTACTCGTCTAAATACGCACCATAATTACACCCTATAGGTACTTGTGCTGATGTTCCTATACAGAAAAAACCAACTAGCTCTTCTTTATCATTAACAATTGCATAATACGGACTTTCAAGAATTTCTTTTAAAGATTCATCGCATAGATCATTGTTATAAAAATCATATGGTTCCTCATATTTCCAACCTAAAATATCAGTCGCAAAAATTTCATTCATTTCCCGAATATAAAATTGCATTTGAAACACCTCTAATAGCTTTTAATCAATATCGTAGTGAGACAGCATGTCAAGCTTCCCGTTCCATTTCTTATTAAAATTGAATGCGTAGCTTCCTCAAACGTTCCAAATATGTTTATTGAAATTTGCACCTTTATAACAAAACTGTCTAAAAAGTATTAACTATACCTTTTAGACAGCTGATGTAATTCTTTATTATACTTGACTATTTTGATGCGTTTCTTCTGCTACGAGTTCTTGAATTCGCTTTAAAGCACCTGGCTCCATTTCTTCAACTGCCGTTCCAGCCTCTTCTAATGCCTTGGAATAACGGAATTGATTAAAGGATTTTTCTGCTTCTCTTAAACAACTATGCAATTTAGGATTTGTGGCACGATGACGATTACCGTACTGAATAATACGCTCAATCAGCATTACATTTTCAATCAATTCATGCGCCTTCGCTTTTACATCCTCTACACAAAGTGTTGCAGCATTTAAATTGTTATGAACTGTTCCCATATTGAGCGGGACTTCTTGAAGGCTTTGCATAACTACATAAATATGCTCTGCCGCCTCATCTAGACGAGCGTCCATCTCTTCGGGGATACCTGGAATATTCGCCTTATTCAATAGACGATCTGTTTCTTGTAATGTTTTCTTTAAGTTTTCTACTTGTGCACGGGCCTTGTTTTCATCAATTCGGAGCTTCTTCATCGTATTTGATAAGTGACCTTGCTCCTCATGAATACGTTCAAGTTCCTCGTTAATTTCAATCAATTCTTCCTGCAAACTTGAGTATGCAGATTTTTCCTCCCTAACACGCATCGCTAATAAATCATAGCGACGTTGTAAAGCCTCTAATTGCTTTAATGCAGCTTTTGGAATTTCGGCATCTTTTTCATTTAAACGATAGCTTTGCTGCACAAACGTTGCTTCATCACTTACTAATCTTGTTGAACTTATAACATTAGTAATTGAGCTTAATAAACGATCACAATTTTGGTCAACGTAATTTTTAGCAATAACTTCTTTTTCAAGTAGATCGTAAAAGTGATCAATCTCTTCATTTATTTCAGCTACACGTGGTTTAACAACGCTTAAATTAAGCTCTGCTAATTCATTTTTTAATGTTTCAAATTCTTCATCAAATTTATCGAGCCCCTTAGTTAGCTCTAAATGCTGTAAATAGTAGGATTGCTCCTCCATTTCACGCTGGCCACTACGCAATTCTTGTACCGCTCCTGGTAGCTTTACTTGCAATTCAGTCAAAATTGTTGGGACATCATTAATATATTCAAATGTCTGTTGTGATTCTTGGTTCAATCCAATAACAATTTCTCGTGCCTGCAAATAATTCCCTTCGCTAGTAAGGACATCGAATTCCTCAAACTTTTGAACAAACATCTCCAGCTTTTTCTCCAGAGCCGGTAATGCTACACCAAATGAATGTTGGTGAGCTAACAATGTTTTACGTGCAGAGCGATAGTATTCTTTTAATTGTTCAATTTCAATACGATTTTTTTCTTCGCTGCCAATTAATTCATTTAGTTCTTCTAAGATTTTATCTTTATCTTGTTCACATTTTTGAATATAATCTTCTATCTCACGTTCAATTAATGTTGCTTTCTTAAAACGAAGTCTATTGATTTGATCCTCTGCATCAAATAAAAGTGAATCAATTTTTGTCATATGTACATCGATGACTTCATCCCAGCTATTACGCCATCGTTCAAACATCTCTTCCGTTTCACCGTTCATGTTCAAAGATTTAACTTTTGAAATTTCCTCATTTATGGGATTGTTTTGTATTTGTGATTTTTCATTTTCAAGTTTAGCAATGATTGTTGTATGTTTTCGTCGCATCATAAATCCTACTATCGCTAAAATTAATAGTAGGATAACCGGAATGATGATATACTCCATCGTAAGCCTCCTATTCTACAATAAACGAATTGGCTAGTTGTATTTATTATATACTATGTTATCGCCTTTTGTACTAAAATTTGAGTGTTTTTTATGTATTTACGCCTTTCTAGAATAACATCTGCTTAAATTTTGAACAATTTGCGCAAATAAAAGTGTTTGGTCCAAAATCTAAAGGAGTGGTAATTTTATGAAATGTGACGGCCATGTTCATAGTCCTTATTGTCCACACGGTACTTCTAATTCATTTAAGCAATACATTGAAAAAGCAATTTCTCACAACTTTACTGATATCACCTTTGCAGAACATGCACCATTACCATTGAATTTTACTGACCCTACACCTCAGCAAGATAGTGGTATGAATCCGGAATTTTTAATGCCTTATTTTGAAGATTTACAACGCCTTCAAGAGGAGTATGCGCAAGACATTCGCATTCATATCGGTCTTGAGGTGGACTATATTCAAGGCTTTGAACAAGAAACTCGTCAATTTCTTGATACATATGGACACTTTTTAGATGACTCTATTTTATCCGTCCATTTTTTACAATGGCAAAATACCTTTGCATGCATAGACTTTTCTCCAGAAAGCTTTATGTCTTTTTCAAAAAAAGTGGGTTCTATTGAACAAGTGTATAATTTATATTATGATACCGTCCTACAATCCATTAAAGCAGATTTAGGGCAATACAAGCCTAAGCGCATTGGACATCCTTCACTTATTCACAAATTTCAATTAGCACATAAGATGAAAATTGATGATTCTACGCGAATTCGGGAAGTTTTAGATTTAATGAAGGAAGAAGGCTATGAGCTAGATTTAAATAGTGCTGGTTTAAGTAAAACATATTGTCAGGAACCTTATCCACCTTTACCCTTTATCGATTATAGTAAATCGATTGGGCTACCAATTGTTTTTGGTTCAGATGCTCATTGTGTTGCTGATTTACATCAACACTATAATGTTATATTTCCAAAATAAATAACTTTCAAACGAGGTGTTATTATGTTTACACAAATTAATTATGAAGGACCCATTGCCGAGCAATATAATACATTAGCCAAACAGTTAGATGCCTTACTTACGGGAGAAAGCGATCGCATTGCCAATTTAAGCAACGCCTCTGCTTTACTAAATCAATTCCTACCAAACATTAACTGGGTTGGTTTTTATGTATTACAGGGGGATGAACTTGTATTAGGGCCATTCCAAGGCTTACCTGCCTGCGTCAGAATACCAATTGGACGCGGAGTTTGTGGAACAGCTGTAGACAAAGCAGAAACAATAGTAGTAAAAGACGTACATGACTTTCCTGGACATATTGCCTGTGATGCTGCATCCCAATCCGAAATTGTTATTCCCTTAATAAAAGAAGAACAGGTCATCGGTGTTCTTGATATCGATAGTCCAATCGTAAACCGCTTTTCAAAGGAAGATCAAGAAGGGTTAGAGATATTCGTTAAAACCTTACTTCTCCATTTATAAAAAAATACCCTGAAATGATGTATTGTCATTTCAGGGCATTTCAGCACATAAGGCTGACGTTTTCTTTATTTCACATTATAAATTGTTTTGATAAGATCGATCATGAACACAAAATCGATTTTTGCCACTGTTTTTCGCTTCATATAGCGCTGTATCTGCATGGAGGAAAACAGACTGAAAAGCTGGATGGTACTGTTCGTCCCATGTTATGAGACCTGCTGAAATAGTCACCTGAGGATCTGTTGTATCTGGAATTTTTGCAACGATTGTGGCTGCTAATTCGATTGCTTCTTTCTCATCAATATTTGGGATATACACAGACATTTCTTCTCCACCCCAGCGTGCACAGATACCACGAGCTCCAATCGTTTCTTTTAACTGTACCGCAATTTGCATAAGAATCTTATCACCAATTTGGTGACCATACGTATCATTAATACGTTTGAAATTATCAATATCAATAAGTAAAAACATCCCTGATTGATCATTTTTAAGAGATTTTTCTACATACTGATCTAAATAACTTCTTGCATATAATTTTGTTAAATGGTCCAAATCTACCATTTCTTGAAGTTGATTACGTAGTATAGAGTTTGCAATTGCTAAAGAAGAGTGATGGATTAATGATTGCATTAGTTTAAAGCTATCGAATGAAAAGAAATATGGCTCCTTGTGTAACACAATACTAAAGCCGTTAATTTTTTCTTCCATTAAAATCGGGATTGCCATAATTGAACGATATTCAATTTGATTAGGGGTTAATCGACTGAAATCGGCAATAAATAGTGGATCGTTAGTATGTTCAAAATGATGCTCAACATGTTTGATATATGTTTGACCCTTCTCTGCATTGAATAAGGCTGTACTAGCATCCGTCACTTTAAAGGTATCATTATGTTTAAAAGCGAAACCAACTTCCATTGGTTGAAAAGATTTCATTAACTGTTTTTGAAGGAAAAGTAACATTTCATTTATGTCAATCCTCATATTTAAACGATGCGATGTTTCATTGATGAGTTGTAAATCACTTACAAGGCGATGTGATTGATGATATAATTTCGCATTTTCTAGCGCATTTCCAGATGTTTGTGCTAGCATTCGTACAAAATCTTTTTCAGTCGTTGAAAAAAGATATGTTGTAGGTGCACTTACTTGTAAAATACCATAAATTGCTTGTCTTCCTTTTATAGGGGCGTTTAATAATCGACAATTCAAATCGCTTGCTAGCTCCGTCGTCAGCTCTCCTGAGACAAAAGCCTCAATTGTTGCAGGTCTTTCAGATAAGTAATCAAATAGCTTAATATCGATCGTCGTATGGCGGTCTTGATCATTCGATAGTATAAGCTCCACATTAAACTCTGGAAAATTATCCTTAATATTTTTCAAGACATTTTCTAAAATTAAATCAATATCCATAGTGGAATGAAATAAATCTGTCATATTGTACAATTTTCTATATTGATCTTCATTCACTTTTACTTGAAGATTTTCTCTAATTATCTGAAAGAACTTCGTGAGCGTTTCAACAAACTCTTCCCCATAATCCGAAGCCATAAAGTCTGTCCAGGCATCGGTTGCCTCAACGAGCAGCACACCAATTGGATTTTTGCCATCTGCTTGGAAAAGCACCATATCTGTCATCATCATATATGCTTCTTTTTCTTTTAATATATAAGGGACTTTTACCAACTTCTGTTGATAAAAGTTAGCTTCAATCATTAACCATGACACAGCATTTAGTTTTGTTTCAATTGTTAAAGTTGCCATTTCTTCAACAGGTATTAAAGAATTACCTTCAAAACCAAGAAATGCCATTTTTACAATTCCAAAGCGCTTCTTTAGACACTGTTTTAATGAGCAAAAATACTCATTAAAACCGGCTTGTTCCTTAGAACTCACCCAAATGCTCAAAACATCTGATTTTATATATTTTAGCGTTTGTAAATGGTCTGTCATGAAATCACCTTTTCTATATAACGTCCAAATCAATACTATTAACTTATAGTATAGTATACATAATTTGTGTCATTTTGACTATGTTATTCTATTTTACTTTTACATTTCACATTCCACACTGTACCATTAACTACTCTTGTGTTCAGAAATATGTATAAAGAGGAAATTTATACTATTACCCTTTTTTCGAAAATAGTTAGTCTAATAATTGACGTCTATGTAATAAGCCGTTACAATGGAGTTTGTGTAAAATAAACGCAGCAGTGGTATGAGCTTATTACTGTATTTTATTCCTCTATTCTATTTAGTATAACTAAACAGATTCTAAACAAATAGATGGTGTATTGCGTAACCTAAAGGCTGCATAGGCGAAAATACATGAAAATAAAATGCGTATAAGAATGGGTACTACTGGTTTTTGTTTTACAACAAAAAAACCAAATTTAAAGGAGGAGACAACAATATGTCTCGTTATACAGGTCCATCTTGGAAATTATCACGTCGTCTTGGTATCTCACTAAGCGGTACAGGTAAAGAAATCGAAAAACGCCCTTACGCACCAGGTCAACACGGTCCAAACCAACGTAAAAAATTATCAGAATACGGTTTACAACTTCAAGAAAAACAAAAACTTCGTCACATGTACGGCATGAACGAACGTCAATTCCGTACTCTATTTGACCGCGCTGGTAAAATGAAAGGTGTACACGGTGAAAACTTCATGATCCTTCTTGAAACTCGCCTTGACAACCTAGTTTACCGTTTAGGTTTATCTCGTACTCGTCGTGGATCTCGTCAATTAGTAAACCACGGCCACATCTTAGTAGATGGCAAACGCGTTGATATTCCTTCATACAGCGTAAAACCAGGTCAAACGATTTCTCTTCGTGAAAAATCTCAAAACCTTGCTGTAGTAGCAGAAGCAATCGAAGTAAACAACTTCGTACCTGACTACTTAACATTTGATGCTGACAAAAAAGAAGGTACATTCACTCGTCTTCCAGAGCGTTCTGAATTATCAGCTGAAATCAACGAAGCATTCATCGTAGAGTACTACTCACGTTAATTAAATTGCTCTGCAAAGAGTAGTTTAGAAAACCCTAGAAAGCCTTTTATATTAAGGTTCTCTAGGGTTTTTGCTTTTTATCGACGATGCTAAATATTATGGTTGCTCCTTTATAAACAACTTATATTCATCCACAAATCTCTCAGATTCCTCCAAGAACGGATAATGGTTACTTTTTCCAAAAATAACTAATTTTGAGTTCGGTATTTTATCATTCATTTCAATAGAATATATTACAGGACACTGTACATCATATCTACCACACATTATTAAAGTTGGCGTTACTATAAATCCTAACTTTTTCGACACATCATATACTTGCAATTCTCGACTAAAAAAGTTCAAACGAATTGCGGATATTTCCTTCCTTATACTTTGAGAAAAAAGTTCATCATATTTATCAGGCTCAAATAAAGATAGCTTCGTCCTTTCTGCTTTTAGTTTATTTCTTTTTTCTGTTAGTAAATCTGGGCGTTTTAAAATTTCAATCAGTTCTTGCATTCTGTTGAATTTTGGGTGTTCAGGATTATAAATACAATCTTTTGAAAATGTCATATATTCTCTTGCAGCTGCTCCGACAATTACATTGAAATCTAGACTATTTGAAAAATATATTCCGTAAATTATTCCTAACATACCTCCAGTTGAATGCCCCGCAAATCCCCATTTAACAAATCCTAATTTTTCACGTATAGCTTCTAAATCGAATATCGATTCCAACATACTCAGTTGATAAGGCTCTACTGCTTTTTCTGAATGTCCTGCCTCTCTTAAATTTACTAAAAATACTTTGTTTGTTTTTGTAAATGTCTCCGCAAAATAATCTCCTGTCTGATTAAATACAGAGTAATGATGGGTCATACAAAGTGGTTTCCCTTCTCCCTTGATAAATATTTCAAAGGTCCCACGTGATGTATTAAGTAATTCCTTTTCCCAATATCCCACTGTTATCTCCCTTTCTTATTAACTCACCTGCATCTGCATCGTTAGTTTAATAATAATCATATTAAACCAATTTGGAAATTTTTATCTGTTTCACCATTTCAACAGCTCTGAGCGAAAACGTAGTTCTAACGTAGTGGTAGCAACAATAAATTCAAATTTTCACGATAACAGCCGTAGTTGATTTTGATACAATTTCCCTCTCCAGCTTTTTTCGTTTAATTCGCAATAAAAGCCCTACCATTAGGTAAAGAATTGTAGTAATAATGCCTGCCGTTGGAGAAACAAGGAATTCTTTCCCTTGAGCAATTTTAATATAGCCATCAAGAATAAGCGGATTTACAAGCGCATCTTCTGTCATATGCATAAGGACAAGTGGCCATATACTTTTCGTCATTAAATAAATTTCTGTATACATTACTGTCCAGCAAATCATCGTCACAATACCTATTAACGCAAATAGCCATCTATCTACAGGAAGTACACTGAAGATATCACTTTCTGATAGGAACACTAAAAAGTACGGAATATGCCACGCTCCCCAAACACCACCAACAATACAATATAACCGAAAATCACTTACTTTTAACGTTAAAAGTTTACTTGTCAAATACCCTCTCCAAACGGATTCCTCAAAAAAGTTTTTAATAAATTGAATAAGTAAACCACCAACGAAAACTGAAACTAGTGCATCTAAATTAAAATCCGAAAAATCCATCCAGCCAAATAGATCGCTTACTAACAATACTATAGAAGTGACGCCAGGAAAGACTAGGAGCGAGACAATATACCATTTTATGTTACCTTTCAAATTAGGTAATAAGCCAATATCTCGCCAACCATCTCCCGCAAAGGCACGTAATAGTATAATTGTCAGCAGCGGAAACACTAGCCAAATGCCCATTCCAAGCGTGTCACCTCTAGGCTGTTCAGGGATGAAGCGATCTACAAAAACACCAAGCCAACCACATAGCAAAACAACAACTATAAAAATTATTAAGTTGCGTTTTATTTTCATTTTTCAATCCACCTCCCTGTTTTCAAGGATTGAAATAACCCACATCGTATTTGGACAAGGAGTTTCGGGATGCAGCGCAATGTATTGAGCGATTCCTTGAATAGAACACCAAAATGCTACGGCAAGGGCTTCAGCTTTACCCTGTTTAATTTCACCTAGCATTTGCCCTTTCTCTATTAATGGAACACTCTTTCTTATTACTTTATCTGCCTCCATAAGCATTTCTTTTAAATCTTCCGACAAGGAATCAAGATGTTGTGCATTTTCCATTAGGACAAACATTTTTGCTGCAGATGGGTTTGTACGAATCATGTCAAACAATTCCTCAGCAGCAGCTGTAAAAATAGCTAATGGGGATTCATTCATAAAATTAAAATCCATTTGAAGTCTTTCACACCCTGTGCGAATTAGCTCTTCATAAAGCTTTTCCTTAGAGTCAAAATAATGAAAAAGCAACCCCATGCTCATATTAGCAGCTTTAGCAATATCAGCAACTTTCGTTTCACCATACCCCTTCCGAATAAACAAATCTAATGCAGATTGTAAAATCAATGCCCTTCGTTGTTCTTTTTGTTTATGTCTAATTGACATCTCCCCCACCCCTTTATTGAATATACTTTCATTGAAATAATATTCAATAAAATGGCAAATATTCCTAAAAAGTGCCCAGAAAATAAAAACTTTAATAAGATTAATTAATATATACCAATGTAAAAGGAATTCTTTTATCTTTACGGAAGTCTAAATAGGAAAGATTAAAAATTCAAAGGAGGAAATATTGGGGGTTTCTGAACTTACTGTGCTCGTTTTAGTTTATGATTTTTTTCCTAGAAAAGCATTAAAGCATCCAATTAAGCTATTTGGTTCGGTTATAAGCAGGAGGTTATCTTTTAATAATCACAGCGGTTATCCTCCTATCAGTTTAGATTCAACGGCAATTTTCTATATATGCACATTACTCGGATATACGGTTTATTCTTTATGTAACTCTCGCATTATGGATTTCCTTAAACAATTTAAAAAGGAGGGTCAAATAATTTTGAATATACCTATAAATTATGACCATTTTATGTACTTTAAAATAGTAATTACACAATAAAAAACAACTTAACCACTACTATTATAGTAAAAACAAATTATCAATTATTTACTATTCTATTCTCCTTTAAAATAGAACACATTTCCAAAAAATATATTTTATTTTCATAGGAAAACAATTTTCGATCCTTTTTAAAATCAACACTTCTAGGCAATTAAACCTTCTGTCACCCCAAAAATAAAGATAACTTTTTTGTAAAATAATAACACAATCAAAATTAACAATTTTAATAAAAATACGAGTTGAACTTTTACAAATAATAGAATACTATGAATTTCGAAAGGTGGTTCGCCATCATTCAAGCAATAACAATTTTTTTAAAGGGGTTGGAAATATGTCAGACGTTCTAAAGCAATTTGTTATGCCGAAAACAAACTTATTTGGACCTGGAGCAATTCAAGAAGTTGGTAAACGCTTAAATGATTTAGAAGTGAAAAAGACATTAATCGTAACAGATGAGGGCTTACACAAACTAGGTCTCTCTGAACAAATTGCTAACATTATTATAGCTGCTGGAATTGATGTAGCAATTTTCCCGAAAGCAGAACCAAATCCAACAGATCAAAACATTGAAGATGGGATTACAGTGTATCACGCTGAAAACTGTGACTCGATCGTTTCTCTTGGAGGAGGTAGCGCACACGATGCAGCGAAAGGTATCGGACTTATTGCTTCGAATGGTGGACGCATTCATGATTACGAGGGCGTTGACAAATCACAAAACCCATTAGTGCCATTAATCGCTATTAACACAACTGCTGGTACAGCAAGTGAAATGACTCGCTTCACGATTATCACGGATACAGCTCGTAAAGTGAAGATGGCTATTGTGGACAAACATGTTACACCACTACTATCAATTAATGACCCAGAGCTAATGATTGGCTTACCTCCTACTCTAACAGCGGCAACTGGTTTAGATGCATTAACACATGCAATCGAATCATTTGTATCGACAAACGCAACACCAATTACTGACGCTTGCGCTGAAAAGGTACTTCAGTTAGTTCCTGAATATTTACCACGTGCCTATGCAAACGGTGCTGATTTAGAAGCACGTGAGCAAATGGTTTACGCACAATTTTTAGCAGGCATGGCGTTTAATAACGCTTCACTTGGCTACGTACATGCAATTGCTCATCAATTAGGTGGCTTCTATAATCTACCACATGGTGTATGTAATGCTATTTTATTGCCTCATGTTTGCCGCTTTAACTTAACAGCACGTACTGAGCGTTTTGCAAAAATTGCTGAATTGTTAGGTGAAAACGTTGAAGGATTAAGTAAACGTGATGCTGCGGAGAAGGCAATTGTAGCAATCGAAAAACTTTCTAGCGATTTGAACATTCCAAGCGGCTTCCGCGAACTAGGTGCGAAGGATGAGGATATTGAAATCTTAGCGAAAAATGCAATGTTAGATGTATGTGCTGCAACAAACCCACGTAAAGCAATTTTAGAAGACATTAAACAAATTATTACAAATGCGATGGGCCCTGTAGCGAAAGAAGAAAAATCACTCGAAGCTATCGCACTTACTTAATAAGTCAGAAGGCATGTCTCTTGGCATGCCTTTTTTTATTGAGAAAAACATTCTGTCATTGTATGTGATTCCAACACTAGCTATACTTTTCTTAAAAAGAATTGGAGATAAGAAGATGCGTTTAATATCAATTTGTCCTAGTAATACCGAGCTTGTTGCTTATTTAGGCCTGACTGATCAGCTTGTTGGAGTCGATGATTTTTCGGATTGGCCAATAGCAGCAAAAAACTTACCTCAGCTTGGCCCAGATTTATCAATTGATATGGATGCATTAGAGGCGTTGCAGCCTGATCTTGTACTCGCATCCTTAAGTGTCCCTGGCATGGAAAAAAATATTGAAGCGTTACAAGCTAGAAATATTCCCCATATTGTTTTTAATGCTAATTCATTAGAGGAAATCGCACAGGATCTCCATACTTTAGGTAAAGCCTGCGGAGTTGAAGGACGTGCACAAGAAATTTCTGAGGAATATTTACAATGTATCGATTGTCTTCGCACAGTTGCTCAAACGATTCCTAAAAAACCAACTCTCTATTGGGAGTGGTGGCCAAACCCTATCTTTACACCAGGTAACGTAAATTGGCTAACTGAAATAAGTGCCATTGCAGGTGGGCAAAATCTGTTTCAAGATGTAGAGCTAACAAGCGTGCAAACTGATTGGGCTGATGTTGTAAGGCTCGACCCAGACTATATTATGATGGCTTGGGTAGGGGTTGCATTTGAGCGTATTCAACCGGCTAATTTATTAAAGCGTGCACAAGCGCAGGAGCTGCAAGCTGTTAAAATGAAACAGCTTCACGTAATGGAGGAATGGCTTTATTGTCGCCCATCACCACGCCTCCTAGAGGGTGCATTAAAGCTAGCGAATATGCTCCACCCCGAAGAATATAAGCACGTAAAGCTTCCTAGTTTTTTTAATAGCTAAAACTAACAATTTGTCAGTGGCATTGTCTTACTAAATACAGTGTGGCTGTTCAGCAAAGTAAGGGGGTTATTTAGCGTGTATTTTCTGGCATGTTACTTATTTAAGTGAGAAAACGCAGCATCAGCGCATGCAAAGCTAAGATAGCAGCTAAATGTTCGCCATAGGAGAGCGCTCCTTGACCATTTTTCAACAAAAAGAAAGAAACATCCCCTCAAATTTCGAGGGGATGTTTGACATGTTTGTTCGGATTAAACAAATTTCACCATATGGTATTTTTTCTTGCCGCGACGAACAATGCTGAATGCATCTTCTAAACGATCTTTGCCGTCAATTACATATTCTAATGCAGTGACTTTTTCACCATTCACGCTAATCGCACCATTTGTTACGTCTTCACGAGCTTGACGTTTGGAAGGTGAAATACCCGCTTCCACTAATAATTCCACAATGTTTTTATCTTCTTTCGCCAATTCAATAGAAGGAACATCTTTAAACGCATCCTTCATTTCATCAGCAGAAAGTGCTTTTAAGTCTCCAGAGAATAAAGCAGCTGTAATGCGGATTGCTTGGTCTAAAGCTTCTTGACCATGAATTAAGCGAGTCATTTCTTCGGCTAGTGCTTTTTGCGCCTTACGTAAATGTGGTTCCTCTTCTACAGATACTGCTAAAGCTTCAATTTCTTCACGAGAAAGGAATGTGAAGATTTTTAAGTATTTTACAACGTCAGCATCTGCAGCATTAATCCAGAATTGGTAGAACTCGTATGGAGATGTTTTCTTACTATCTAACCATACAGCACCACCTGCTGTTTTACCAAATTTCGTACCGTCTGCTTTCGTTACTAAAGGAATTGTTATACCAAAAGCTTTCGTTTCTTCCTCATGTGTTTTACGAATAACTTCTAAACCTGTTGTAATATTCCCCCACTGGTCAGAGCCACCTACTTGAATACGACAGTTGTAATGGTTGTATAAATGATTGTAATCAATACCTTGAATTAAAGTATACGCAAACTCAGTAAATGAAATCCCTGTATCAAGGCGTGATGCAATCGTATCCTTTGCTAACATGTAATTCACGTTAATTAATTTCCCATAATCACGTAAAAACTCAATCGTATTTATATTGCCAATCCAGTCACGGTTATTCACTAATTGTGCACCATTACCATCTTCTGCAAAGTCAAAAATACGCTCTAATTGACTACGGATACCTTGAACATTTTTATCAATTTGCTCAACAGTTTGTAATTGGCGTTCTTCCGAGCGACCAGATGGATCTCCAATCATACCAGTCGCACCACCAACTAACAAAATCGGACGGTGGCCTGCTTTTTGGAATCGGCGTAGCGTTAAAAGAGGCACAATATGCCCAATATGCATAGAATCCGCAGTTGGATCAACACCGCAGTATAAAGATACAGATTGTTCATCTAATATTTTTTTCATACCTTCAGCATCAGTTTGTTGGTATAACAATCCGCGCCATTCTAAGTCTTGTAATAATTCGTTCGTCATTTTTATTCCTCCTAAGTGTTTAATATTCCGTGTAGGGAGAAACAAAAAAGTCCCTACACGCAAAAACATTGCATGCAGGGACGTTAATAACTAACGCGGTACCACCCGGCTTGAAGATGTCATCCATCTTCCTCTTCATTCAACCGCCTTTATCGCAGGCGCGCACGTCTAAGCTCCAAGCACGTAATTCGTTTCTACATTATGACCAGCTTTCACCAACCGCTGGCTCTCTAAACAGGGAATGTAGACACTACTGCAAGCTCTTCATCACTAGAAAACTATAAGCATTATTCTAAACGATTCTTTTTCATTGTCAATAACTATGTTCGACCTAAATCAATATGTGCTATAATAGACAAGATTTTAGGAGGTCGATACATTGAAAGATTGGATTGAGAAAATCAATGCAAAGATCGATGATTTAATTCAACAAAAATGGATGAAGAAATTACGTATTTCAGGAAGTGTTACCTGGAACTTATTTTTACTATTTTTAGTCTTTGCATTGGTTGGCACTGTATTTGCCGGGTCAGTGGGCGCTGGATATTTTGCTTCACTTGTAAAAGAAGAGCCACTTCGCTCAAAGGAAGAATTAAGGAATGAAATTTTCAACTATGATTCAACAAGTGAGATTTATTTTGCCAATGATATT
Source organism: Lysinibacillus sp. NPDC095746 (assembly GCF_044763535.1). Classification (NCBI taxonomy): domain Bacteria; kingdom Bacillati; phylum Bacillota; class Bacilli; order Caryophanales; family Bacillaceae; genus Lysinibacillus; species Lysinibacillus sp. NPDC095746. The sequence goes on from NZ_JBIWGL010000015.1 coordinate 72,569, forward strand.
TATATCGGAAAATTACGGACAGATTTAGACCGTCGAGTAACAACATTAGACCAGGTCGCACCTAATGTTATTAATGCAGTTTTAGCAACAGAGGACGAGTATTTCCGTGAACATAACGGAATAGTTCCAAAGGCTGTTGTCCGTGGGCTACTTCAAGACGTCACAAACTCTTCTACTCAAACTGGTGGTTCTACACTAACACAACAGCTTATTAAAAACCAAGTATTAACAAACGAAGTATCTTATGAACGAAAAGCAAAAGAAATTTTACTTGCTATGCGTTTAGAGCATTTTATGAAAAAGGAAGAAATTTTAGAGGCCTATTTAAACATAATACCTTATGGCCGTAACGCTTCCGGTCGAAACATTGCAGGGGTTGAAACAGCTGCTGAAGGTATTTTCAATGTAAAAGCAAAGGACTTATCGCTTCCTCAAGCAGCATATATAGCTGGTATACCCCAATCACCTTTTGCTTACACCCCATTTACAAATACAGGTGTACTTAAAAGTAAAGAAGCTCTTCAACCGGGTATTGATCGTATGAAAACTGTACTTTATCGTATGAAAGACGCAGGGTATATTAACGAAGCTCAATATAAAGAAGCACTTGCTTACGATATCACTGCTGACTTCCGTTCACCGGAAATGCGCGCAGAAGATCGCTACCCTTGGCTAACGTATGAGCTTGAAAGTCGGGCGAAAGACATTATTGCGGAAAAACTAGCAGAAGAAGATGGTATTGATCCAGAACGCTTAAAAAGTGAGAAAAAATTAAAAGATAAGTATACGATTCTAGCAGATCGCGATGTTCGCTCAAAAGGTTATCGTATCTATTCAACTATTAATAAAGATATGTACGATTCAATGCAAAAAGCAGCGGACAACTTTAAAAATTACGGTCATACTTATACCGTTAAAGACAAGGACCCTGCAACAGGTGAAGAAGTGGATACTGAAATGCCTGTACAGGTCGGCAGTATTTTAATTGAAAATAATACTGGACGTATTTTAAGCTTTGTCGGTGGTCGTGATTTTGAATTAAAAAGTTATAACTACGCTACACAGGCAAAACGCTCAAATGGCTCAACAATGAAGCCTTTACTCGTATATGCACCTGCAATAGAATACGGTGTAATCGGTGCAGGTAGCCCATTAGTTGACGTAAAATTCTCTGTTGGCAGTTGGAGTCCGAGCAACTATATTACTAGTGATGAACGAGGACTTATACCTGCACGTGAAGCTTTAGCTAGTTCACAAAACTTATCTGCTTTACGTCTATATTATGATATTCTTAACAGACGTCCTGCCGATTATTTAGTAAAAATGGGTATTTCAACTTTACAACCTGATGACTTTACAAACCTTGCAGCTGGGATTGGGGGAGTAAAAGATGGTATTACTGTTGAAGAGAACACCAATGCCTATGCAACCTTCGCAAACGGCGGTCAATTCATTGACGCTTATATGATTGATAGAATTGAAGACCAAAATGGAAATATCATCTATAAACACGAAGTTAAACCTGAACAAGTGTTTAGTCCTGAAACTTCTTATATCGTTACAGATATGTTACGAGATGTGTTAACAAAAGGAACAGGTACAGTTGCAAGAAATTCACTTAAATTCTCTGCTGACTTTGCTGCTAAGACAGGTACTTCACAAAATTATAAAGACGTTTGGCTAGTTGGCTATAACCCGAATGTTTCTCTTGGTGTATGGATGGGTTATGATAACAATCAATCACTGTATACTTTTAATAATACGTATCAACAGCCTAGTGTGCGAATTAACAAGCTGTGGGGAACATTAATGAATTCTGTGTATGATGTCGATCCACAATTAATTGCCCCTAAAACTAGATTTAAGCAACCGAAAAACGTTGTCACTGCATCATTCTGTGGTATTTCTGGTTTAGCACCTTCAGCAGCATGCGCTAATGCTGGTCTCGTACGCTCTGATTTGTTTAACGCGAAAGTATTTTTACCTTCGCAGCCTGATGATAGCTTAGCTTCCTCAAAGGTTGTGACGATTAAAGGTAAAACGTATAATGCACTCCCTAACACACCACCAGAATTTGTAAAACCAGGTGGCGCAGGTATTAATCAAGCATTTATTAAACGAATGTTAGGCAGACTTGGCGGTAACCCAGCAAGCCTATTACCAAAAAATTCGACATTATCGAATTCATCGGTATCAGCTGTTGATTTCCCGGCAGATCACAATTCGCCAGCAGCAGTAACTGCTTCAGTTAATGGCAATACATTATCTTGGACAGGCTCTTCAAATGATGTTGTCGGTTATCGAATATATAAAGTAACAAACGGTGGTAAAACACTTGTCGGATCAGTGCTTGAGTCATCACAAAGTATGACAGTAGCAAGTGGTCAAGCCTATGTTGTTGTCGCTGTCGATATTACAGGTTTAACTTCAGCGCAATCTAATGTCGTTTCTACTGGTGGTAGTGCGAATGAAAACCAGCCTGAAAAAGACAAGGAAGAAAAAGATCCCTCAACGACCCCACCTACTAACGGGAATGACCCGAACCAAAATGGAAACGGTTCGGAAAATGGCAATGGGTCAGATGGTAGTAACAGCAACGGCTCAAACAACGGCAACAGCTCGAATAACGGCAATGGTTCTGGAAATACCGGAAACGGCTCGAATAACGGCAGTGGTTCCGGAAATAACGGCAATGGCTCAAATAACGGCAGTGGTTCCGGAAATAACGGTAATGGCTCAAATAACGGGAATGGTTCCGGAAACACCGGGAATGGCTCAAATAACGGGAATGGCTCTAACGGAGGAGACAACGGAAAACCAACTCCACCGACTAATCCACCAACTACCCAATAATCATCTTACACGGCATACTACAATTAAAAGTAATTGTAGTATGCCTGTTTTTTTGTCATTATAAAGGGGACTACTAATTTGAAGGGGTGGAAATAATTGAACATTTTAGTTTTAGGAGGCACTCGTTTTTTTGGTAAAAAGCTTGTTGAACTCTTTATTCAAAACGGTCATAGCGTAACTATTTTAACACGTGGACAAAGCGGGAATCCTTTTGGCACAAAGGTGAAGCAGCTAATCGTTAATCGAGATGATGCCGATTCGTTGTCACAGGCACTATCCAATACAACATGGGATATTGTCTATGATAATATTTGCTATTCTCCTAACGAAGCTCATAAAATATGTAAAATTTTAGAAAGTAAAACAAAAAAGTTCGTTTTTACATCTACTCTATCAACCTACGAAATAGACGGCATTGTCAAAACAGAAGAAGATTTTAATCCATATGATTATGAAGTTCGGATGGGGAACCGTGAAGATTTCTCATATGGAGAAGGTAAGCGTCAAGCAGAGGCAGTGCTTTTCAAAGAAGCCACATTCCCTGTTGTCGCTGTACGTTTCCCGATTGTTATGGGGGAGAACGACTATACACGCCGTTTACATTTTCATGTTGAACGAGTTTTACAGGAACAGCCTATTTCATTACCAAATATCGAAGCAAAAATGAGCTTTATCACGGATGATGAAGCAGCTGCATTTTTATATTTTGCTGGCATTACACCAATTGAAGGACCTTATAATGCCACAGCTGCAGGTGCAATTTCGTTAAAGGATTTGCTTGGGCTTATTGAAGAAACGACTGGAAAGTCTGCGAAAATTTCTCTGGTAGGTAACGATGAAATGTCGCAGTCACCATATGGAGTTCCGGCAGATTGGTATATGTCAACTACAAAGGCAGAAGCTGCAGGCTTTACATTTAGTCAACTTCATGATTGGCTCCCTACCCTAGTGAAAACTTTAGTAAAAGAGCTACAATAGGATTTTACTAAACTACCCAAAAGTTGCGGATGCCATTTTTAAAAACGTATTCTGATTGGAGTGGAGGCTGGGCGACTCCTTGGGGATTAGCTGAGACTTTGGAGCGATGAAGCGCCCCAGGAAGCGTTGCTCTGTGTGAAAGCGCAGCGGCAGCAACAACAAAGCGCCCAGCCAGAACGGAAATCAACCTCATGTTATGATGTTAAGTCTTTTTTGATAAGCATTAAAACAATCTGCTAGAATTCTTACAAAGAAATTCTAGCAGATTCATTTCCATCGTATTCCAGATACTAAAACAGTATCGTTTTTAAAATCGCAATTGCCTCATCTATTTCCTCTGTTGAAACGGTCAATGGTGGTAGTAGACGAATAACATTTGGTCCTGCCCCTACTAATAATAAGCCATTTTTCTCTGCTGCAGCTATATACGGGGTTACCTCATTATCGCCACAACCAATGCCAAGAAGTAAACCTTGGCCTTGTACCGTATATGTAGACGGTAGATTCTCCTTCAACTGCTTAACAAAATACGAAGATCGCTCCTGCACATTTTGTAAAAAAGCAGGCTCAAAAACATGATTAAGCACGGTTTCAGCAACACTCATCGCAAGTGGGTTTCCACCGAATGTTGTCCCATGTGTGCCAGGACTAAATGTATCAAATAGCTCGGCTGTTCCTAGCATTCCACCAACCGGGAATCCTCCACCTAGCCCTTTTGCCAATGTCACGATATTTGGCTTTAAAATCGTTTGCTCATAGGCATATCTTGTCCCTGTTCGTCCAATACCTGTTTGAACTTCATCGATAATTAGTAATATTCCTTTGTCGTCACAGGCTTTAGCGATTGCTGCAGCAAATTCTGGTGATACACTATTAACTCCGCCCTCACCTTGAATCATTTCAAGCATAATTGCTGCCACAGACTCGTCAATCGTTGCTTCAAGTGCTGCCACATCATTAAAAGGAAGAATCGTAAATTTTTCAACAAGCGGTCCGAAGCCATTATGTACACTGTCCTGACCTGTTGCGGACATCGCTCCAAAAGTTCGCCCATGAAAGGATTTTTCAAAAGTAATAATATGATTTTTTCCGGTATGCTTGCGTGCGAGTTTGATGGCAGCTTCATTTGCTTCCGCCCCACTATTACAGAAAAATGCATAAGAAAAGTGTGTATCTGCTATTAATTTTTGTGCAACCTTTTCCTGACCGGGAATATCAAATAAATTAGAAATATGCCAAAGTTTTTTACTTTGATCATGAATAGCCTTCACGATTGCAGGATGTGCATGACCAAGACTTACTACAGCGATTCCACTTGTAAAATCTAAATATTTTTTCCCAGCCGAATCTTCTACAACAGTTCCTTGCCCTTTGACAATTTGGGCGCGGCGCTTGCCATAGTTTCCAAATAAAGCACTCATTTTATCAACTCCTACTAAGTTTGCTATAACAATCATTTTCCCTAAACAACTATATTGTTCCTTTTATACCATTAGAATGCCCACCCTATCTATGAAGAAGAAGAATGACTGTTACTGGTGAGGATGAAGGGAAACTTTACTTATTCGAGTTTTCTTCAACTCCCGGATAAAATCGTCGTACCCACTAAGGATTCTCCAACAATTTGCACGGATGGAATACCTGCACTTAAGCATTCGAGAGCTCCTTGAACTTTAGGTATCATCCCACCATAAATATGCCCCTCCTCAATCCATTGATTGATAGAGGAGCGTGTTGCTTTCGGTTGATATTCATCATTAATTCGAATACCACTTACATCGGTTACTAGTAATAGGCTATCCGCATCTATCGCTAATGCTATTTCACTTGCTATCGTATCTCCATTAATATTTAATGCCTGACCATGTTCATCTGATCCCACGCAAGCAATAACCGGTACAACCCCGGCACTCATTATTGCTTCTAGCAAAGATGTATTGATGGCTTTCACTTCACCAACAAAGCCGTATACATCTTTATCAAGAAAATCTGCTAAAATTAACTGACCATCAAAGCCGTTTAATCCAATTGCAGCAATGCCAGAAGTTGTTAATTCATGAACAAGCGCAGGATTGACCTTCCCTATTAACGTTGACTGTACAATATCCATTGCAGCTTTGCTCGTGACACGAATACCATTTAATGCATGTGATTCTATTCCGCGCACCGCTAGTTCACGGTTAATGGCTGGGCCACCACCATGGGTAATAATAAGCTCTATGCCGCTTTCTTGGAGTTTTTTAAAATTCTCAAAAAACGACTCATTTAAGCCATCTAACGTACTTCCACCAAGCTTAATGACCATTCGTTTACGAGCGGTATGAGGCATTGATTTGAACGTAGTCATAAGTGAGATCACATCCCCAAGCATGCCCTTTGCCTTCCCCAATATCAAGAGACACATAAATTTTCACTTCATGCATTTTTAAAATTTGAATTAACTCATCTTCCGAAAATGGCACTGGTTCACCATTTTCAACCATTGTTACACCGCCAATTTGAATCGTAATTTTTTCCGAATCAACCGTTGCACCACTATAGCCTACAGCGGCAATAATACGTCCCCAGTTTGCATCACAGCCAAATACAGCCGTTTTCACAAGTGGTGAACCAACTACTGTTTTAGCAATTTTACGTCCTTCTTCATCCGAAAATGCCCCTTCAACTTCAACCTCAATCAGCTTCGTAGCACCCTCACCATCTTTAGCAATCATTTTCGCTAAGTCCTCAGCTACTGTTTTCAATGTATAGTAGAAGTTTTGCCAATCTGGATGGTCAGGAGTTAAAGCAGCGTTTCCTGCTAAGCCGTTTGCCATGACAACTACTGTGTCATTTGTAGATGTATCCCCATCCACTGTAATTGCATTAAACGTCATATTTGTTATATCAGCTAATGTAGCCTGTAGAACATCTGATTCAATATTTGCATCTGTCGTAATAAAACCTAGCATTGTTGCCATATTCGGTTCAATCATACCTGACCCTTTTGCTACACCAGCGATAATAATCTCTTTATCATCAACAATAGTACTGTAACTTGTGTTTTTCATAACCGTATCTGTTGTCATAATCGCTTGTGCAAAATCAATAGCACTTTCTAAATTATCCTTTGGCTCTAACTGATTAATCCCATTTGCCAGTGGCTCCATATTCATCATTTCACCGATGACACCAGTTGAGCAAACACCCACTAAATTTGCCCCAATACCTAGCTTTTCTGCTATGAGGGCCTGCATTGTTTGGGCGTCTTTTACACCTTGCTTTCCTGTACATGCATTAGCATTTCCGGAGTTGACAATCATCGCCTGCATTTTCTTCGTTGTGTAGACAACCTCTTTCGTTACTTTTAATGGTGCTGCCTGTACAGCGTTCGTTGTAAAGACACCTGCTACACTTGCGGGTACTTTACTAACTAACACAGCTAAATCTTTTTTCTTATGCTTTAAACCACAATGTAAACCCGCAGCTTTAAAGCCCTTTGGTGAAACAATATTTTTACTCGATAATTTTTTCATAATACTTGTGGATGCTACTAATGTCATAAAATCTCCCCCTTAGTTAATCAATTTTACAAAAATTCACTCCAAATAAGTTACAAAAAGAACGGCACCACATCTAATCCTGTTGTTTGTGGTAAATCAAATTGTACGTTCATATTTTGAATGGCTTGCCCTGCAGCACCTTTGACTAAATTATCGATGACGCCAACAATTGTGGCACGATTCGTACGGCTATCAACCTTCACCAAAATGTCGCAATAGTTCGAACCTTTTACACGGTTTGTTCCTAGACTATTTACATCTGTAACGATCCGTACAAACGGATGCTTTTCATAGGCATGCTGTAAACAAGCTACTAGCTGATGCTCTGTAACACCAGACATAACAGGTGCATAAGAAGTAGATAAAATCCCCCTAGTCATTGGCACTAAATGAGTATTAAAAGAAATAGTTGTATTAACCCCTGCAAACATCGAAATGGCCAGCTCGATTTCCGGTATATGCTGATGTGTATTCATTTTATAGATTGAAAAGTTTTCGTTTACCTCACTAAAATGCGTTGTTTGCGATGGTTTATTTCCAGCCCCTGAAATCCCACTTTTCGCATCAATCACTAAAAAGCTTGAATCAATCAATCGTTCTTTTAGCAATGGTAACAACGAAAGTAAAACGGCTGTTGGATAACATCCTGGATTTGCGATAAGAAGAGCATGTTGAATATTTTCTGCATTCCATTCAGTTAAGCCATAAACACTTTGTTGAATAAATTTTAATGGCGCCGCTTTTTTACCGTACCATGCTTCATAGCATGCTGGATCTTGTAAACGAAAGTCACCAGACAAGTCTATTAATTTAGGACCTTTCCCCACCAATGGCGGTAATAGCTCACTTGTTACTCCTGAAGGTGTACTTGTAAAAACAACATCAAATTCCTCCAAAGTCCTATAATCAATTTTTTGTAAAGGTGTATCGGCAATATGGACGAGATGACCAAACTTAGAAGAAAAAATAACGCCTTCTTCTGAAGATGTGAATAAATCGATCCGTTCCACCGCTTTATGATTATGTAAAAATCGAATAAGCTCTAATCCACCGTATCCGGTTGCACCAACAATCCCTACTTTCAATGCACTCACCTCTGAATTAAGTTAAAATTAGTATACGTCTGCATATTTATTAAGTCAACTGAATTTTTATTTATTTATTTAATTTTCACAAACTTCATTCAATGAATGATTTTAAAAAAGTTTGGATAACTACACGCTATAAAACAAAGAGAATACTCAAAAAAAAGCTTATCTTTTATAAAGTATTGGGGGCGTCCGATGAGCCGCTTCACTCACGTTGTGATCGCTCCAAGGTCTCGGGCAAACACGATGTTGGTCACGAAGGCGTTATCACAGGATGTGATGCTTTTAGCCTTCGTTCCTCTATTGCTGATCCCCAAGGAGTCGCCCAGCCTCCACTCCAATCAACTAATATACAAGGCATACGATTTAACAAATGTGATTTCCTACTTTTGATGATATGCTCCAAGTAAATTTACTTACTTGAATCAATTTCATAAATCATATTTTCCAAGAGTTTAGACTACTCCTATTAAGAAAACTTACGTTTATAAAAATTATGCTGCTTGAGTTTGTGTCTGTAATAAAGCATTCAGACGATCTACTGCCAACTTGCAGGCATTATAGATAAAAGTCACCAGATTGAAGTGAAGTTTCGCCTTTCTTCTTGTTCTTTGACGGACATTGTTTAACTGAAAATATTGCTTTAGGTATGCATTTACACGTTCAACGGCTGTGCGCTCTTTATACAGTTGTTTCCATAGTTCAGGGCCACGTGCTGGATACGTAAATTTCCGTAAATCATTGTTACACTTGATTTTGAAAACCTTCTGACAGAGTGAATCATCACGTAACGGACAGGTTGCACATTCCTTTGGCATTGTGAATTTTAATGTTCAGTACTTTTCATCGAAGTTGTGGTAACAGTAGCTGTGTTTACGTACACATGTCGGTCTGAAATGCTCATCAAATCCAAGATACTCGCCTTCGTTGCGGATATTCCGTCGCTCTGGCTCTACTTTCCGTCACTTCGCCTATTCCTTCCGTCGCTTTGACTCTTCCTTCCGTCGCTTTGACTCTTCCTTCCGTCGCTTCGACTAAAAACTATTCTTAAAAAAGATCCTCAAGCAGATATTTTACAAAATGATCAATTAATCTATATAAAAGCATCCGATCAAGAATCTCTAAAAAAGGGTGATTTTATAAAAGAAGACAAAATTGGAGAAATAAAAAAACGAGGACATCCACTCTATTTTTCAAAGATTTTTATGCTACTAAACTGCCAGTTGGATCTGAAATTTTCGCTACAAATGCTCATGACACTTACACGATTATTGTCGAAATAGATGGTAAGTAAACATTATATACGGCGCTAGTAGAGGGCTAATGCTCCCCTACATATAACTGGCAGTAAAAAAAACAAAGCAGGAATTTTTCGTCGGCCGAACAAATTCCTGCTTCTTATAATTAATCTTCCATCGTAGATAAATCACCAGTTGGTAAATTTAACTCCCACGCCTTTAACACACGACGCATAATCTTACCACTGCGTGTTTTTGGTAGCTTATCCTTAAATTCAATTTCACGTGGTGCTGCATGTGCAGATAAACCTTTCTTAACAAAATTACGAATATCCTCTATCAATGTATCTGAAGGTTCAACACCTTCACGTAATGATACAAAAGCTTTAATAATTTCACCTCGGACAGGATCTGGCTTTCCAATCACCCCTGCCTCTACTATATCGGGATGCTCTAGTAGCTTACTTTCTACCTCGAAAGGACCTACCCGCTCACCAGCTGTCATAATCACATCATCAACACGCCCCTGGAACCAGAAGTAACCATCATCATCCATATAGGCAGAGTCCCCAGACACATACCATTCACCTTTTAAGAAATAGGATTCATAACGCTCTGGATTTCCCCAAATTTGACGCATCATTGCAGGCCAACCACGTCGAACGGCTAAATTCCCCATTGTAAAAGGTGGTACTTCATTACCAGCATCATCAACAATTGTCGCATGAACACCTGGTAATGGTTTACCCATTGAGCCTGGCTTAATATCCATAGAAGGATAGTTACAAATCATATGCGCACCGGTTTCTGTCATCCACCACGTATCATGTATACGGTGACCTAGCTCATCTGTCCCCCAACGAATTACCTCTGGATTTAACGGCTCACCAACAGATAAAATATGGCGTACCGAAGATAGATCATAATTCTCAAGCATACCACTACCAGCACCCATTAACATTCTGAAAGCAGTTGGTGCACTATACCAAACTGTTACACTATAATCTTCAATAGCTTGGTACCAAGCTTGTGGTGAAAATCTCCCACCAACAATTAGCATTGTGACACCATTTAACCATGGACCAAAAATGCCATATGCTGTACCTGTCACCCATCCTGGATCGGCCGTACACCAGTAAATATCATCCTCACGCAAATCTAATACCCATTGTGTAGATTGATATTGTTGAAGCATTGCATTATGAACATGCAATACGCCCTTTGGAGCTCCAGTTGATCCAGAAGTATAATGAAGAATCATACCGTCCTCTCTGTCCACCCATTCAATATCAAATTGAGAAGGTGCTTCTTTCAAGCGTCTATTGAAATCTAAAATTTGTGGTGTTTCCTCTACATCAGATCCTACTAAAAAGACGTACTGCAAATGCGGTAGCTTCGCTAAAGGTACACGTTCAAGTAACTCTGGTGTTGTCACTAATACTTTAGCTTCGCTATCTACAAGTCTGTCATAAACTGCACCTTCCATAAATGCCTCGAATAGTGGACCTACAATTACACCCATTTTCAATGCGCCTAATAAAGAAAAATAAAGCTCCGGTGAACGCGGCATAAAAATAAATAATCGATCACCTTTTTCTAAATTTGTTGCTGCTTTAAAAACATTGGCTGCTTTATTCGTCAGCTTTTTCATTTCATTGAAAGAATAAGTCTCTTTACGCTTTCCATCATTAAAATAAAGTGCAACTTTGTTTTTTCGATGTGTTTCTGTATGACGATCAATTGCCTCATATGCCATATTTACAAGCCCTGTTTCATACCAACTAAATCCCTTTTCTGTCTCTTTCCAATCATGAGTTGCCGCAGCTTTCTCATAATCAAGTAAATTATATTGCCCAGGTAAAGCATTCAACTTCTCCAACATTTTCATCCCCATGAAAATACCCCTCTCTTTGCTATTGCCTTAGTACATTAGTAAGCAAATTTCAAATCGTCGTAATGTCATTATTTTTCCCTTCAAAATTCACCACCTTCTCCAAAGACAACTACGTTATGTAGCATTTGTTATACAACAGTTTAAGCAGTGTAAAAATAGTGAATGCCTATTCACACTATATTCATCTGTTGAATAACAGATGCGATATACAACTATTTTACACGAATTCATTAATAATGTCTTAATATTTATATTTTTCCGAAAATGCAGGTATATTTTGCAAAAGATAGCGTTTTTCCGCAGGAAATCAGCTATAATGAAACTATTAAACTCAGGTGGTGTCATTATGGAACACAAAAAAACTTTTTTTTCTGTCACAAAGGAAACAAAGCATGGTACTGTGTATGTGGAAGGACCTGTTCCTCCAGAAAAATTAGCTACATATTCATTCCACGAAGGCTTGGTTGCTTTTAGACCTCCAAAGCAACAGCAGCAAGCCATTATAGAAATTGCAGGACTTCCTGAAGGACGAATTATTATTATTCGAAATGAAAACATTATTGTAGGCTACGTCACTTATCTATATCCCGATCCACTCGAACGTTGGGCGGAGGATCGAATTGATAACATGATTGAACTAGGTGCTATTGAAGTCATTCCAGACTATCGTGGTACAGGTGCTGGTAAAGCACTACTAGCCGTATCTTTTATGGGAGATGAAATGGAAGACTATCTTGTTATCACTACCGAGTATTATTGGCATTGGGACTTAAAAGGGACTGGTTTAAACGTTTGGGATTATCGAAAAATGATGGAGAAAATGATGGGCTCTGCCAACTTCGAATATTTTGCGACAGATGACCCTGAAATTACATCACATCCCGCTAACTGCCTGATGGCACGTGAAGGCAAACGCGTGCCTCCTGAGACAATGGAAAGATTCGATAGACTTCGCTTTAGAAATCGCTTCATGTATTAAAACCAACACAAAGGGGATGAGTATATGATCGTAGAAGAAATTATGAATGATGAGCCATACACGCTGGCTCCGACAAACACAGTGGTTGAAGCGCTGAAGTTCATGCGTGAGAAAAAAGTACGTCATTTACCAGTTGTAGATGAGGAGTATCATGTTCTTGGGGTGATCACTGAAAGAGATATTAAAGAGGCATTGCCTTCCTCGTTACGGGATGAGCCTAATTCTCCAGTTTTTAATGCAAAAGTGGAAGAGATTATGATTAAAAATCCAATTGTCGGTCATCCACTTGATTTCGTGGAGGAAGTAGCTCTTACTTTTTATGAATCTAAAATAGGCTGTTTACCAATTGTCTCCGGAGGAAAATTAGTTGGGATTGTCACTACTACCGATTTACTCTATACATACTTAGAGTTAACAGGTGCCACTGAACCTGGCTCAAAAATAGAAATTCGTGTATCCGATACACCAGGAATATTATTTGAGATTACTAAAATTTTTCGTAAACACCATGCAAATGTCCAAAGCGTCTTAGTTTATCCCGACTCTGAAAATACGCAAAATAAAATTTTAAGTATCCGAGTAAAAACTCTCAATCCATTAGCTATGATTGAAGAACTTCGTAAAGAGGGCTTTGATGTATTATGGCCTAATTTGCCAGGTGTTTCATTACAATGAAAAAAGCAGTATTTATATACTCACCAGAGCAACTCGGATATAAATTTTCAGATACCCATCCTTTCAATCATAAACGCTTGACGCTTACAATGGATTTGTTAAAGAATATTGATGCTCTTGATGATTTAAATATCGTGCCAGCTCGTGTCGCAACAGAGGAAGAACTTTTACTTGCACATGATCCAAAATATATTGAAATCGTTAAAAGAGCAGGACATGGTGAGCTTTCAGAGGCACAATGTGAAAGCTATGGCATAGGCACCGAAGATACACCCATTTTTGAAAATATGCACGAAGCAAGTGCACAGCTTGTCGGTGGAACATTAACAGCTGTCGATTATGTTATGGAAGGAAAAGCCGAGCACGCTCTCAATTTAGGGGGAGGGCTACACCACGGCTTCCGTGGCCGTGCATCAGGTTTTTGTATTTATAACGATAGTACAGTAGCTATTCGCTATTTGCAGGAAAAATACAATGCTCGTGTACTTTATGTAGATACCGATGCCCATCATGGAGATGGGGTGCAATGGAGTTTTTACGAGGATCCAGATGTTTGTACATTATCTATTCATGAAACAGGGCGCTACCTTTTCCCCGGAACTGGGAATATTACGGAACGCGGAAATGGACAGGGCTATGGCACTTCTTTTAATTTTCCAATTGATGCTTTTACAGAAGATGAGAGTTTTCTAGAAATCTATGAAAAAGCTATGCGAGAAGTCTTTGAATTTTTCAAGCCGGATGTTGTGTTAACGCAAAACGGCGCAGATGCACATTATTTTGATCCACTAACACATTTATATGGAACAATGAACATTTATAGAGAAATTCCAAAACTTGCGCATAAATTAGCACATGAATATTGTGGGGGGAAATGGATTGCCGTTGGCGGTGGAGGCTATGACATTTGGCGTGTTGTGCCTCGAGCATGGTCGATGCTATGGCTTGAAATGACAGATCAGCAATTACCAACAGGGCCTCTACCTCAAGCTTGGTTAGATCGTTGGCAGCCTGAAGCACCAGTGCCTTTTATTCCAACTTGGGAGGATCCAAATCCATTGTATGAGCCAATCCCTCGAAAGGCCGAGATTGAAGAGAAAAATGCGCAAATGCTAACCAAAGCGCTTCATGTTATTCGCAATGAAAAACACGGTTAACACTATGCCTCACGACAATCGTGAGGCTTTTTATTTTTACTTTAGTCCTCTATCTTCTGGCGTTCTAGCCATCATTTTCGGCTTTCAATCCGTCTATAAAAAAACACGCAAATCCATTATCAGATTTACGTGTTAATTACTGTTATTTACTTTTGACAGACTGTCGATGTTCAATACGATGAGGCAAAATAACCGCTTCGTCCTCAACAGGCTCTTTGTTCATCAATTTAGTCAGCAAACGCATTGCAACAGCTCCGATATCGTACAGTGGTAATGCGACACTTGTTAGCTGTGGACGAACCATGCGTGCTAATTTTGAATTTTCAAAGCTGATTACTTCGATATCCTCAGGTACATCTTTACCTGCATCCTGTGCACCATGAATCAAGCCAATTGCTAATTCATCACTACCTGCAAAATAAGCAGTTGGAGGATTTTCAAGTGAGGATAATGATTCCCACGCCTCTAAGCCCATATCATAGCTCGATTCTTCAGCAGCGATAAGTGATTCATCTATAGGTAAACCTGCGTCTTGTAAAGCTTTTTTATAAGCTTCAAGTTTGAATTTTCCATTAATAGTATACGTAAGTGGACCTGTTACGAAAGCGATTCGCTTATGGCCATTTTGAATAAGTAATGTAATCGCCTCATAAGCTGCTTGGAAATAATCAATGTTAACAGTCGCAATTGTTTGCGATTCATCTACTGAACCTGCAAGCACAATTGGTACAGGTGAATGATCCATAGTTTGTTGCATTTTTTCAGTTACTTCATCACTCATCATAACAATACCGTCAACCTGTTTTCCTAGCATTGTATCCAGTAACTGAAGCTCTTTATCTTCATGTTGGTCTGAGTTGGCTAAAATAATATTGTAACGATACATTGTTGCAATATCCTCTACACCACGTGCCAGCTCCGCATAAACATTGTTTGCAATATCCGGGATAATCACGCCAACTGTTGTTGTTTTCTTACTTGCTAATCCACGCGCTACTGCGTTTGGACGGTACTCTAATCGTTCAATTACTTCTAATACTTTTTTCCGTGTTGCCGGTTTTACGTTTTGATTACCATTGACTACACGAGAGACCGTTGCCATCGAAACATTTGCTTCTCTTGCAACATCATAAATTGTAACAGTCATCGTACGTGCCTCCCTTTTTTCCTTTTATAGCCTTATCATACGATAATTTTCATATTCTTTTCAAGAAGCAGTATGTACATGAAAAGAAAAACCAAGTACAAATAGTACTTTTCTAGTCATTATTTTGTCACTATATAGTAAACACCGCCTGCCGATTAAGGCAAGCGGTGTTTATCAACACATCAATTATGCCCCGGCATAATTGCGTCTGACATCGGCTTTGTGCTTAAGCCTGCTGATGTTTTTTGCGCGAAAGCGTAGTGCTAACGCAGCGGCACAGCAACGTGTTTTTTTCCTGCGCGAAAGCGAAGCGGCAGCGACAACAACACCGATGTTGGTCACTCAGTCGTTGCCACAGGACGTGGCGTTGTTAGACTGAGTTTCTCTATTTCAGCGAGTGTGTTTGGACACCCGCTGAAAGAAGTTAAGCATTGATTTCATGGCTCTTCATGAATTTTTGTAATGTTTCGTAGAAAGCATCAAATGTTGGGATATCCATTTGTTGTTGTGAATCAGAAAGTGCTACAGATGGATCTGGATGCACCTCTGCCATTACGCCATCAGCTCCAATAGCAATTGCTGCCTTAGCACATGGTAATAGTAAATCACGACGACCTGTTGAATGTGTTACGTCTACAAGTACTGGTAAATGCGTTTCTTGTTTTAAAATTGGTACAGCAGAAATATCTAATGTGTTACGAGTTGCTTTTTCGTAAGTACGA
The DNA here is from genome assembly GCF_044763535.1 of Lysinibacillus sp. NPDC095746. Lineage (NCBI taxonomy): Bacteria > Bacillati > Bacillota > Bacilli > Caryophanales > Bacillaceae > Lysinibacillus > Lysinibacillus sp. NPDC095746. The sequence goes on from NZ_JBIWGL010000015.1 coordinate 88,842, forward strand.
ATACCACGCTCACAAAGAATGATGTTCTCATTTCCTTTAGACATAATATATTCTGCTGCGTGAATGAATTCATCAATTGTCGCCGCTAAGCCTCTTTTTAAAAGTACAGGTTTATTTGTTGCACCCGCTGCTTTTAATAATTCGAAGTTTTGCATATTACGTGCTCCAATTTGGATAACATCAATGTAATCTAAAGCTTCCTCTAAATGACCTGGTGTAACGATTTCCGTAATAACGCCTAAACCATATTCCTCTGACACACGTTTCAAAATTTTAAGTCCTTCTAATCCAAGACCTTGGAAGTCATATGGGGAAGTACGTGGTTTATAAGCGCCGCCACGAATTAACTTTTCACCTTTTGCTTTAATAGATGCTGCTACTGCTGCTACTTGCTCGTATGATTCTACAGCACAAGGTCCAAATACGAAAGATGGTTTTCCTTGGCCAATTAGCTCACCATTCACATTAATGACAGTATCTTCTGATTTTTTCTTACGAGAAACAAGTAATTCTTTTTTCTTATCCGCTTCAAGTTGTTTTAAAGCAGTTTTAAAGATTTGCTTAAATATATAGTCAACCGTCATTTGGTTTAACGGACCTTGATTGTGCTCTTTAATAAGATCAAGCATATGGCGTTCACGTAATGGATCATAGCGATTTACACCTTGTTTTTCTTTAATCTTACCGATTTCATCAACTACTGCTGCACGTTCGTTAATTAGACGAAGAATTTCTAAGTTTAAACCGTCTATTTGACTACGTAAGCTTTCTAAATCTTTTTGGCTCATGTTTCTTGCTCCTCTCCTCACGACAGACACTTTCAGAACTCTGAAATGTATGTTACATTTTTAGATATTAGCAACATTATAATCAATGTTGCACTGAATGTCACGCATTTTTAATTTAGCGCTTCAACTCGCTAAATTATATTAACATATTACGAGAAAGGAAGCGAGTACAAAGACTCCTTTCCGCTTCGTGACATCCACCGGAGGCTTTATGCCAACAAGATATTGGTCACTCAGGCGTTTTCACAGGATGTGTTTTTAGCCTGAGTTCCTCTATGCCAGCTGTATTTGCTGAAAGCAAGTTAATATATTACGAGAAAGGAAGCGAGTACATTGTGTTCAAAATTATTTGCACTTGATATCGGTACACGTTCTGTAGTAGGCATTATTTTAGCTGAAGATAATGACCGTTTTCACGTGGAAGACATCTTGGTAAAAGAACATAAAGAACGGGCCATGGTTGATGGTCAAATACATAATGTCATGTATGTGGCAGATTTAATCAATGAAATTAAACATGAACTTGAAGAGAAGCATGGTCCTTTAAAAAAAGTGAGCGTCGCTGCGGCTGGTCGCTCCTTAAAAACAGAACAAGCAAGCGTGACGATCAATATACGTAATCGACCAATCTTTACGGAGGAAGATATAAGTCGTTTAGAACTGCAAGCTGTTCAACAGGCACAGCAACAGCTTCTTCAACATAAAGAAGACGCTAAAATAAGCCACTATTATTGCGTTGGTTATTCAGTTTTATACTACCGTTTAGATGGCGAAGAAATTGGTAGCCTACTCGATCAGCAAGGTGATGAAGCACAAATTGAAGTTATTGCTACGTTCTTGCCACGAGTTGTCGTAGAATCACTTATCGCGGCTCTTAAACGCGCGGAATTAGAGATGGATGCACTAACTTTAGAACCTATTGCAGCTATTAATGTACTTATTCCCCCAACAATGCGTCGTTTAAATGTGGCACTTGTTGATATTGGTGCTGGTACATCTGATATTGCCATTACCGATAAAAGCACTGTTGTCGCATATGGCATGGTACCAACAGCTGGTGATGAAATAACAGAGGCTTTAAGTGACCATTACTTACTCGACTTCCCTGTTGCTGAAGAAGCGAAGCGTCAACTGCAAACAGAAGAAAACATTTTAATTCAAGATATTTTAGGCTTTGATCAATATTATCCGAAACAAGAGGTTCTTCAAGCAATCGAACCTGCTGTTAAGCAACTCGCAAAAGCTATTGGAGAAGAAATTTTACGCCTGAATAATCAGACTGCTCCTAAGGCGGTAATGCTAGTCGGTGGAGGTAGCTTAACGCCAAATCTTACAACTGAACTTGGACTAGTACTAGATTTACCTGCCAATCGCATTGCCGTTCGAGGGATTGACGCCATTCAAAACTTAACGAGGGAAGATCATATTAAAGCATCTCCTGAATTGGTGACCCCAATCGGTATTGCCATTGCAGCAAAAAAAATGCCTATTCAATATATGAGTCTAACTGTCAATGAACAAGTAGTTCGCCTTTTTGAATTAAAGGAAATGACCGTTGCAGATGCATTTTTAGCAGCCAATATTCGAGCAAAGCAATTATATGGAAAACCCGGTCATGGATTATCAGTGAATGTTAATGGACAAGATATTTTCATCCCTGGCGGTCACGGTCAACCGGCAGAAATTTTAGTGAATAGTCATCCGGCATCCACAAAAACGATGATTAAAACAGGCGATGCCATCCAGCTAATTGAAGGCCAAGACGGTCAGCCAGCTAATGCTACGGTGAGAGATATTGTAGATGATGCTGCCATTAAAACAATTACAATTCAACATACGAAATATGTCATCGAACCACAAATAACTGTTAATGGTTCTCCGACATCACTCGATAGCGCATTAAATGATCGAGATGTTGTGATGTTTGAAATAGCTGAAACAGTCGAGGATGTATTTAAGCTCACAAATAATTTGGAGTTATTAAAACAATTTGAGTCATTTTATATTCAAGTGGACGGAAAACCACTGTATTTACCAGAGTTTTCAGCTCAATTAATGATTAATGGTAAACCAGCTAAAATGTCATATGCTGTCCAAGACGGTGATGTACTTACATTTCAGCAACAAACATTCCCTACTGTTCAACGGATTGCTGACCAAATGAATGTTTTACTTGAGGATAAAATTGTCATCCATTTTCAAAACGAGGTGTTAGAGCTGAAAAGGATGGCCAACGAAGTTCTCGTTAATCATGTAGTGGTTTCACCTCTTTCAACTGTTCCAAATGGAGCAATAATTTCGTTTAAAGAAAAAGATCGAAGTCGTTGGATATACCAGGATGTGTTCCGTTTTTCTAATTGGCAACTACCTACTACATTTAAAGGTAATTTTACAATTTTACGAAATGGCCAACCGGCAAGCTTTGATATGGAGATTTTCGGCGGGGATAAATTAGAGATTTTACTAGAAAATGCGCCAATATCTTAAAAAAAGGGATACGTTACATCTTATCTACGATGTAACGTATCCCTTTTAGCTATTAAGCGCGAACTTCTTCACTTTTTTCTTCAGCTTGTTCCTTTTTTTCACTAGCATCCTCTGCTTTAGGTTCTTCACTAGAAATGAAATCTTCCAGTGGTTCTTCACCCTCAAAAGAAACAGTACCATCGTCAAAAACAGTTGGTGCTTTTGCTGATTTTAATGTTTTTACTTTCTCTACTAATTGTGTAGATTGTTCTTGAATTTGTTTAGATAATTGAACCGTTTTATCTTTAGCAGTTGTCGAGAAATCTGCACTCTTATCTTTTAAGTTAACAGCTTGTACTGCTACATCGCTACGTAAATCTTTTCCTGATTTTGGAGCTAGCAATAAGCCTGCAGCTGCCCCTACTATACCCCCAACTAATGCGCCAATAACAAAATCCTTCATGTTCACTCGCTCCTCTTCATAGATCGACTCTTGCGGTTGATAAAGCTGTGGCAATGAACTTTCAAGTTGTTGTTCCTTCACTTCATTATAATTTGGCTTTTGAGTTGTCATGCAACAATTCCTCCCCATCTTATTATCTAATTTGTTTAGACTAGTTGTCCATCTGCTTTCGCGGATGCATTCTACAACATATGCCTAAATTTTATTTTTATTCCGGTGACATGTAATGCCTACCGAATAATTATTATTTTTTACGGCCCCATTTTCTTCTCGATTTTTCCGACTGCTCTGATTCAGAAGAATAAACATCTTCTTGAATCACCTCATTGGCCTGATCAATAATTTTGCGTTTCTTCCACTTATCTGCAATGCCCATTGCAACATTACTCCATTGAACAACTTGTGCAATTTTTTCTTCATTTTGTTCCACAGTTTTAGAAATTGAAGAAGTAATTTGCTGTACAGATGTATTTAATCCATTCACAGAGTCGCCAATTCCTTTAACTGCATGAACAACGGAATTTAACTGTTCAGATTTTTCTTGAATATCCTCTGCCAAGCTATTTGTTTTGGATAGTAAGGAAGTTGTTTCACGTGTAATACCTTCCATTTGTCCTTCAATACCTGATAATGTTCCAGCTAAACTGTTAAGAATTGGTTTGAGCGAAAATAATGTCATCCCAACGCTCACACAAAAAATTAAAAAACCAATTGCTGCAATGATTGCTGCAATATACAAAATAACTTCCATAACTAGACCTCCTGCAAGTAAAAATTCTTTTTACTATTACTTTCCTTATATTCGACAAAAAAAACTGAATTCCTCCTCATTTTGAGAAAAACAGCTTATTCCTTGCGGATTAAGCTGTTTCGTTATTCTTTAGCACGTCTTCAAAAGCATCTTGGAATTTGTGAACATCGCCAGCGCCCATAAATAAAAATACTGCGTCCTTATGCTTTGTTAACACTTCAATTCCTTCAGTGGTAATCACTGCACTGCCTTCAATTAAAGACGCTAAATCTTGGATTGAAAGTGCGCCTTGTGTTTCCCTTGCAGAGCCAAAAATATCACATAAATATGCTGTATCCGCAAGACTTAGACTATCTGCAAAATCCTGTAAAAAAGCTTGTGTACGTGTAAATGTATGTGGTTGGAAAATAGCTACTAGCTCACGATCCGGAAACTTTTGTCGTGCTGATTGAATCGTTGCACGGATTTCAGTTGGATGATGCGCATAGTCATCTATTAAAACATTATTCCCAATATTCGTTTCTGTAAAACGTCTTTTTACACCTTTGTATGTGTTTAAACGTTCTTGAACGATGTCTGGTGAAATACCTTCATATTGGCAAAGTGTAATAACAGATAACGTATTTAATACCGCATGATCCCCAAATAATGGGATAAAGAATGTGCTATAAAATTCATTGCGGACAAATACATCAAATTTTGTACCCTTAGTTGTTTTTTCAACATTACGAGCCTCAAAATCATTTTCAGCCCCAAAACCGTAATAAACAACAGGCACCTTCGCTTGAATACGTTGTAGATGTTCATCATCACCGCAAGCAATAATTGCTTTTTTAACCTGTAGTGCTAATGATTGAAATGCTGAATAAACATCCTCTATGTTTGCAAAGTAGTCTGGATGGTCAAAATCAATATTTGTCATTACAGCGTAATCGGGATTATACGCTAAAAAGTGTCGACGGTATTCACATGCTTCCATCACAAAGAAGTCAGCATTTTCATGTCCAGCTCCTGTTCCATCACCGATTAAATAAGAAGTTGGTTTATACCCACCTACAACATGAGCCATCAAGCCTGTTGTAGATGTTTTACCATGTGCACCAGTAATAGCAATCGACGTATAATTACCGATATATTCACCTAAAAATTTATGGTAGCGAATAACCTCTACACCGATTTCACGAGCACGCTCTAATTCAGGATGGTCATCAGGAAATGCGTTCCCTGCAATAACTGTCATACCTTCTTTAATATTATCTGCATTAAATATAAAAATTGGAATATTACGATCACGTAACGGCTGTTCCGTGAAAAAATATTTATCAACATCTGAGCCCTGTACTTGTTCACCAGCATCAAATAAGATTTGTGCAAGTGAACTCATGCCAGAACCTTTAATGCCTGTGAAATGAAAAACTGTCATCAATTAAACCCCCCGGGAATTCAATATCCCTTCTATCATCTATTAGGTGTATCGTATTTTCCACCAATTATTAGGTATTAATACCTTTGTAAGTACTAAAAAATACGTACTAATCTTCATATCTCGTCTATTATAGCACTATTTATGCATAAGGATAAATGTGTAACTTTTCTAAAAATACTAATTTCGACGTGAATAAGATAATCTATACGAAAACAATGTAATTCTTATTCAAACATAGCAATTAAATCTTCTTCTGTAATATAACTTTCTCGTGGTTTACTGCCCCGTGCCTCGGACACAAAGCCATGTGATTCCAACATATCGATTAAACGAGCAGCACGATTATAGCCAATATGGTATTTACGCTGAATTAAGGAAGTAGAGGCTCCTCCTTGCTCATAAACAAATCTACATACATCCTCGAACAGTTCATCTTGCTCAGCGGAAACCTCAGTCTTCTTTAAAAGTTCCTCTTGATCGAATATATAATCAGGCTCTCCTTGCTCACGAACATGCTCAATAATTGCTTCAATTTCATCATCTGTCACAAATGTCCCCTGCAAACGAACAGGAGCAGACATACCATTACCTAAATATAACATATCGCCTCGTCCAAGCAATCTTTCTGCACCTTGTGCATCTAAAATTGTACGTGAATCGATTTGTGAAGATACCGCAAAAGCAATACGTGTAGGAATATTTGATTTAATAAGCCCTGTAATAACGTCAACAGACGGTCTTTGCGTTGCAACTATTAAATGGATACCACAAGCACGTGCCTTTTGGGCAATACGACAAATCGCCTCCTCTACATCTGCAGGAGACATCATCATTAAATCTGCTAATTCATCAATGACAATTAGAATATACGGTAATTTTAAGCTATGTTCATTATTTTTATCCGCAATTGCATTATAACGTGTAATATCACGTGCGCCCGCATGCGCAAATAACTGATAACGACGTTCCATTTCCTCCACTGCCCATTTCAGTGCAGCAGTAGCAGCCTTTACATCAGTGATAACCGGGCTAACTAAATGCGGAATATGATTAAAAGGTGCTAATTCTACCATTTTAGGATCGATAAGCATCAGCTTTAATTCATGTGGTGCAGCTTTATATAATAAACTAACCAAAATGGAATTGATACAAACCGATTTACCAGAACCTGTGGCTCCGGCAATTAATCCATGTGGCATTTTTCGTAAATCAATAGTTACAGGCTTCCCTGTTAAATCCAGACCCAATGCTGCTTCTAACGGTGAATCTGATTCGAGGAAAGAAGCACTATTTGTCACTTCCGATAATCGAACAGCGCGAGATACACGGTTCGGTATCTCAATGCCAATTGAGCTCTTCCCAGGAATCGGTGCTTGGATGCGGATGTCTTTCGCTGCCAATGCAAGCTTCAAATCATCTGAAAGATTGCGGATTTTGCTAACCTTTGTACCATGACTCACAGTTATTTCAAATTGTGTCACGGCAGGCCCTTGCATAATGGATTCTATTTGAGCAGAGACTTGGAAATAAGACAAAGCTTCGACCAATGTATCTCCCTGTTGCTCCATCCACTCAGTATCTTGTGTTTTTTCCTCAGGTGGCTCTAAAAACTCATCATCTGGCTTTTGATACACATGAACAGGCTTCCGAGGCGTTTCCTGTACTTGATCTTCCACAAATGTTTCAGCTAAAATGGAAGGTTGCTCTAAATACTTCTCATTATCAATAGAATGTTCCTCAGGAATATCTAAATTCTCAGTAGTAACCTTCTGTTCAGTAGCCGTTGCTACTTCCATTTCGGTAGTCGCTGAAATTTCATCGAAGCTCTCTACATCAATCACTGTTTTTTCTAATGTCGAAACGTTAGACATTGATGTGACTGGTGCCATTGTAATGACTGATACACTCTCTGTTGCAGCATTGAATGGAACAGTATTTTCAATAGAAACCTCGTTTTCTTCTGTCGACTGTGTAGCTGTTTTTTTGTCCATCTCTAACTCACTAATTTCTAAACCTATAGATTGTGAATTTTGTGCTTTTTCGGATGCAATAATATTTTCAATAGAAACCTCGTGTTCCTTCGTCAACTGTGTAGCTGTTTTATTGTCCATCTCTACCTCGCTAATCCCTAAATCTATAGATTGTGGAATTTGTGCTTTTTCGGATGGAGTAGTATTTTCAATAGAAACCTCGTGTTCCTTCGTCAACTGTGTAGCTGTATTATTGTCCATCTCTAACTCACTAATTTCTAAACCTATAGATTGTGGATTTTGTGCTTTTTCGGATGTCACTATGTGCTGTTCTACTTCCGAATGATTAAGCTCAGATGAAGGCTCCTGTTTTTCTTGATTTTTGTCAACAATTGTTGATGTCGACTTCATATTTTTAAATTGCTGTTGGATTCTCCATTTCTCTTTATCAGTTTTTAGCATTAAAACATTAAATGGAATGCCACTTTTTTCTTTCTTTTCTACCGATTGCTCTTCTAAAGGTAGTTCTTCTATAGACTGTTCTTGCAACACGTCTTGCTTTTCATCTTCCTTCATTGGTGGCTGGACTACTGTAACTTCACCAATGTGGATGGTCGAATTTTCGATTTGTACTTGTTCTACAACTACTTCTTTCACATGGATTTCTGATTGGTCAGATGAAAGTTGTTCAATATTCAGCTCCTGTTGAACGGCTTCTTTCATTTGATTTTCAAATTCTACAGCAAAAGAAGTTGTTTGCGGTACAGGTAATTCCGTCGTCGTTTTATTATGATGATTTGTTTCGTCTGTTAATTTATCTTCAAAAGTAATCGGTTGCTTAGCAGGTACTTCGATTTTTTCATTGATGTCAAGCTGTTCAGATTCATCTTTCAGAACTGCGCTAATAGGCTCTTTTTCTTCTAGTATATTTTCAATAGCCTCATTTGTTGTCGTTTCTTTTAAAGCCTTAGAAGCTGTAGGTATTGCTAACTCCTTCTTGTCGTGCTCTTCCTTCCGTTTCTCTAATAATTGCTCAATTGGACTTGGCCTAGAAAAACCATAAACCGGTGACGGAACATCACTTGGTACAAAACGCTTGCGATTTTCAATTAAAGCACTTTCATCTGCTTTTTCTAATTGATAATTCGTAACTTTAGGTGAAGTCGGTAAATCATTTTGCGCATCTCGAAAAACAAGACTTGCTTTTGAACGATTCTCCTGTTCAGGCCGACTTCGTGTAATCGTTGTTCTACCAGTTCTCTTCGTCCGATTTGCTAATAAATCTCGAATACCTGAAACCTCAACATCGTAAACACTCGAATCCACAATATGATTATTTAAATGCTTCGGTAGCGATAAATCTTCAATTTGTCCGGAGTAAGCATCATCCATTTGATTAAATGCTGCCTTTGATGATGGTGAAGGTGAAGCTGAAAATTCCTCATCCTCAATTAACGGAAAACGAAAAGTTTTTTGTTTTGCTATGGGTGTTTCTTTATATGAATCCAACTGCTGTGATTGTTCTTCTTCATAGTCTTCATAAAACTCTTCATATTCGTAATCATTGTCATCTTTATTTAAAAATTTATTCATTTGTTTTTTTAACCAATTCACATTGTTCACTCATTTCTCTTACACTTCATTTATAGCATTAACTAAATCAATTATGCCTCGGCATAATTGCGGCCGGAGGCTTTGTTGCGCGAAAGCGTAGTGTTAACGTTTAGCGTCTGCCGCATGATGTTTGTCACTCGGTCGTTGCCACAGGACGTGGCGTTCCTAGACTGAGGTCTTCTATTTCAGCGGATATTTAGACCCCTGCTGAAAAGTAGCCTAAATCTGCTTCATCTCACCACCTATAAAGGTAGAAGACTTCTGTAGCTGACGCTTTGCTTTCGGTATAAAAAAACAATTGTTGCTGTCGCTACAGAAAATACTTGCTGAAAAAAGTTAAATGTCTATAACAAAAAGCATACCATAAAAGTGTAATAGAAACTTGCATTAAGAGGCTCATTCTAGATAAAAAAATCGTTATGTTACTAGCATAATAGTAGCATAACGATTTTAAGTACATATAATCAATTTTCACTTAGCAAATTGTTGCTGTCGCTGCGCTTTCGCACAGAAAACATTTGTTGCTGTCGCACAGCTAAACAGCTTTCGAAGGCTTTATCTTGTTGGTGCCTCAAACGCACTACCAGTTATCGCATCTTCCGGTAATACTAAAATTCCTTTTTCAGAAGGTGCATTTGGTATTGCTAATTCGCGTGCTGAACATAACATACCGTATGATTCAACACCACGTAAATTACCTTCTTTAATAAGCATTCCAGAAGGCATTACTGCACCAATTTTTGCAACAACAACCTTTTGACCTGCTTCCACATTTGGCGCGCCACATACAATTTGTAATGTTTCTTCACCTACGTTTACAGAACAAATACTTAATTTATCAGCATTTGGATGCTTGTCCTTCGTTTCTACATAACCTACAACAAATTTTGGAGAAAAATCTACATCAAGGCTGATTACAGCTCCATTTTTTGATATAGCTGCCTCTAGTTGCTCTACTAATTCTGGCGTAACTTCAACTAGACCTTTTGCATCAGTTTGAATATAGTTGCTAGCATTAAATAAATTAAATGCTTTAATTTCTCCCGTTTGTGCTTCCTTTAAAATAGCGATATCACCCGCACGTTCTAACTCTGTCTTCACGATCGATTCTGTTGCTAATTGTACTAGCAATACATCTCCTACATGCTCTTTGTTGTAAAATACATTCATTGTTTCTCTTGCTCCTTTTTAACTCTGTTTTTTGCTAATATAAAGATCGGTTCTAGCTCCCCGTCTTCATAAATAAAAGATAATGACGTAATCGGTACAGTACCGACAGCGAAGAAATGCATTGTCATCTGCGCTAATACATCATACCCTGTTTCATTACGAATATCACCTACTATTAATACATCCTGATGTGGTACAGATAACGTCATGTCACCTTCAATGTTAGTCTGCATTTCTTTCAAAAAGCTTTCATTTAAAATACGACTTGCATCGTAGCCATCATTAGCATTAACAAAATAAAAAATATTCCCTGCAACTTCATCTTTTTTATAAACGGTTGGCAGTTGCTTTACAGAAAATCGTGCCATTTCACGAATTTGCTCTACTGTTAATTGTAGTACCTCTAACATAGATTCATCAATAAAACGATAGGTTTTTCCTAAATCAAGCGCATAAAAAATACGTGTTTCGGCTGTATGTTCAGTAGTAATGAATGCATGCCCCTCCTTCGAGGCTTTAGGGTAGGATGTTGCGCGAATAACTGGATAAATTTTTGTAATAGCTTGGAATCCTTGTTCCATTTCTTGTTCCATTGCATTAAAGGTTTGCTCGATTGTATAAACAACTTCATCGATTGCAGCCCCTTGCTTATCGTTATATTTTGCTAAAATGCCTGGTAAAGATAGCTCCATCCCTTTACCAATTTTTTTATGGTTAAGGCGTAATTTATCGTGCTTTTTATCAAATTCAAAATCAAACTTTCCCTCATTCAAATGTTGTTTTAATAGGGTCACAAGTTGTTCTGATTTAATTTGTTTCACCTAGCTCACATCCTTTCTTTTAAATTAATTTATTTTTGCGTAATGACCGCTGTCGCGCAGAAATAAATTGTCACAGGTTGTGACGTTTACTCCAGCCAATCTGGGTATCCTTTCCCCTTATTAGCTTTTGAGTACAGAAAAAAATTGCTGCAAGAAGTTTAATGAAGAGAAAACGGCTCACATGTTTGTGAACCGTTCTGTTCAAAACTATCCAATTATTTAATCTTAACCGAATGAACGATTTTCGTCATCTCATGTAAATTATCTTATATTTTTCTATTTTTAAAAAATTATTTTAAAGTTGCAACTTCACCATTCCAGTATCACTAATTAACAGAAACTAGTCATGTGCTAATGTGAATAAATATTGGCCAATAAGAAGAGAAACTATATGCTCGAACATCATCTGACGACTTACTAATCCTTGTGTGAAAACACCTACAGCTCCCGCACCTTGTCGGATATCTCGACGTTGTGTATAGTGCTCCATTACAGGACCAAGTTCCTTCCCAGCTCTTATTTCCTGGGCAATTTCTTCTGGTAATATAATTTGTGCGCCAGCAGCTGTATAAGTTATGCCATTTGATACTGTAAGTGCTCCCCAGTTACAAACGTACATAACACCATCAATTTCAGTCACTCCACCCTCTAATCCAAACGATAATTGGGCACCCGTCTCTTTGATTGCGTTTTTCGAACGGTTTATTGCTCCTAATCGTGTTTCTTCATGAGTCATCGGTTGATCGGATACTTGTGAAGCAGCCTTTACGCAAGTAAAATTTGGTTTATCAAAATATTTTCTAGCAATAACTTCAACTGCCTCTGTTTTTGCTTTGTTTGTTGTTCCAATAGTTATGTTCATTTTCTAATCCCTCTTTCTTCGCATAGAAAAAGATGCCCCTAAAGGCATCTTTTAACTTCTTTCAGCGGAATCACTTTACACATTAGCGCGAATCGTTGCTAATGTCGAACGATCTGCTTTTTTCACTAGTTCCACAATTAAAGCTTTTGCAGCTGCATAGTCATCAATATGAATAATTGAAGCTGATGTATGAATATAGCGTGAGCAAACACCAATTACTGCACTAGGAATGCCGTCATTTGCCGTGTGTACACGTCCTGCATCTGTACCACCTTGTGATACAAAATATTGATAAGGGATATTATTCGTTTCCGCAGTATCTAAGATGAATTCACGCATGCCTCTATGTGTAACCATCGTACGGTCAAGAATACGTAATAATGTCCCTTTTCCAAGCTGACCAAATTGATTTTTTTCTCCTGACATATCATTTGCAGGTGAAGCATCTAGAGCAAAGAATAAATCCGGTTTAATCATATTTGCGGACACTTGAGCACCTCGCAGACCAACCTCTTCCATTACATTGGCACCTGAATATAAATGCGAGGCTAACTTTTCACCTTTCACTTCTTTCATCAATTCAATTGCCAATCCACAGCCATAGCGGTTATCCCAAGCTTTGGCCATAATTTTTTTCGGATTTGCCATTGTTGTAAATGGGCAGACAGGGATAATTGATTGACCTGGACGAACGCCAAGTGCAATAGCATCTTCTTTATTGTCTGCACCAACATCTATTAGCATATTTTTAATATCCATCGGTTTAGAACGTTCAGCATCTGTTAATAAGTGTGGTGGTATTGATGAAATTACGCCAGGAATGGCACCGTTTTTAGTAAATACTTCAACTCGTTGCGCAAGCATTACCTGATTCCACCAGCCACCTAATGTTTGAAAGCGGATCATCCCGTTATCAGTAATAGAAGTAACCATAAATGCCACTTCATCCATATGACCAGCAACTAACACTTTTGGTGCATCAGCAACTTCACTATGCTTCACACCGAAAATACCCCCTAAATTATCCTGAACAATCTCATCCGAGTACTTTTCCAACTCAGAACGCATGAACGCACGTACCGCATGTTCATTACCCGGTGCGCCTGGTAATTCTGTTAGTGTTTTAAATAATTGTAATGTTTCCTCATTCATGATGACTCTCTCTCCCCACGAAGTAGAATATTCTTCCTTGCCATTGTAACATATTTATCTATATTCATCAGAAAACTTCCATTTTTCAATGAATAGCATGATAAATGAGAGTTATCGTTCATCTTCAAAGCTTACCCAAAACTTGCTCTGTGCAAAAGCGAGGCACCAGCGTAATTTCCAAGTTCGTCATATTGATACATTTCCTAAAAAGTGCTAAAGTGTGAACGTGCATTCACTCTGTATGCTATGTTAAAATGGAGCTATAGAAAAAGGAGGAAAGAAGCATGAAATTACGTGATTTTTTAATTGGTGTTGCTACTGGCTTAGCTGCCGCAGTCATTGTTAAAGAAGCAAGCGAAAAGGTTTCTCCGTATGTACCTGCAGGACAAGTACTCGAAAACATAAAAAAGGAATTTAAAAAGGATTCACCGATTGACGGTTCTTGGATTTTTATGAAAACAGACAATTTCTCTAACGGCATTATGACTATCCCTGTATACCGCGGAGGTATCTCTCGTATGCATGAGGGCGAAATGCAAACATTTGAATTTGCTGCTGACGCTCGCTCAGGTGTAGTAGTAGAGCTAACAGAAGTATAACCTTACTCCGTAATACACGAACAAATATTATAGAACCCTACAAAAAAAGCCATCTCATTATTTGAGATGGTTTCTTTCTTGTTATAGAAAAACTTTTATTTCCATCAAATTAAAGTGTGGTTCTTCAACAAAACGAGAGGTTGTTTTCCGTTCCGACTGGGCGCTTTGCCGCTGCCGCTTCGTTAAAACTCCGCTTTCGCGCAGAGCAGAGCTTCCTGGGGGGCGTCCGATGAGCCGCTTCACTCGCGTTGCTCGCTCCAGGGTCTCATCTGTGACGCTAGTCCCCAAGGAGTCGCCCAGTCTCCACTCCAATCAACCACTTAACATAAGTGTACTTCTGGCATCTTACTATAGTTTATAGTGATTAAACAAAACTTTAGCAGATTTTTTTGTGTGAAAGCGAAGCGGCAGCATCAATGTATCTGTGCGAAAGCTCAATGATAATGTAGCGATAGTAACAAATACTTATTTAAATAACTACAATTATTATATACTTATAATTGCGTCACTGTTATAAATCTATTCTGTTCGATTATAGTGAGTAGCCATATCGTTCACTTTTAAAATGAATAAATTTATACGCTACTGCTGATTGGAGTGGAAGGCTACTCGACTCCCGTGGGAAAGCGAGACAGGCGAGACCCTGCACGGAGCGTAAGCGGAGGAAGCGGCTCGACGCTCGCCCACAGGAAAGCGAGTAGCCTGGAACGGAAATCACCCACATTTAAAAAAGTACAATTTTAACAAATTTCCCCTCAATCATTTTGTTTTCGATTCTATGAAAAAACCATCTCAGTTATTCGAGATGGCTTCTTTGTTTTACTCAGACAATCCTTTATTGTTGAAGTATTTTTTGTATTTACGATAATAATTTAAATTATTTAACGTTAGCTTCACCCAACGTTTCGCATTCATATCTTGATTAAAGTAAAGAGAGTTTGTATATTTCCCTTCACGAATTAATTTTTTAGCTTCTAACTTAAGCTTTTCATTTGATGCATATTTGAATAGCACGCCTTTAGGAATGATCATCCATAAATGCTTGTCCTGAACATAAGTTACTTCCTGTTCAATATTTAACATATGGTCATCCGCTACATATTTCATTAAATTATGACCACTTGCCGTTACATAATAACTAGAACGACCATTACGTAAGTTAATTTCAAACAACTTATACTGTTTGTCACGCATATCATATTTCATATCGAAGTTAGCAAAGCCTGTATAACCGATATCCTCTAAGAAGAAACGTACTTGATCCATTAATTCTTTATCGTATGTTGTAACAATTGCTGCATAACTACCGATTCCTTCAGGTGAATGCTCTTCTAAGATTGGGTTTCCTAGACACATTAGCTTCACTTTGCCATCCTTCCCTACATACGCATTTAGTACACGCATATACGAATCATCACCTGGAATGAATTCTTGAATAATCATTGTATCCTGATAAGTTGAGCTATAAATTGCTTTTAAAATAGCTGTTTTTTCCGCTTCATCATTCGCAACGAAAACTTTTTTCTTACCCGGGAATTTACATGCCCAATATTCCACCGAGTTCGATGCCTTTAAAATAATTGGGTAATCAAATGGTGGTGTAAAGTTTTCGTAATTGTCTGCTGTTACAGTCGTCGTACCAGGATATTTAAAATCGTACTTATCACACATTTTATAGAAATTTTCTTTTAATAAAATTTCATCCATAAGTGATTCATCAATGTATGGTACTGTAAAATGCTCCTGCAATGCTGGCTTATTTTTGATAATAAGCTTTGCATAATCATCACCACAAGCTAACAACAGTAGTTTTTTATCTGAATATTTTTTTGCGACCTTTGCAAGTGCAGGTGCAAATACATCCTGTTCATTTAAGCGATCAATCTCTTCGAAGTTTATGATATGACTATCTTGCGTTGCCGTTAAATGTGAACGTCCTAATACAAGTGGTTTAATACCATAAGCCTCATAAAATGCACGTGCCATACCATATGCATTCATATCTGATCCTAGTAATACTGGTAAAAATGGTTGCTCAGTTGCCATGTATATTTCAACTCTCTTTTGTGTTTTAGTATAGCTTTTAGTGTATCATATTTTCCAAGATGTTCACGAAAAAAGTGTCAAAAAAATGGGGTATAGACAATTAGGCTCATCAACGTAACGTGAAGTTGATTTCCGTTCCGGCCGAGCGCTTTGTAGCTGTCGCTACAGAAAACATTTGTTGCTGTCGCTTCGCTTTCGCTACAGAAAACATTTGTTGCTGTCGCTTCGCTTTCACACAGAGCAAAGCTTCCTGGGGGCGTACGATGAGCCGCTTCACTCGCGTTGCTCGCTCCAGGGTCTCGGGCCAACAGATGTTTTTTGCGCGAAAGCGTGAGTGCAACGTAGCGACAGCAGCACGATGTTTGTCACGAAGGCGTTATCACAGGATGTGATGCTTTTAGCCTTCGTTCCTCTATTGTTGATCCCCAAGGAGTCGCCCAGCCTCCACTCATAATCAACTTATATACATCGCATACGTTTTAATTAAATTAAACCTCCATTTTTGTAAAACCTAAAAATACCCACCCGTAATACAGGAAGTTCCCTTTAAATGTACCATGTCAGAGGTGAAAGTCTTCACGGTTGCACTTTCGTTTCAAAGAGCATTTGCTAAATAAAGATAAAAAAACGTGCGAACACAAAAGGTTCACACGTTTTTTGATTAAAATGTAATAACAGCTTGTCTGCTGCGTTCTAATTTATCTACAACTTCTTTACCTGTTTCATCCCATTTAATCATGCGGTAATACGCATCATGGTAGAAGATAAAGCCGTAGCCATTTGCAAGTGCTTCTTTCATTAGACGTTCCTTGGCAAAGACACTCGTCATTGGATAATCATCATACGCTAAAACCCATAATGGATTTTGGTGTGCGTGTGTTGGCATAATATCTGCCATATGCAATAATACCTCGCCATTTTGAGTTAATTTTAAAATGGCATGTCCATCACTATGACCACCCGTATGAATCATTTCAATACCCGGAGCTACTTCCAACGTACCTTCATACGTTTCTACTAAGTGCTGAACTGGCTCCCAGTTTTCTTTCCAATACGTATTTTTCGAGCGAATATTTGGCTCACGCATTTCGTCCCACTCGATTTTCGTTACGAAGATTTTGGCATTCGGGAATGTTGGTACAAGGATATCATCTTCCCATTGCGTTAAACCCCCAGCGTGGTCAAAATGTAGATGCGTCATTAATACTGCATCAATATCAGCTGTTGTTAGTCCTAACTCCTGTAAGCTAGCCGCTAATGTTGATTCTTCAGTTACCCCAAAGTTTCGTAGTTGTTTTTCATTTAATTTGTTAAAGCCAACACCTGCATCAACAAGATAGTTTTTGCCACCATATTGAATTAAAATCGGCTCAGTTGGTAGCTCGATTTGATTTTTTTCGTTGACTGGATATTTGCGTGACCAAAGTGGTTTTGGTACAACGCCAAACATAGCACCGCCATCAAGGCAAGTGACACCCCCGTTTAGCCATGATAATGACATATTGTGAAACGTTAACTGATCCATCCATACTCCCCCTATTTAGTAAAGAATTGCGATTCTAGACGATAAATCGGCTGTCCTTTAGCAGAAAATTTCTGCTCATATTCAGTCATAACGTTATCCTCAGGCATATTCGCATGTAGGTCGAGTGATACATACTTAAGTAACATACCATATTCAGACATACTAATTAATGAATACTCAAACAAACCACGGTTATCCGTTTTAAAATGGATTTCCCCCTCATCCACTAAAATCGACTCATATAATTTCAAAAAATCCCCGTGCGTTAAACGTCGCTTAGCATGGCGCGTTTTTGGCCAAGGATCTGAGAAATTCAGATACACACGGTCTACATCATTTTTTGCAAAAAATTTATTTAAATCTGCGCCATTTACTTTTAATAGTCGTAAATTCGCTGGAGATTTAGCCTCTATAATTTTTTCTAATGCACAAACAATGACACTGTCATAAAGCTCAATGCCAATATAATTTATATCCGGATTTTGTAAGGCCATACCTGTGACAAATTGTCCTTTCCCAGTACCTACTTCAATATGTAGTGGGTTGTCATTTCCGAAAACAGCCTGCCAATTCCCTTTAAAGTCTTCAGGATTTGGAACAATCACCTCTGGATGACTCGTAATCATTTCCTCCGCCCAAGGCTTATTTCTTAATCTCAATTTTTTTCCTCATTTCTTTCTCATGAAATTATTGATTTTTTATAGTATAACGTATAACTATAAAATTCGCATGAAATTATTGCGAAATGATATTTTAGTGATGGGCCATCTTTCAATGTTCCTTTGCTATAACCTGCCAAGCATTACGTTGCACTGTACAAGGGATATTCGTTCCCTCTCTAATTTCTCCAATATAGTTACCATCTGTATGACAATCAATGTTATTTGCTTGCACGAAAATGTTAAATTGATTGCCTTGCAAAAAAGTAATCTCTTTAAATTTTGTATGCTTTTCAAAAAACACAGTCACAAATACTAGTAGCAATTTAAGTCGTGAAATACCGTGAACGATTGTCAGTTCGATTCGTCCATCATTAGGTTTAGAAGATGGGGAAATTTTCATCCCCCCTCCGAAATAAGGTTGATTGCTCATCGCTACAAACCACGCCTGCTTAAATTGCCATTCTTGATCGTTTGTCCGAATAGTTACATCAAAGGATTTAAAGCTAAATAGCCCTCTTACAACAGCCGCAGCATAGGATAATTTGCCGAGCCCAATTTTATTGAGGTAAAGCTTCAAACGGGATTTATTAATACGTTTTGTGACAAATGCATCGAAGCCCACACCAGCATTATTGACAAATATTTCGTGCTGTTGATCTCCAAATTGAACGACACCAACATCCATTGGGAGATTAGCCATTTCATTATTTTGAATATAGCTTTCAATTTGAAAAGCATTTTGAAATGTAGTAAAGTATCGTGCGAAATCATTTCCGGAACCAGCACGGACTACACCAATAACGATAAATTTATTATGTACAACGCCACTAACAATCTCATGTATTGTGCCGTCACCGCCAACAATAACAATTAATTGTTTGGTTTGAGCATTTTGCGCCCAATTTTTTGCAAGTTCCTTTCCATGCCCCTCATATTCTGTAAAGGCGACTTCATAATTCATTGATAATTGTCGTTGCAGGTGATGCCAGACTTTCTTACCTTTGCCGTGCCCTGCTGCTTCATTCACAATAAATAATACTCGCATTCACTAATCCCCGGCTGGTTGAGAAGATTGCTTCCAAATATCTCGATTAAAAGATGTTGTTTGTACGTTGTTTAAAATCGTTTGAGAAGCACGAATTTGCATATGTTTCATAGGAGAGGATACTTTCTTTAAATGCTCCATCCACTCTCCATAATTTCGACGATCCACAAATTGAATTCCGTAAGGTGATCCTGGATAATCGAAATAGCCATTCTGTGTTAATATGACTTTACGAATTGGCATATTTATATCGTCCTGCGTAAATAATTGCGTTAATACAGACTCCATACGATTTAAACTTATCATTGGATTAAGGACTTTTGAATCCTTCGTTCCTACTTTTTTTATCCAGAATCGCTCACTGCCTCCTACATAAACAGCTTGATTTTCTGCTTCCAGCACAGTTATACAAATACATTCTGTCGGTGACATTAATACGACATCAAGCTCTATGGGTGCTTTTCTAATTTGTAAAATAGGATAGTAAAAAAGCAAATAATTGTCCGGTAATTTTTGCAATAAATTTCGTAGTAATGGATCACGCATAAAACGAGGATCTACATACGACTTTTCACGTAATGTTGAACTTGCCCATTTCATTTGAAAATGGAAAAATTGATCGATAAACATTCGTTTTAATTCATGAATTGATTGCGGTGCATAGACAATTTTCGGTTCAAATGTTAAAGTCGTTTCTTCTTCAGGTATGATATCTTCATCACTTATTAGTTCATTCGATATTTCTATCTGTTCAACGTCCACATTTTCTTCCTTCTGACGACCTGCAAATATCTTTTTGAATAAAGAGAATCTCTCTTTTTCTGTAAAAGAATCATTTTCTGAGTCGTCGTCGGTATGTTGCCACTCACTAATTTCTTCTCCTAACTCCCACTGTCGCTTAACACGCTCCCATTGACTTTTCTTTAAGCGTACAAATTGAGTTGGATATCTTGCTAAATCAATTTGATAGCGTGAAATATAATCTTGTATTTTCACCAATTGTGCCATGTGTTTTGGTCACTCCAATCTTACTCTCGCCCTATATCTAATTTGCTAATTTCCCTACTACTGCTTGGAAGGCAAATCGAAGTATCAATTTTCTCCTTGGCATAATGTAGTTGTAACGGTCGCTACATAAAAAATTACTCAATGAAGAGAAATAGACATTTGCATTCATTACATCGACATTTGCTCTTTAACCTTAAATTCCGATAGCAATCATTCTACAACTGCTTTCATCCTTTTTATTTTACATGACGTTTCACGATAAAACATCCATAATTTGTTCTATAGAAAAAGAGAACTACCCAAGTTTAGGTAGTTCTCTTAAAGGATTTATTTATTTTGCATTAATAGAAAGTGGTAATTTTGCTTCGAATGCTTGCTGTAATTTACGAGTCCATTCCCCAGGAACTCCAGCTCCAATTTTGTTACCATCCACATCGATAACAGGTGTTACTTCCGAAGATACAGATGACACAATTACCTCATCCATTGTTAATACATCAGCCTTCGTCATCGGTTCTTCAACAACTGGTAAATTAATTTCCTCAGCACATTTTAAAATAACTTGGCGTGTAATACCGTTTAAAATGAAGTTATTAGCAGGGTGTGTATAAAGCTTACCATCTTTAATGCCGTAAACATTTGCTGATGAACATTCTGTTACGATGTCACCGCGATGTAAAATAGCTTCATAGCAGCCTTTTTCAGATGCTTCCTGTTTCGCCAGTACAGCACCTAATAAATTTAATGATTTAATATCACAACGTAACCAGCGAATATCCTCAACAAAGGTAGCCTTAACACCTTTTTCAAAGTTTTCATATGAACGCTCGCCAGCTTTAACATTCCCTGTTAATACAGCTGGAACACTTGCATCTGGGAAAATATGATTACGAGATGTTGTACCTCGTGTAATTTGGAAATAAATATGGCCCGTTTCCAAATTATTTTTTTCAATAAGATCATGTAATAATTTGTGCAATACGTCTTTAGTATACGGAATGACAAGACGAATTTTTTCGGCACTCGCATAGAAACGATCAATATGTTCTTGTGCTGTGAACATGTTTCCGTTATAAACTTTAATTACTTCATAAATGCCGTCACCAAATTGGTAACCTCTGTCTTCTGGAGATACTGTAATTGATCCTTCTTCAACGATTTGATCATTCCATAATGAATATGCCATGCTTCGTTCATCCTTTTCATATTTAATTTATTTGTTTCCCGCAAGTTCAACAATTGCTTCAGCATAGATTGCTGTTGCTTTTATGAGATTTTCAATGACGACAAACTCATCCGCACGATGCGCTACATCAGGTTCACCCGGGAACAGCATGCCAAATGCCACACCTTTTTTCATCACACGTGCATACGTACCACCACCTGTAGAAAGTAAAGGCGTTTCATAATCTCCTGTTTGACGTCTATAAATATTTGCTAGCGTCTGGATAAATGCATCGTCCTCGCTTACATAATGAGGCTTTGAGTCATCCTGAATATCCAATGAAAATCCTTTTGCCACAGCTAAGCGTTGTGCTTCTGTGATTTTTTCATCAAATGGATATGTAACAGAATAGCGCATGCTAATAACCATGCTACCACCTTTCGCCACATCATAAGTTACAATACCTGGATTCAATGTAGTTTTACCAGACATTTCGTCCTCAAATTGTAAATTAAGCTTGTGACCATAATGGTCTTGATAAAAAACATCTGCGATAAAGTCGACAAATTGTTTACTTGCCTCTGTCGTCAACTCTTGTTGTAAAAATGCTGTAAGATAAACAGCTGCATTGACACCTTTTTCCGGCTCCATTGCATGAGCTGCTTTACCTTTGATAGTTATTATATAGCGAGAACCCTCGATTAATAAAGAGCCTTCTAGCTGATTTTCGCTTAAAAATGTGTGAAAATTCTGTGCAAATTGTGGGGAAACAAACTGCACTGTTGCTTTTGCAAAATCAGGTACCATATTTGGTCGCTTTCCAGCATTAAATAGTAATAGCTGTTCTTTCGAAGCATCACCTGTTTTATTTTGAGAGAACACTAGCTCTGCAATGCCTTTTTCAGCATTGATGAGCGGGAAATCCGCATCTGGTGCAAATCCAATCGTCGGCATTTCCTCATGTTTAAAATAGTGGTCGACACAGCGGAAGCCTGTTTCTTCATCCGTACCAATTATCATACGTACTCTTTTATGAAGCTTAATGCCTGCATCTTTGACAAGTTTCATGGCCATCCATGCCGCAATTGTTGGGCCTTTATCATCTATTGCGCCACGAGCAAATAGCTTACCATCTGCTACAGTGCCGCTAAAGGGTGGGTATGTCCAATCTGTTTCATCACCAACCGGTACTACGTCAACATGACATAAAATACCTAATAAATCATCGCCTTCACCCATCTGTATATGACCTGCATAATTATCAATATTTTTCGTTTGCAGCCCTTCAACTTGGCCTTTTGCTAATAACCATTCAAGAGCCTTTAGTGGACCATCACCAAAAGGTACTTCAGTAGTGATCGTATTCTCATCGAGAACACTATTTATTTGCACAAGCTCCTGTAACTCTTGTATCAATTCATCTTGCCTTTCCTTTGCAGCTTGTAACCAATCCATACGATGTACCTCCTTCAATGTATTAACATTATTCTACTCTTTACAACATAAATTACAATCATCTTTCTTACAACCTTTTCAAAATCTTACTTCGGACAATACCACATATAGCACGTTTTTCACTTATTCCCACAAAATACAGTGAAAATTTTATGTCTTAATTGTAAATTTCCCTTGCATTCACTAGAAAATTGACTAGCTTTTCTATATAATGAATTTATCAGAATGATTTTTCTGAATATAAAATTAGAAAAGGGGATGTCTAAGGCAGCTACTTATTAGCCTAAGTGCACTCCGCACATATTGTCGTCCGCTAGTCTTTGCCAAGAGAATTAAGATGAAGGAGTGGTTCATTTATGAAACCAACTACTGATCGAATGCTTAATCGTATTAAAGACGTGTACATGTTTATTTTAGACAAAGGAACCGTGTCTACACAGGATTTAGTCGAAGAGTTTAGTATCACTCCTCGCACCGTTCAAAGAGATTTGAACGTGTTAGCCTTTAACGATTTGGTAATGAGTCCAAGTCGAGGCAAATGGACAACGACGAAGAAAAAAGTAAAATTGACGTCTTAGTTTTTACGTGTAACACGTAAAGCATCTTGTATGGAAAAAGAATGACCTTTCGTCGTGGTCATTCTTTTTTTGTTTGGCTCTAAAAGATTTACAAAATGTTATGTAGCGAATCCAATTTTATGCGAAGCACCCTGTTAGCGAATAAGACAACTGCACTTCTTCAATTACCCATCTATTTATCGCTTTTTAATTTTTCTTAGTCATTTCTTTAAGTAAAGAAATAATTTCTTTGTTTTGTTCAATTTGAATTTCACTATTCACTCGAATGATTCTAACCCATCTTAATACTAAAGCTACTAACAAAATAGGTATTAACGCAAACAACGCTCCTACCATACCTACCGCATCCCCTGAAAAATTCATTTTGACAGCCCTCCCTTTCAATCAATTTTACCATAATAATACAACCGCTTTTATTTAACTATCCTTGCCCATTAGCTATCCATGGAGCGCAAAAACCAGCGATACACTACAGAGAATGAAAGATTATTTCGTCTTTTCATGGGAGTTGAATAGCACACTGTAATACGAAAACAGCCTTTTGTTTTCTATCATCTATCAAAAAAAACACCATGCCTATATCTTTAAAAAATAAAATAATAAATATTCACAAATTCCGAAATTTCATGCACTTCACTATTAACATAGCATTTAATAATTTTTATAGATGTTCCTGAACATCAGATGTTTTCTGTTCAAACCACCACTCTAAAAATTACTGTATTTTTATAAAATTTGTTTCCTTGGCGTTATCTCTGAATATTTTCCCACTATTTACAATTGTTTAACAATCCGTTAAAATCGAAACATTCTTCATTTCGAGAGGACGATTCTATGAAACTTCCCAAACTGTTTCACCCACTAGTTTGGATTATTTTAGGAGGAACTATTTTCACACGTATTGCAAGTTTTATGGCAATGCCCTTTTTAGCAATTTACCTACATAATGAGATAGAAGCATCCCCTTTACAAATAGGTTTAACGGTTGGTATTGCACCGTTAATCTCCACTGTAGGCGGGTTCTTCGGTGGTTATTTAACAGACCGCTTTGGTAGAAAAAACGTCATTTTACTTACGATTATTGTTTGGAGTATTGTGTTCTTTGGCTTTGCAACAGCACAAACGATTTGGTTCTTTGTAGCATTGAACGCCCTTAATGGCTTATGTCGCTCCTTCTTTGAACCCTCAACACAGGCATTAATGATTGATTTTACTCCTGCAGATAAACGGAAAAGATTATATTCGTTTCGTTACACAGCCATTAACATAGCGGCTGTAATCGGCCCTATTATTGGTGTTTATATTTCTCAATTGTCCAGCCCAAGTATTCCATTCATGCTGACAGGGACTATGTATATTATTTACGCCGTATTTTTATTTTTCGTGTTAAATCGCTATAAAATGCAACAACCAAAAGCTTCAACACCAACTAAAATACTGCAAACCTTTACGATTCTATTAACGAATCGTGTATTACTAAGCTTTATTTTAGGGGCAATTTTAATAAATATCGGTTATTCTCAATTTGATTCAACACTGCCACAAATCATTGAACTTAAAATTGAAGATGGAACTAAGCTCTATTCTCTACTAATCTCACTAAATGCAGCAGTTGTGTTATTACTACAATTACCGATTAGCATACTTTCGGAACGTTTTTCATCCACAGCTACTCTATTAGTAGGGATTTTGTTTTTGGCATTTGGTCTTTTATTATTCGGCTTCTCAACTAACTATTCGTTATATATTATCGCTATGATTATATTCACGATTGGTGAAATTTTCGCCTTTCCAACGATGAGTGTCATGATTGATGAAATTGCGCCTGATACACAAAAGGGAACCTATTTAGGAGCAGCTCAATTTAAAAATTTAGGTGGATTTATTGGACCAATTATTGGTGGGTGGCTGTTAACACATTATATGAATGCAATGTTTGCAGTCATTGCTTTCCTAGTTTTATGCAGTTGTATATTTTATAGATCAAAGCTTAAGACGCACCATGAATAAAGTGCTCATCCCAACTAATATACATGGCATCTGTTTTAACTAATATCATCCACAGCTTTTGGTGATGAGCCAATATAATGTAACCTTTTACGGACTTTAACGGCAAAAAATCGCTCCATTTCTAAAGTGAATCTCAAGCCCATCAATTATGCCTCGGCAAATGGCGTTCGGAGGCTTTAACTTCTTGCTTGGACTCACTAATAAAAATGGAGCGAGTATATTATGTTATCCTTAAAAATTCGAAGTGGCATTAGCTTTCTTTATTAGCAGGAGCTTCTTCATAACTGGTGTATTGGTCTTTACCAGCATTTTTCGATTGATACAACGCATTATCTGCACGCTCAAATAAGCTTCTTTCTGACTCATCTGGATGAATGCAAATAGCTCCGCCCATACTTACTGAAAGTACAGACCATCTATCAATAGAAACATTATCCTCATACTTCAAGTGATGAATTTTCTCCAAAATGGAATTTGCTAATTTCCCCATACTTTCATCCTTCGTATCATATAAAACAATTGCAAATTCATCGCCACCAAATCTTACAACAAAGCCATTTTTCCCTACTTCTTGCTTTAATGTTCTTGCTGTTTCAATCAGAATTTTATCACCTTCAACATGTCCAAACCGATCATTTACTTGTTTAAAATTATCTAAATCTAACAGCAATAAACCAGGTTGATTCGTCTTCCTTTGTCTTAATAACTTATCCATTTTACTAACATAGGTAGCACGATTATAAACATTTGTTAAAGGATCATATGTTGCAAGATGAATCGTTTTGGAAAGGAGTTTGTTGATGACTAGTAACATGATGAACGAAGTTACTAAAGCAATACAAAGCAATACTCGAAACTGCTTTATATTTTTAGTTAGCGCTCTTATTTCTGTGAAATTACCATATTTCACATATACAACTCTTCTAGTGGATTCTCCCCGAACCGCTTCAGCTTCGTAAGGTATAAAACGGTATTTTTCGATATAACCATTTTT
Source organism: Lysinibacillus sp. NPDC095746 (assembly GCF_044763535.1). NCBI lineage: Bacteria > Bacillati > Bacillota > Bacilli > Caryophanales > Bacillaceae > Lysinibacillus > Lysinibacillus sp. NPDC095746. The sequence goes on from NZ_JBIWGL010000015.1 coordinate 115,412, forward strand.
AAACTCCGTTTGATATTCCGTTGGTTTCATCGTTTTTTTTGCTAGCTCAAAATGCTCTTGAAACATTTTCGATTTATCATTTACAGTTATTTTTTTAGCTTTAGAATCATCAAAGAAAACACCACCCGCATTTATCGTTTGTACTTCTATCAAATCTGCATATTTATCTATTAAATAGTCAGCAGTTTTTCCGAAGTTAAACGTTTGGAATACAGGATCATCAAGTAAGTCTATACCTACCTCAAATAAATATTTCTTGTCAGATGTTGCTAAATAGCCAAATTTTCGATATCCCCCAGTAGTTGTTGAAATATCTATACCATCAGAGTAGTATTCTCCGCTTGCTCGACGTTCGTCTAGTAAAGTAGAAAAACGGTGGCAACATTCTGAAAAAGCTAATCCTTTATCTTTTTCAAAAGTAGTATAAATTACGGTATTTGATTGGTCGAGTATGTACACGTCCATGTCATTTTCGCTTTTTATTTTCTGTAAATCCCACTTCGCTATATGTGGATTTTCTTTATAATAAGTAATTAGTTTTCGTAGTACTTCTTCCATTTTTTCAGAGAGATTTTTATCAAAATAAAAATGTGCATTATCTACAGCCTGCATATCCTTAAGAATATGATTTTCAATTAATGTTCTATTCATGACTTCTTGTTTTTTCATATCTTCAGTAAGTATTTGCCTATTAACGTAAAAAATAACACCAACTAGTATTAATGCAAAGGCAAATAAAGATATTAATAATTTAATTCTTAGGTTTTTCATTAACTTGTCCTCTACTTATTTTCACCATCAGATTTTCTGAAACATTTAGAGATTTATTAGTACGTTAGACTAAATAGCTTTTTACACAAAAGTTATTTCAATTATACAGTTACCGGTATAACTATGTATATAAAAAATGCCTCGATACTAATCTATATTAGCATCGAGGAATTCCTTAATCCCTATTTTGTAAGCAAGCTAGTTCTTCGGCCGTTAATGCTCGATATTCACCTAACTCTAGATTGTCATCTAGCTTTAGGCTGCCCATCGATAGGCGTTTTAAATACGTTACACGTTTACCAACAGACTCAAACATACGCTTCACCTGATGAAACTTTCCTTCTTGAATCGTTAACTCAATTTCTGATTGCTGAGCGGATTTTAATATGATGAGCTCTCCGGGTTTTGTTACATAACCATCATCTAACTCAACACCTTGAGCAAACTTCTCACAGTCATCCTCAGTCACAATTCCTTCTATTTGTGCATAGTAAACCTTCGGCACATGTTTTTTAGGTGACAATAAATTATGTGCTAATATGCCATCATTTGTGATCAACAATAATCCCTCTGTATCTTTATCTAGGCGACCTACAGGGAAAGGCTGAAAATGTTGGTGTAATGGATCTAACAAATCGATGACAGTTTCATCTCGTAAATCTTCCGTTGCAGAAATAACTCCAGGAGGTTTATTCATCATAAAGTATACAAATTCTGTATAGTTCACACGTTCACCAAATACGGAGACATCCTGCTTGTCAGGATCAACATGTAATGCTGCATCCTTCGCATATGCACCATCTACTGTCACTGCTTTTTGCTTTAGAAGCTGCTTAACTTCCTTGCGTGACCCGTAACCCATATTCGACAGTAATTTATCTAAACGCATTAGTACCTCCTATTTAAGCCCTAGTTTGTTTGTAAATCTTGTCAATCGTTCACCGAGAAGCTTTTGTGCTAAGCCTAGGCGTAAAGACAAATAGCCATATACTGCTACACCTACTCCAGCACAAATAACAGAATAAACTAATGCAGAGAATTTACTACTTACTGGTCCCATTAATAACACTAAAAGTTTATGAACGATTAGTACACTTACCGCCATTGCCGCTGTCAAAAGAGAAATGAGCATGACACGACGAATAACCATTTCAGATCTATAGTTCAGTGTTTTTCTTAACACTAGCATATTAATAATAATTGAAACACTATAGCCAATAGCTGTAGCGAGAAGTGCGCCATCTGCCTCCATCCAACGAATTAACGGAATGTTAATCGCTAGCTTGACGAAAATTCCAGTTAATAAGCTTAAGACAATCCACTTTTGGAAGTCAATGCCCTGTAAAAGAGCTGCCGTGACTTGGAATAATGCAAATAAAATAGCAACAGGTGCATAATGGGCTAAAATCATAGCCCCCATCTCACTTTCAGTATAGAGCATAAAGTAAATTTCATTCGATAACAATGAAATTCCAACTACCGCAGGCAATGTAATAAAAATTAATATTTGATATGTTTTATCCATTGCATGTCGTAGCGATAAATATTCACCTTGCGTAAAGTACTTTGTAATCGTCGGTACTAGTGCCGACGAAAAACCTGTAGCTAACATTACTGGGATAATGACAACCTTTTGTGTTGTAAAGTTAATCATTGATAAATACTTATCTGTTACTTCCGCTAAGCCTATCGATATCATAGCTCCATTAAATGTTAGCATATCTACTAATTGGAACAACGGATTGGCTACGCCTACAAATACCATTGGAATTGAATACGTAATTACTTCTTTATAGATGTTGGACATTGGTAGCTGTGTAGACGTCACACTTTGACTGCGCAGTAAATCAAATTCAGGTTGATACTTCTTCCAATAATAATAAAGTACTAGCAACCCACCAATTGCCCCAATAAATGCAGCAAATACTGCAAAGGAAACAGCTGTTTCTGGTGTCCCTTTGAAAACTACCACAACTAAGAAAGAACCACCCAATAACACAACAATGCGAACAATTTGCTCCACTAACTGAGAAACCGCTGTAGGCTCCATTTTGTCATAGCCTTGGAAAAATCCACGCCAGAGGCTCATAAATGGCACGACAATTAGCGCAAAACTCACCCAGCGAATAACTGAAGCAATTTGCTCTACCGTAAATGCCTGTTCATCACTTTTAATAACAAGCCCCGCTATTGGCGTGGCTAATATAAAGAGAACAATAAACGCAGCTAACCCCGTACACATCATAATAAGTATGCCAGATTTCATTAGCTTGCGGCCTGATTGATAATCACCCAATGCATTGTATTTAGAAACAAACTTGGATACAGCAATTGGCGCACCTGAGATGGCTATTGCTAGCATTATCGAATAGGGAATATATGCATATTGATAGAGAGCAACATTTTCCTCACCTACAATCGCATAAAAAGGAAAAATATAAATTAATCCGAGCACCTTCGATAAAAACATTCCCATTGTTAATATCGCAGTACCTTTCATTAAATTGGACATCGTACCCATCCATTCATCGTAAAATCAATATTTTCATTACCAAAACACTTATAAACATTTGCTATTAAAGGTATTTATTCCCATACAGCAGGGCATGCGTTTTTCAAAATGAGATTTAACCTGATTCTTGAACAGTCCTTTTTTGCTACCTGAGCGGTTTCTTCCGCTACCCGAGCCCTTTTTCAGGATTGTTTCAAACGTAGCTTTCTTTACTATTTAAATCCTAATTCTACCGCCATAAAAAATTCAGCAGAATACTAGAAAGCATACCATCGCAAAATATTAAATAAGTAAACCAACTGTAATCTTAACATATTTATAGGTAAACAGACGCACAAATACATTAAAAAGTTCTAGAAGCTCTATAAAAAAATAGTGGCTGTGCCCTTCCCATAGAAAGTAGAAGGCTCAAAATAATCGGTGGAGATTCAGAAAACCCCCACCGATTTGATACTGCTCTATTTCATATCTACGAAAAATTGTTTATACCATACTAAGAACACATAGGCTGTCCAAATATAACGGCCACGATTTGCTTTTTCTTCATAGTGCTCATCGAGGTAGCCTACTAATTGTTTAGTATCAAAGAATTCATTGGCAAAGTCAGTTGTAAACATTTCTTTTACCATCTTATAATACTTTTCTTCACGTAGCCAGTGACGAATTGGTACTGGGAAGCCAAGCTTTGGACGTTTTGCCCATTCTTCAGGTAATTCCTGATGTGCAGCTTGACGAAGAACGTATTTCGTATCAATGTCATTTACGCGATATTTCGATGGAATGTTTTTCGCTAATTCCATCACTTCTTTATCTAAAAATGGAACACGTAATTCAATAGAATGGGCCATACTCATTTTATCTGCTTTTAATAAAATATCGCCTGGCATCCAAAGATTTAAATCAAGATACTGCATTTTAGTAACATCATCATCACCTGGAACTTCATCGTAAATGCGTTTTGTAATGGATTTTACAGACGGACCATTTTTATAATCCGGTTTCAAAACATTTAATGCATCTTCTTCGTCCCATACAACCGCTTCCCCAATGAAGCGTTCTTCTACGGTTTGACCACCTTTAATAAGGAAGTGTGTATATTGATTTTTAGGTAACGCCTCTGCTAAGCCACGTAACGCTTTACGAATACCAAATGGAACTTTCTCATATTTTTGCATTTTGCCAGAGTTTTGGTACCATGAGTAACCACCGAAAATTTCATCCGCACCTTCACCTGAAAGTACTACTGTTACATCCTTCGATGCTAACTCAGAAAGGAAGTAAAGTGGGACAGAAGATGGGTTCGATTGTGGCTCGTCCATATGCCACTGAATTTTTGGTAATGCTTCAAAACACTCATCTGCCGAAATATATTTACGCTCATTTTGAATATTTAATGTGTCAGATAAATCTTTTGCTAAATTTGTTTCATTAAACATATCCTCATAGTCAGAGAAACCAACAGAGAAGGATTTATCAGGGCGTAATAATGAAGTAATATAACTTGAATCAATACCACCTGATAAGAAAGAACCAACCTTTACATCGCTTATTTGATGCGCATCTACTGATTCTCTTACTGTCGTACGAATTTCTTCAACATATTTTTCAATTGGAGCTTCTTTTGCATGGAATTTTTTATCCCAATACTGCACAATTTGCTTTTGTCCATTTTGAATAAGCATATAGTGTGCTGGTTGTAATTTGTACACACCTTTAAAGAACGTTTCGTCCATTGAAGAGTATTGGAACGTCAAATACGGACGTAGCGCATTTTTATTTAATTCTTTAATAAATGATGGGTGTGGTAAAAATGATTTAATTTCTGAACCGAAAATAAAAGTACCATCTGTAGTGTTTTCTGTATAATACAGTGGCTTAATACCAAAGCCATCACGAGCGATGAATTGCAAATCATTCTTTTTATCCCAAATACAGAATGCGAACATCCCGCGAAGCTTTTTGACAAATTCTACGCCATATTCAACATAACCATAAATAATAACTTCACTATCAGAGTGTGTTTTAAAGTTGTGACCTTTTTCAACCAAATCAGCACGCAGCTCTTGGAAGTTAAAGATCTCTCCATTAAATACGAGAACGATGTTACCATCCGCACTGTACAACGGCTGATTTGCCACGTCTGATAAGTCGATAATACTTAATCGACGGAATCCTAACGTTACTTTATCATCACTATGAATCCCACCGCTGTCTGGTCCACGGTGAATAATTGTATTCATCATATTTTCGATCGTTTGATGATGATCGATCACATTTGTTCCATTAATATAGCCTATAAATCCGCACATTCTATTTTTCACCTCATAATTTAGTGCTTAACCTTTACCATAATAGCATGAAAAGACATTCATTTCATACAGACAATACAGATATTGCAAAACTTTCATCAGTGAGGTTCTCCTACACTGATTATTCGTTCAAACAACGAGCACATTATCTCATTTAAAAACACTTTAATTTTCCATCTTCCATCTAAATTTCACACTTGAAAGCTCATCACCGAAAGTTTTAGATGACATTGTATTAAAAAGTATGTCATGTGTATAAGTTGATTGTAGTGGAGACTAGGCGACTCCTTGGGGATTAGCGTTACAGATGAGACCCTGCAGCGAAGCGAAGCGGCTCATCGGACGCCCCCAGGAAAGCGCCTAGTCGGAACGGAAATCAACTCCACGTTATGGGTCGAGCTACTTAAAGTAGAAGATAAAGCATTATAAAATACTTTTGTTTTATTTTCAATGTGAAAGAAGCCCCTCATATAGACTTCATGTATAATAGGAAAGATTCCTAATTTGATAAGAAAGTGAGTTTAAATATATGTACGATGTTATCGTTATCGGTGGTGGCCCATCCGGTTTAATGGCTGCTATCGCTGCTGGAGAGCAAAAAAAGAAAGTATTATTACTAGAAAAAGGGACGAAGCTTGGCAAAAAACTGGCCATTTCAGGCGGTGGTCGCTGTAATGTCACAAACCGTTTACCAGTTGAAGAAATCGTTAAGCACATACCTGGGAACGGCCGTTTTCTTTACAGCCCATTCACGGTTTACAATAACGAAGATATTATCGCATTTTTCGAAGGCCTTGGCGTGGCATTAAAAGAGGAAGATCATGGGCGTATGTTCCCTGTGTCTAATCGCGCGCAAGATGTTGTAGATGCACTTATTCGTCAGCTTCAGAGACTACATGTTGAAGTTCGCTTAAACACACCCGTTAATAAACTTCTAATGGATGAGGAAAAAATTCTTGGGGTACGTCTTACAGATGGCACAGAAATTCGTAGTAAGGCGGTAGTCGTTGCCGTTGGTGGGAAAGCTGTTCCACAAACAGGCTCAACAGGCGATGGTTATCCATGGGCAGAGCGTGCTGGCCATACAATTACAACTCTTTTCCCTACTGAGGTTCCTGTACTATCAAAAGAGGATTTTATTCAAGCTCGTGAGCTACAAGGACTTGCTCTAAGAAATGTCGCAGTCTCTGTTTTAAACAAAAAGGGCAAGGTGCTCGTAACACATCAAATGGACATGCTCTTTACTCATTTCGGATTAAGCGGTCCTGCTGTTTTGCGTTGCAGTCAATTTGTCGTGAAAGAATTAATGAAAACCGGTTACGAGCCTGTGACAATGCGTATTCAAACTCTTGTTGATTATAATGAAGAAACATGTCTGCAATATTTAAACAAACTCATTAAAGAAGATCCAAAAAAAGCGGTGAAAAATGTTTGGAAAGGAATTGCACCTGAAAGCTGGCTGCTATTTTTATGTGAACGTGTAGACATCGATGTACAATTGACAGGTACTGAATTATCACAGGAAAAAATCCGCAATTTAGCTAAACTACTCGTCAATTTCACAATGACAGTTAGTGGTACGCAATCCCTTGAAAAGGCATTCGTCACTGGAGGTGGCGTCTCTGTTAAAGAGATTGAACCAAAGACAATGGCTTCAAAGAAAAAAGCTGGTTTATTTTTCTGCGGAGAAATACTTGATATTCACGGCTACACAGGTGGCTATAATATAACGTCAGCACTCGTTACAGGACGTATTGCAGGGATGAATGCAGCACTATAATATAATCTGTATCTCAGACTTCTATTAGCGATTTTTCGGGACTTATCAGCGATTCTAAGTTTTTTATCAGCGATTTCCGGCGCTTATCAGCGATTCTAAGTCTTTTATCTGCGATTTCCGGCGACTTATCAGCGATTCCGAGTCTTTTATCAGCGATTTCCGGCGACTTATCAGCGATTCTAAGTCTTTTATCAGCGATTTCCGGCGACTTATCAGCGATTCTAAGTCTTTTATCAGCGATTTCCGGCGCTTATCAGCGATTCTAAGTCTTTTATCAGCGATTTCCGGCGACTTATCAGCGATTCTAAGTCTTTTATCAGCGATTTCCGGCGACTTATCAGCGA
>NZ_JBIWGL010000016.1:0-97018 GCF_044763535.1 Lysinibacillus sp. NPDC095746
ATATCAACAGCCGACCAAGAAAATGTCTTGGTTGGAAAACTGCAAACGAGGCTTTTAATGAGCAATTGTTGCACTTAATTTGACAAATCGTCTTAATAAAAAAATTATGGGTATACAAAAACAAAAGTACATTCATTCCGAGATAGCGTTTTCTCCTTGTAATATTTTGTCGTCACAATAGATCACAAATCAATAAATCGGATAAATGATAGAAGAAAAAATCTTTGCTGCTACAGTTTTACATATTTCGATGACTGTATTGCTATATAGGTCTTTAGACATTTGACCAATTATGAATTTCCTGTATTATGTAAATATAGTTGAAAATGATAATCATTATCAATCACATCGCGTACATATCATCCTATAAATTTTTAATGTTCTTTTAATTATTAGGAATGTGTACCATTCGTCAGCCACACATTTATTTCCATTTTTTTCTTATTATCTGTCTTTCTAGCGAGGAAGACAAATTTTTTTAACAAACGGTGAGAACAATTTTCATTTACTGGCTAGAAGATTCTGTGAAAGGATGGCTAATTACATGCAACAGATTGCTAAACAGATTGCAGAAAATGCAACGTTTCAGGCGTTTATGAATTGTTATATACGAGAAGTGAATAGCGGACATTGGATCGAAAAGGAGGAGTGGATAACAGAACGGAGACTAACTATCCTGATTACAGAGGGACATATGTTAGAGCTTGAGTTGCCGATACAAAACACCCGTATTGCATTAGGTGTGGAATACAAATCTCTTGTTGGAAGACATAAATTTGGTGTTTCGTTGAAGTATTGTACGAATAAAAAACAATGGCTTGTCGAAGATAAATTAACGATACTCATCATGCTCATTCAAGAGCTACATTTAATGGCGAAGGCGGATGGATGTCCTGAATTTTCTCCCCATTTTGATGAACTTATTTTGCGCATCATTGAGAGCTATCAAACAATGGCAAATTATATTGAAAACAGTTTGAAAGATAAGAAACAACATGGAGCAAACGCTACATTTATTGAAGCTGAGCAGTCTCTCTTATTTGGACATTGGCTTCATCCGACACCTAAAAGCAGACAAGGTATGGCAAATTGGCAACAAATGAGTTTTGCTCCAGAGCTACAAGGATCTTTCCAACTTCACTATTTTCGTGTCGACCCTAAAATTGTGAAAGAGTCCTCTGTATTAGAAAAAAGTGCGAGTGAACTCATTTATCAGTCTTTAACAAAATCACAACCTGATTTTGTTATGTCAAAGAAAGATTGCCTCATTCCGATGCATCCGCTTCAAGCACAGTGGCTTTTACAGCAACAGTATGTAAAAAAAGCACTTGCTGAAGGATTGATAAAATACGAAGGTGCGCTTGGGGCATTGTATACAGCAACCTCTTCGATAAGAACAGTATATAGCCCAAATGAAGAGATGATGTATAAGTTTTCAATTCCTGTAAAAATAACGAATTCGTTGAGGATAAATAGAACACATGAACTAAAAGCTGGAATTGTTATGGCTCGGTTAATGAATAAGATTAATTTCTTGCAAAATTATCCATATTTCCGGATGATTGATGACCCAGCCTATATGACTGTAGAGTTCCCAAATCAGACGGAATCAGGGTTTGAGGTTATTTTTCGCTCAAACGTATTTCCTAAAGGATATGATGAAGGAATATGTATGATCGCTACTCTCGTGCAAGAGCCCTTACCAAATGAAAAATCAAAATTGTGTCAGCTCATTATGACAATCTCACAATCTGAATTTCGCTCTTTAGAGAGTGTGAGTTTAGATTGGTTTAAAGTCTATTGGAAATGTGCTATTGAATCATTATTAAGATTATACGATGAGCATGGAATAGCTCTCGAAGCACACCAGCAAAATAGTCTGTTAAACATTTCTTCAGGTTATCCAACTACTTATTATTATCGTGATAACCAAGGATATTACTTATCAAAGGCATATAAAGAAGAACTTCTTTCAATAGAGCCTTCTTTACATGAAACAGCTGAGCTATTTTACGAAGATTCCCTTATTCAAGATAGATTTACATATTATTTGTTTATGAATCAATTGTTTCCCGTTATTTCTCGATTTGGAGCAGATCAGCTAATCGATGAAAAAATTCTTTTGAAGTGGTCTACCGATCAACTGCACGTGTTAGAAAAAGAATTTACAGGTTTCGGGAAGGCATTCGTTCGTAACATTTTACAACAAGAAGAGCTTGCGTTTAAAGCAAATCTATTAACAAGGTTTCACGATGTAGATGAACTAGAAGCCGAACTTGAACAAGCGGTATATACGAAAATTCCAAATCCGTTCGTTCTTCAGCATGAGGAGGCAGAGTATGCAGCAGCTACAGCCTTTAGCTTCTAAACAAGGAGAGCTACGTGTAAGGCGGCAACTTGTAGAAGCAATGATTTTTGAAGGACTAATTAAATATGAAGAAACTCGTCTAGATAAATGGACTTCCATTTTTACGCTTGTTGGTCAGAAATGCACCTATCGTTGTGAAGGAAGAAGAATGGCATTTGATCGCATCAGAATACAGAGAGATAGTATTTTTCTAGTAGGAAAAGAGGAAACGTTACTAGAGGCAACGCTTGAGGCTCTAGTTGATGAATTACTTTCCACTCATAGAGACAAAGTTCGATTACTAAAAGAACTTCATTTAACGAGTAAGCTATGTGAATGGAATGATCGACATCTCCAAATGCCGACGTCGAGAAGAAATTCGAGCTATGAAGAATTAGAATCAGAAATCATTGAAGGACATCCATATCATCCTTGTTTTAAATCCAGAACCGGTTTTACGATCGACGACCATAAACACTATGGCCCCGAGGCAAAGCAATCATTTACCCTGCAATGGGTTGCAGTGAGAAGAAGCTATGTACGAATCTCTGTTCTTGAAGAGGAAGAGAACTTTTGGAAAAGAGAGCTAGGGCTTTTGCTGTGGGAAGACCTTCTTGCAACGCTAGCGGTTTTCGATGGAACATTTGAAGAATATACGTTTTTACCTGTTCATCCTTGGCAGTGGCATAACATGAAGCATGAACTAGCTGGCTTAATGGAGCAAAAAGATCTAATACCTCTAAAAGTGCAAGGAGATTACTATCGGGCAACCCAATCAGTGCGAACATTATGGAATTTTACAAATCCAAAAAAGGCGCAATTAAAATGCTCGATGAATATGGTGAATACCTCTTCATTACGAAAGTTACATGCTCATGCTGTTTGTGCTGCTCCTCATATTTCAGCATGGCTTAAACAGGTGATTCAATTAGACGCCTATTTACGAGAGGAAGCGTCTCTTGTTGTACTGGAAGAATATGCAGGGATTATTTTTGAACCGAATGTAAACAAACATAATAGCAAACTAGAAGGACAGCTTGGCTCCATATGGCGAGAAAGCGTGCGCTCGTATATGAAGGATGAGGAGGAAGCGGTACCGTTTACGGTACTAATGATGATGGAGATAGATGGGCGTCCATTTATTGATGATTGGCTTTGCCGATATGGAACGGAGGAATGGGTAAAACGCTTGATCGAAGTGAGTGTTATTCCTGTGTGGCACCTGCTTGTCGTCCATGGTATTGCGGTTGAGGGCCATGCGCAAAATATGATTTTATTACATCAAAATGGGTGGCCGACTCGGGTTGTACTAAGGGATTTCCATGACAGTGTCGAATATATGGAAGAATTCATTGCAGACAGAAGCCTAATTCCAGACTTTGAAACGATACACGATCGTTTTAAAGATGCACCTGTCGATCATTATTATTGGATGTCTTCTGTTGAGGCTTTACGAGAGTTAGCGATGGATACACTATTCGTGTTTCATTTAAGTGAACTATCTTATGTGCTAGAAGAGCAGTATGGATTTGCAGAAACACATTTTTGGAGTCGAGTTAAGGACGGAATACAAAAGCACTTTGAACGCTTTCCATCATTATGCTCAAGAAATGAACAGCTTCAGCATACTAGCACACAAATTTATGTTGAATCTTTGCTAACAAAGAAACTTCAAAATCAAGAAGAAGGTAATTTTCGACACATCGTCAACAATGCGTTGGCGCAAGCAGATAAAAAGGGGAAATGAGGATGTTTTATGTCAATGATCAATTTTATACAGTAGAAGATATCGAGAAGCAATTTGAAATATATGAAAGCTTACCGCAGCTAAGGGCGTGTAACAATCGCAGACTAGCTATTTGTACGGATGACACTTTCCAATATATAGCTCTTTGTTTATACATTCGCGAAAAAGGTGGATCAGTTGTCCCAATCCATCCAGCGACGCCAAAAGAGGGAGCTGTACGGCTAGCTTCTTCAGCAGGTAGTCATCTATTAATGTTCCAATCGATTGATACTTTCATCGAACTATCAAATCATTCCAATAACCAAGAAGGCGTATTAGTTCAAATGAGCTCAGGTACAACAGGAGCCCCGAAATGTATTGAACGAACGTGGAGTTCAGTGGAAGAAGAAATTGCAAGTTATGTAGAGACTTTACCTGTCGATTCCATGACAAATTCTGTTGTCGCTTGTCCGGTTACGCATTCTTATGGATTCATTTGTGGTGTTTTGGCTTGCATAAGAAGGGGGGCAAAGCCAGTTATTATTACGAACAGTAACCCTAAATATATTTTGAAAAAACTAAAAGAATATCCTAAGCACATACTCTATGCGGCTCCAGCGTTACTTTATACATTAAGTCGATTATTACCTATTGATCAACAATTTGATCGTGTGATGACGTCAGGAACTATGATGCCGCACAGTTGGTTGACATCATTAAGAGAGAAATCTAACCAAGTATTACAGCAGTATGGATGCTCAGAATCCGGGTGTGTTGCGATTCATCCTAATGTGAAAGATCCGAAACAAATGGGCTACCCCCTTCCTCATGTGAAGGTGACAGCTGGTGACAAACAAACACCGAGCGAAATTATCATTGAATCGTCTACACAAACAATTTATACAAAAGATCTCGGCTTTATAGAAGATAATGTTCTTTTTTTTCTTGCAAGAATGGATGACACGATTAATGTAGCAGGCTTGAATGTGTATCCGCAAGAAGTTGAAACCGTGTTAATGAATGACCCAAGAATAGTCGAAGCAGTCGTTTATAAGAAACAAGACAACTTATCAGGAGAGCGAGTATGCGCACAATACGTGTCTACCGAACCGATAGATAATATGGAGCTTAGAGAATGGTGCCGGAAATATCTCGCCCCACATCAAATTCCGATGGAGTTTGTGTTTGTTCATGAAATTGAAAAGCTACCGAATGGCAAAGTAAGTAGAAAAAAGCTTGGAGGCATACCAGTATGACGCGACAACAATTGATCAAGAGCATCTATGATATTTTAGAAAATTCATTAGAGTTGCAGACACTGTCTTCTTTTAATGAAGATGCCCGATTAAATGAGGATTTGTATATGGACTCCATTATGGTCCTTCAACTGATTCTTCATATAGAGTTGGATCTTGGCATTTCTATTCCTGATGAGGTTCTCGTTCCTAAAGATTTCAAAACAGTAGGAGCACTGGCAAGCTTTTTAGAAAAACAGCAAAAGGTAGAATAATCGGAGGCTAAAAATGATAAAAGTGCATTGTTTTGTAAGCTGTGTTTGTGAGGTTATTAAGAGAACGGAAGGCGTCGATCATAGGCCTTACTATTTTGGGGTATGGGACGCAGATTTTGATGTGCTCGATAATGGAGTGCTAACATACCACTCTGATCAAATTGATCATCATTTCTTTCAAATATGGTATGAAATGCTCTATGGAATCAAGCTATACAAATGGTATGACGACAAGCAATCAAAACAAGACAATATAAACAAACTGCTAAAGTTATTAGAGAATAAATCTCCACATCAACATGTGATGGTGATGCTAGATTTATCGATGCTTCCAGAGCGAGAGAATAAATTTCATCAACGTCCATTCCCTCATTATGTGATGCTAGAATCAACAGAAAATGAGGAAGATTGGTTTATGTATGACCCTGATTTTCGCTGGGAAGGGATTTTACCGAAAGAGAGAATTTTAGCTGCAATCCAAGAGCCAACTGTCGAAGGTGGTTATTACTTTAATGCTGAGACGATTAATGCGCCAACTACAGAGACGGTTGAAGCCTATTTTAATACATGTATAAAGCTGCATTGTAATCCGTTGACCGATGCAATTACCGAGATTATTAAAGAGTATTTTGCAGGAAAAGAAAAAGAAAATATGTCAAAACTTCCGACTGCATTAAAACAATTGCCGGTTATAGCGATCAGAAAATATGCGTATGAACATGCGTTTGCATTTTTTTGGGAAGCACTTGGCCGCGATGAGGAAAGCTTTGACAAATGGTGTGATGATATTGAGCGTTTAGTAAATGGCTATACAACGATTCAGTATCGAGTGATGAAACTTGCGATGACACAAGATTTATTAGTAGCTAAAGATATTTTTGTGAAGTTAGAAGAACAAAATCTCCTTGAGTTCAAGATTAAGCAAGGATTACAAGAAAGTTTTGAAGCATGGTTAACATTACAGCATAAGAAAGAGGTTATAGTATGAAACTATCTATTTGTACAATCTCGTTTCGGCACCATCTCCACTCCATTGACCAATTAGCCCAATTTGCAAAAAATCAAGGTTTTCAAGGAATCGAGCTGTGGGGTGCTCATGCAAAGAACTTGGCAGATGAACTTCATTATGGAGCAGATTGGCTAAGCTCCTACGGTTTAGAAACGAGTATGCTTAGTGATTATTTGCCATTAGAAGCACCAATTTCCGAGATGATGGCTGAAACAGAGAAGTTATCTGCCCTTGCCAGGCGCTGGGGAACAAATAAGATTCGCACATTTGTAGGAAAGAAGGGCAGCTCAGACACGAGTCGGAAAGAAAGGGAAGAACTTATTTTCAGACTAAGAATGCTCTGTGATTATCTTAAGTCAAAAGGACAATATTTGCTTGTTGAAACGCATCCGAATACATTGACAGATAATCTACCTTCAACGATGCAGTTACTCGAAGAAACGAATCACTCAAGCCTACGAGTGAACTTTGACGTTTTGCATATATGGGAATCAGGGATAAATCCTATTGCCGCCACAAAGCAACTTCGTCCTTATATCTCACATTTTCACTTTAAAAATATTGCCTCACGCACACAACTCGATGTTTTTGCTCCAAACAATGTTTATGCTGCAGCAGGGTCGAGAGAAGGGATGGTTCCATTGTTTGAAGGTGCAATTGATTATAATGAATTTCTAGCAGAAGTACTTTCAATCGTGGAGGTAGATGCATCATTGGAATGGTTCGGATCGAATGTGAAGAGCGTATTAGCAAAAGATGTACAGGAGGTAAAGAAGGCGTTGCAGTTGGTGCAAGTTTAATATGTAAAAGCTAACTATCTGTTTTCGTAAAGGAAAGAGGCAGAGATTTAGTGAGAAAATCAGAAAAGTGCGGGAAATCAGGAATTGATTTCTCGCACTTTTTAAAGTTTTGACTAGTTTTGTCCATTTTCCCTCATCAGCAATAGAAGCTTTTACTAAAACGCCTTCAGCTTAGTGGATTTAATTATAACCAATTTACTTTTCCAAAGCGTACTCATCAAAGTGATTATATAAAAATACGATCAAAAAAGTCTTTTTCTGAAAAGTAGTTCAGACTATTGATATTTCAACATTTCCAACGTCTATAAATTGGTTATTATTGATAATTTGTCTATTATATGTCAATTTTGTAATTTTGAAGTTTTTTATTGTATTTATTTTATGTCTTGCATTGACTCACATCCCTCGAAAAAATAAAATGAGAACATTGGGAAATTTTCCTAATTAAAGGGCGCTTTTTTTCAGGGCTTGAAAAAGAAAATGCCCTCTTGCATGATGCATGATTGTCAACTAGTAAATGACTCATCATCACTTAAGCAGGGCTCCATTTAGGAATTCTAATGCGAACCAAAAGACCAATCAAGTATCAGATAAAAAGCACGCCATTGGTTCAATGTGGTATACATTGTGTATCTAAAAACAATAACAAGCCCTGTTAAATTTTGTTTATCATTACCTAATAGAAAGATATTGGAGGATTAAAATGAAAATATTATTTATAACATCCGCACATAACAGCATGAGCCAACGTTTTTACGTTGAATTGACAGATAGAAAATATGAAGTGGATATTCATATTACCACAACAATAGACGCAATGATTCAAGCAATAGAAGTTTCAAAACCAGATTTGATTGTCTGTCCGTTCCTGAAGACTGCCATCCCAGAGGAAATTTGGAAGAAGTATGTATGTATTATTGTACACCCTGGTATTAAAGGGGATAGAGGACCTTCTTCTATTGATTGGGCGATCATGGGACAGGAGAGAGAATGGGGAGTTACACTACTTCAAGCAGAGCAGGAAATGGATGCAGGAGATATTTGGTCTACAAATAATTATTCGATGCGTGAAGTTAGTAAAAGCACGCTATACAGACATGAAGCAACACATGCAGCTGTAAAAGGATTACTTGATTTATTGGAGAAGTTTAAGGCGTATCAAAAAGAAGAGTATTTTCCTGAACCATTAGATTATAATCATTCAAATGTGAAAGGTACACTTTTACCAACAATGAAACAATCTGACCGTAGAATTCATTGGCTTAGTGATAATTCTGAAACTATTGCAAGAAAAATTCGTGCTGCTGATAGTAACCCTGGCGTTCTCGATACTATATTCGGTGAAGAGTACTATTTATTCGGTTGTCATGTAGATGACAGAATAGTTGGGAATTGTGGGGAAATTCTTGGCTATCGTGATGATGCAGTATGTGTAGGAACGATTGATGGGAGTGTTTGGATTAGTCACGTAAAGAAAAAAGGTGGAATAAAGTTACCAGCATCACTTGCTCTAGCACATTTATTAAGGAATGTTCCTGAATTACCTATTAATCCTTTTGACGATATTGAAGGAAGAACATACAGAGAAATCTACTATAAAGAAAAAAATCAAGTAGGGTACTTGCATTTTGATTTTTATAATGGCGCTATGCACACCTCACACTGTAAGAAACTTCAACAAGCCATTAAAGAAGCGAAAACAAAAAATAGTAAAGTATTAGTTTTAATGGGTGGACATGATTTTTGGTCTAATGGCATTCACTTAAATACTATTGAATATGCTGAAAATCAAGGGGATGAATCGTGGGAAAATATTAATGCGATTGATGACATGATTCTTGAAATTCTAAATTCACCAGACAAAATTGTTATGACTGCTATGCAAGGAAATGCCGGTGCAGGAGGGGTCATACTAGGTCTTACAGGTGATTTTATTTTTGCAAGAGAAGGTGTTGTTTTAAATCCTCATTATAAAAAAATGGGGAACCTATATGGTTCAGAATATTGGACGTATTTATTACCAAAACGCTTGGGGAAAGAGTTAGCTTTTGAAATTACTGAAACATGTCCTGCCTTAAGTACATTAAAAGCAAAAGAAATCGGATTAATTGATGATTATTTTAAAGGTAATGTCCAAGAATTTAATGAAAAAATACAAAAAGTTGCTGAATATTGGGCATCTTCGTCTCTTTATGATGAAATTATTGCAAATAAACAAGCAGAACGAGAAAGAGATGAAAAAGAAAAGCCATTAGCAGAATATCGCCATGAAGAATTAGAACAAATGAAGATTAACTTTTATGGAGAAGATAAAAGTTACCATATTGCACGGAAAAAATTTGTCTATAAAATAGCTTGTGATCAGCCAAGCGTTCTTCTAAATGATAAAATAACGATTTGAAATAATTAGTGCTAATTCCCTTTCATCGGAATGGGGCGGACCAAACGCCCCGTTTTGAATGATGAGATATAATTGATAGAAAATAAAGGGGAAGATACACGATGGGAATTATGGCCAGTTACTTATCATTAAACAATGCTTTAGCGGATGAAATTGCCGAGTTAAATAATTTCCATATCGTCAAGCGACTTGAGGAGCTTATGGAAAATCATAGCTGTCCCGTTAATGAAATGGATAAATTATGGGACGGATTGCATTGTTTGTTAACAGGGATCTCTGCCTCACAGCCAATCGAGAACCACCCATTAAGCGAGGCCATTGTCGGCGTTCACGTGCTGGATACTGAAGAATTTGTCAGCGTCATTGGTTCAGAAGAGCTTCCCCGGATTTTAGAAGCTCTTCATTCTATGGATAGGACTGTCTTGCAGCAACAATTCAAGCCAGCAATTTTTAGAGCCAAACAGATTTATCCGGATATTTGGGCGGACGATGAAGCCGTGGAGCTTTTCGCAGAACTTATAGCGGAACTCGATCAGTTAATCCATTTTTATGAACAAAGCCTTGCCCGGGGGCATGACATATTAATCAGCATTTATTAAAACTGCATCAATCTTAAACCGTACCCTATCGAGAGATCTACTCGATAGGGTACAGTTGGAGATACGAAGGGGTTTATTATATATCCTACCAAAGCGGGACTAGTTGGGGGAAAAATGGAGTTGCAATGCGGTGCTTATGAAGGCAAATTTCAAAAGCAATATAAAAAGAAAATCCGAACTATTAGGAAACATTAAATGCATTTCGTCATGAGTTCGGGTTTTTCAACAGCTAAAAACTTTTTGTCCAGCCTCATTCAAATTTTTATCCTAAATAGCGATGATACAGTGTTTTCGCTTCTGCAATATCTTTTGTTCCGTGGACTAAAACTCGCCCGTCTTTAAAAATAACCAAACGATGATTATCGACACTATAAGATAACAGATAAGGGTTGCGCTGAACATTTCCGCCTTGCTGCAAAAAAACTTTTTCCAGTTTGGCTAAATCCTGTTCTTCTTTCGCGGAAGGCCGGATTTGAACAGAATCTCTTCCGCATAGTACAGCTGTTTTTGTTTGATTTTCAAAGGATAGGTAGGGATATGTCCGATTGTTCCCGCATGATGGGCAATCATCTTTTTTCATCTTATCCACTTTTATTGCACTATGTTGGTTTTTCCAAAGATCAAAAGATAGTAATTTATTCCGTAATACTGCTGTATCATCCACTAATATTTTTAAAGCTTCACTTATCTGATGGGCAGTAACCATTTGCACGGCAGGACCGATGATTCCCGCGGTATCGCACGTTAAACCTCCGATAGGAACTGTTTCCAATAAACATGAAAAACAAGGGTTTTTTTCAGGAATGATCGTATATGTAATACCATAGCTCCCCACACAAGCGCCATAGATCCAGGGTACTGAGTATTTTTGCGAGACATCATTCATCATCATTCTTGTTTCAAAGTTATCGGTCGCATCAATCATGAGATCGGCCTGTTTTGCCCATTCTTCTAGCTCAAACACTGACGCATCCGCTACTATTGCTTCGACTGTTACAGTTGAATTGATGGCCTCCAGGCGTTTTTTTGCTGCGATCGCTTTAGGCATCCTGTTTTTTGCATCATCTTCAGCGTATAGCTGTTGACGCTGCAGGTTTGACCATTCCACATAATCTCGGTCCACAATCGTCAGTTTACCTATTCCCGCGCGGACTAGTGCTTCGGCATTTGTTGTTCCCAGCGCCCCAGCTCCAACAATCAATGCATGTTTAGCTGAAATTTTTTGCTGTCCGGATTCTCCGATTGGTGCAAATAATTGCTGTCGTGAATAGCGATCATTCATCCAATACTCATCCCTTCCAAAGGACTGCTCGCTGTGGCATATCGTTTCTTCGGAATTCTACCAGCTTCAAAGCAAAGGCGTCCGGCCTCAATAGCAAGTTTCATAGCTTTTGCCATCTTGACAGGGTCTTTTGCTGCAGATACAGCTGTGTTTAATAAAATTCCATCAGCACCCAGTTCCATTGCCATTGCTGCATCAGCAGGAGAGCCGATACCAGCATCGACAATAACGGGCACCGTTGCTTGTTCAATTATAAAACTCAAGTTAAGCGGGTTAATGATTCCCCGTCCGGAACCGATTGGTGAGGCTCCTGGCATTATGGCATGGCAGCCTAATTCCTGCAGCTTTCTGGCTAAAACAACATCATCTGATGTGTACGGAAGCACAATAAACCCTTCCTTTATTAATTCTTCTGTTGCTTTTAACGTTTCAATAGGGTCAGGAAGTAATGTTTTGTCACATCCAATGACCTCTACTTTAACCATATCGCAAAGGCCGGATGCTTTCGCTAGCTTTGCAATGCGGACGGTCTCGACTGCGTTTTTGGCTCCTGCTGTATTTGGCAATAAAGTATATTTTTTAATATCAAGCTTTTGTAAAAAATTTGGCTGGTTCGCTTCAAAGATATTCATTCTCCGAACGGCAAATGTCAGGACTTCTGAATCCGATTCAGCAACAGCCTGCTTTTGGATATCAAAATTAGGGTATTTTCCTGTTCCAAGCAGCAAACGGGATTGAAATGAATAAGGACCTATTTTTAACATAATTATCCGCCTCCAACAAAATGTACAATTTCAATGCGGTCTCGGTCAGAGAGCAGGGTTTCCTGATGATCAACTTTGTTCAGGATCTCTCCATTTACCTCAATTACAACTACTTTATCTAGCAGTTTGTAATATTCGAGCAGGTCCGAAACGTACACAATTTCCTCTGACAACTTCAAATTTTCTCCATTTAGTATTACTTCCAAGATTTGTCCTCCTAACTAACTGATATTTGAGATCGATCAATGCGAAACGCAGAAAGAAACTGTTCATCTTCCACTTGACCTGTAAGCAACTGGGCTGTGAGTTTGCCAGTAAGCGGGCTTAATAGAATTCCGTTTCGATAGTGTCCGGCAGCTACAAATAGCCCCCTAATAGTAGGATGCTCGCCAATATAGGGAATCCCATCAGCTGTCTGCGGCCTAATTCCTGCCCACACCCGTTCCCAAGGGGCATCTTTCAGCTGGGGAATCAGCTTCACGGCTTGCTCAATCAAGGTAGCAATTCCTCCAGCTGTTACTTGTTTATCAAACGTATTTTCCACGACTGTGGCCCCAATGTAAATTTCGCCATTTCGCTTAGGAACAAAATAACAGCGTTTATCTGAAAAAATCGACCTGTGAACGATCGGCTTATTCGGCTTTACAGAAAAACATTCTCCTTTCACAGGATAAACGGTCAAGTTGATTCCCGTATTTTTCATTAAATCGGCAGCCCAGGCGCCGGTAGCGACAACAACCTGTTCACAATAGAAGGCTCCCGCTGATGTGTATACTCCTTTGACAACGCCGTTTTCATAGATAAAAGAAAGGACCTCTGTATTTTCGCGGATTTCTGTACCAAAATGCTCTGCAGCTTTTGCGAAGGCAAGTGATAATTTTGCAGGCTGCACATGGCCGTCATTTGGAAGGAACATAGCACCGGCAACAGTTGGTGCTAATGCAGGTTCCATTTCTCTTACTTGTGTTGCATCGAGCCATTGGATGCCGGAATCCCAGTTCTGCTGGAACAATACCTGACTTTTTAACGCTGTAGCTAATTCTTCCGTTTCTGCAATTTTTAACATGCCTTTATTCACAAATTCGATATCGATCCCCGTATATGTCAGTAATTCGTTAGTGATGGAGGGGAACATCGCCTGGCTTTTTAATGCCAACTGGAAAAATGGACCGTCGTGTTCCATTTCCGCCTGTGCTGCCAGCATACCTGCTGCTGCACTGGAGGCTTCATTGGCCAAAGTTCCTTTTTCAAGAATGACGACTTTTTTTCCTAGTTTAGAAAGTTGATAGGCAATGGAAGAGCCATTAATTCCTCCCCCGATAATGGCAACATCAAATGTATTTTTCACTCAACACATCTCCATTTTAACTTCTTTTTGATAGCTTTTTATTGCAGATAGAGGATCATCGGCGTTTAAAACGCCTGACATCACAGCAATACCGTCGGCTCCGCTGTTTATTACCTGTTTAGTATTTTCAGGAGCAATACCGCCGATTGCAATAACAGGAATATCTAGTGAACCAGTAAGCTTTTTTAATTCCTCTAAACCCCTTGGTTCCAATCCTGGCTTTGATTGGGTAGAAAAAATATGACCATATATCACATAGTCGGCTCCCAAGCGTTGAACCTTTTTTCCTTCTTCGACCGAGTGAATGGAACAGCCAACCGTCAATTGAGGAAAGTTGGCTTTAATCATAGATGCATTCAAACTATGATAGGCTAGTTGGACTCCTTCCACACCTGTAATAACGGCAACGTCTACCCGGTCATTAATGATTATTTTGGATAACGGAACGCCAACTCGGGAAAGCAGGTTGACTGCTTCATATAATTCTTTTGCCTTCATTTGTTTTTCACGCAAATGGATAGCGTCGGCATATGGATGGATGTCTGCTAAAATTTCACTTAGTTGTTCCATTGGCATTTTTCCATTAGAAATGACATGAATCGCTTTTGATAATAGAGTAATGGGGGTCACCTCTTTAAGACTTACCCGCCTTCCAAATGTAGGATGCAAAAAAGCCACTTTCTTTTCGGTAAAGAAAGTGGCTGGAGATGAAAAGGACAAATTTCCATATACCACTTCCCTACGCTGGCATTAACCAGGTCAGGTTCATAGAGTCCCGAAGTCACACTTCAATCTCAGCCTTTACAAAGGCACCCCTAGCGGATAAGTTATTTATTTTATTTAATTTATTTCCAATATTAGCACTATTCATGAAGATGTCAATCATTATGAATAGATTACTAGGGGTGCCATTTATTTGGCTGGGGGAAAAATGAATTTACAGAACGGGAGAATCAATATGAGACGTCAATTCAGCAATAACTAAATTGCTATGGGGGAAGAATATTCATGGGCTATTCAAATAAGACTCCGCTTAAAGCAAAGAGTATTGTGCGCTTGAAGAGTATGTTGTAAGTACAAATTTTGTTAATTCTCTTTTGAAATATAATTGCTTACAAAAGTTGCTAGAGCTAGATGAATTCAATGAACAGTATATGTTTCTACTGTTAGAATTTTTAATTGAGCAAAATAAAAAACAGGATTGTTTAAAATGCTTTGAAACTATACCGGCAAAATTAGCTGAAATTGGTTTATCTGTTACGGAGAGAATTAATAAAAGATATAACGAATACTTGGCAACTATATAGATTTCTAGCAGTCTCAAATATTAATATTTCGAATTCATTTTCATTCAGATGGAAAAAGTCATGGTGCCATGAAATTGATTGAAAGTAGTATAGAACTCGTAAAAAACACCCCGTAGTAGTTATTATATCTAACATCTACGGGGTATTTCTCTAAATATTAAGAGTGTCAGTCTATCCTATCCGCTCTTTTAAAGATAAGGCTTAAATGATATCGGATAATCTTTAGTTTTCTTATACATTTCGATTATACAAGCTGCTAATTGTTGAATACCAAGTTCTATTTTCTTTTCTTCTGCTTGTGAAATACTTAGTCGGATTGCTTTCTTAAATGCTGACTCATCACATTCTTATATAGTAGAATATGAATTTTTTTAAGACATCGCCCATGTTATGAATATAAAAGGTTGAAACTATACACTAGTGTCGGTATAATCTAAAATATAAACGACAACGGTGTATAGTTTTTTATGTGCGTTTTGTCACTCATTAAGGAGGTGGCTTATGGCTCCAAAAGTTAGTGAAGAATATAAAAAAGAACGAGAGAAAGAACTGATAGAAGCGGCTAAGAAGGTGTTTATCGAGAAAGGTTTTGTACGCACTACTATGCAAGATATTATGGACGAAGCTGGAATATCCAGAGGTGCATTGTATAGTTATTTCGATAATATTAATCATGTTTTTATCGAAGTTTTAAAATATGATGACCAGAAAGACATTCAATATTTTGTGCCATCTAATGAAGGCCTACTTTGGCCACAATTAAAAAACTGGATTGAAGAACAGCAAATTTATATTGAGGCAATTGACCAAACATTGCTCTTTGCAAAGGCGGAATTCTTTTTATCATATAAATACGTAAATAATAAAGATAATTTCCCTTACATTTCTGAACGCTATAATCGAACTACTGAAGCAATAGAAGAAGTATTGAAAGAAGGAATGCGAAAAGGAGAATTTAGACCTCAACAATCTACTGATTCAATTGCGAGGTATATCCTATCATTTATTAACGGTTTAATGTTGGACACATTTCAACTGGGACATGAACAAACAAAAGTAAAGGATCAATTATCCGTCTTACTGTTCTCTTTAGAAAAATTAATCAATCCAAAATCCGAAACATACGAGGAGTGAATATTATGTTATTTGAATCATCTAGGGTGAAACTAAGAAAAATGACCAAGGAAGATACAGAACTATATCACAAATGGAGAAATGATGTGGAAGTTATGCATTCCACGAACCCATCTTTAGATGTTTATCCGATGGAAGAAACGAAAGATTTTGTAGATCATGTTATTTTGGGCACTCATGCAGGGAAAAGCTATATTATGGTTGAAAAAGGAAAGGAATCACCAATTGGTATTGTTTCATTAATCAACATTGATTATAAAAATAGAAATGCTGAATGTATTATTGACATCGGTGAAAAGGAATATTGGGGAAAAGGATATGGTTCAGAGGGATTGAAATTACTACTGGATTATGCTTTTTACGAAATGAATCTCCATCGAGTTTACCTAAAAGTATTTTCATTTAATGATAAAGCTATTAGTTTGTACAACAAGATAGGGTTTATTCAGGAAGGAAGCAGTAGACAAAGTCTATTTAGAGATGGTACATGGTATGACATCGTTCATATGGGTATTTTGCAAAATGAATACTTTGAGAAACAAGTGAAGAATGTGTGAAAATTATTCCACCGTAAAATAGAGGAACAGGAATGGAGTAACGTTGAAACAACAAAAGGTCTAAAGTTGCTATAAAAACATTATGATAAGTAGTGAGTGAGGCTTTGCTAAAAAATATAGACATTACTATATTTCACCGAAAAATGTTTGAATGTTTATTCTTTATATCCCGAGCATTGGTAGATGCTTTCGAGTATGGTAAGTGAGAGCCAATGCAATACATTGTTTTAATTCAGCTACTGTATTTCATCATTCACAGCAATTCCAATTGCTCGATTTACGCCTGAATCTCTAAAATGGTTCCCGATTAGTGGAGGTTTTTCCAAAGAAGCACTGAAAATTGGCTGAGGGATTGTCCTTGGCATGTTTCTCATTGAAGGGCGGCTTTAATGGGGGAAATATTCTTTCCGTCGTTTCAATGGTTTCATCCGTCGCTCTGCCGATTCTTCCGTCACTTCAGCGCGTTCTTCCGTCGTTCGCGATTCTTTCCGTCGTTTCGTCCGTTCCATCCGTCGCTCTGGCCATTCTTCCGTCACTTCGGCGGGTTCTTCAGTCATTCGCGATTCTTTCCGTCGTTTCGATAGTTCCATCCGTCGCTCTGACCGATTCTTCCGTCACTTCGGCGGGTTCTTTCGTTCGCGATCATAGAAATGATCAAACTTTTTATAGAATGACAATAAAATATAGAAAAAGCATGTTTTGATTATTCCTTTTTTAAAACATGCTCTTTCTTTTTGCCTATCAAGGCATAGACTAATCTTTATTTTTAATTTATACAAACGATTTTCAATAAGTTATTGTGGAAATTTAAAATTAATCTTACGCTCTTTTTTATCCCAAATAAGGTGGGCATTAAAAGTTTTTTCGCCCTTTTTAAATCCTTTTATCAAGTCTGTTTCACCAGCTGCCAAGAGTTTTTTCATATTCGATTGTGAAATAGTTTTTCTTAAAAGTTTCTTTGAAACCGAGAATTTACAATTTGCTGTTTTATAATTTGAACAACCGTAAAAAGTGCCATGATCTATGATTGATCCTTCGCAAAGAATACATTTCCCAACAACTGTTTTTCTTTTATTATATTTTTTAGTATACGGATTATTTGCAGTGATTTTATCGACTGCATTTTGATTAAATGCCCATTCCTTTTCACGTTTGTTAGCATCTGAAATCAATTTGTCAGCAAGCTTTTTTACTTGTTCTATAAATGCTTTAGGAGAAGCGTTGCCTTCACCTATTTCAGATAGTCGTTGCTCCCATTTGGCTGTCATGGAAGGGGACGTTAAGATACTTTCACCAAGTGCCTCAATGAGTAACATTCCTTTAGCCGTTGCGAAGACTTGGTTTTTCTTAACTTCGATATAGTTTCGATCTTTTAATGTACCAATAATTCCAGCGCGTGTAGCTTCAGTACCTAATCCTTCCGTTTTCGATAGGACCTTTTCTAATTCCGCATCTTCTAAATGTTTACCCGCTGTTTTCATTACGGTAATCAAATTTCCTTCAGAAAAACGATTTGGTGGCTGGGTTTCACCTTTTTTTACGTTCGCTTTCGCAACGATACCTTGCTCATTTTCATGTAATAGGGGGAGCAGTTCATCTTTGTCTGTAGGTGAGTTATCTTTAGAATGATAAATAACCTTACGCCAACCTTCTTCTATTAGCACTTTGCCCTTAGAGATGAACTCTGCACGTTTATCAACAAGTGAATGAATCGTTGTGTAAGAAAATATGGCATTGTTGTAATGTGCTGCAATGACTTGTCTTGCAATTAAATCATATATTTTTTCTTCTTCTGGACTTAGCTTTGCTACGTCTGGTATTTGCTCAGTAACAATAATTGCATGGTGATCGGTTACTTTTTTTTCATTCACATATCTTTTATTATTCATAATTGAACTTGTCGGTGGCGGAAGAAGACCTTTGTATTTATCAATTTTACTTAAATGCTCTAGTATCTTTGGTAGTGTTTTGGCTTCTTCATTCGTTAAAAATTGTGAATCAGATCTTGGATAGGAAACAACACCCTTTAAATAAAGTTTTTGTAAAATATCCAGCGTGTTTTGTGGTGACAATTTATAAGCTTTGTTTGCTGTAGCTTGTAATGCAGATAAGTTGAATAACAATGGGGGAGCATATTCCTTTGTTTCTCTTTTAATACTATTAATTTCTACATTTTTATTGAGACAGAAATTAGCAATCGCAATAGCTTGTCGTTCCTCTTGAACTCTTGAAATGTTATCTTTATGCCATTTTGCTTTTAACAATTTTCCATCGAAATCAAACTCTGTTTCTACTTCCCAAAATGGTTCTGATTTAAAATTTGCAATTTCATGCTCTCTTTTTACTATTAGTGCAAGTGTAGGTGTTTGTACACGACCAATTGAAAATACATCTTTCACGCCATTTCTTTTGAGGAGTACCGTGTATAATCTGGATGTATTAATACCAATTAGCCAGTCTGCACATGAACGACTTAGTGCTTCAAAATAAATATCGCGTGTCTTCTCTTCTGGTAGTAAATTAGCAAACCCATTTTTTACAGCGTTTTCTGTTAAAGATGATATCCATAGACGTTTCATCGGTTTATTAACACCGCATACTCTTAAAATGGTACGGATAATCAATTCACCTTCACGCCCAGCATCACCACCAATAATGATTTCTTCAGTGTCTGATCTTTTTACTAAACTTTTAATTACATTGAATTGTTTATACTTTGACTTAGTCACTTTATATTCAAATCGATCTGGAATAATAGGTAATGTTTCTAATGTCCATTTTTTCCATGTAGAATTATATTCTTCCGGGGCTTTCAGTTCACATAGATGTCCAATCGCCCATGTGATAAGTGCTCCAGCTGGAAAGTAGGTGTTTGGCTTAACTTCGAAATAACCCGGTTTTTTTGTAAAAGAAAAGGGGGCAGCTAATTTTGCAGCCTGGTCTGGTTTTTCTGCAATTACTATTTTCATATGCACTTCTCCTATTAATAATAATTACAACTTTATGTTTAATAATTATAAATGAATTTTAAGGATAACGGTTATATTAATATTTGTGTCCATCTTTTATTAAGAACTCTAAGTTAGTCTTTTAGACATTTTAATTCAGTCAAATTTAAAACACCGGATTATCCACACTGATATTAAATATAGAGAAGAAGGCGATTACTCATAGTGTACTGTGAGGAATTTGTATAGTATGGTAAGATAAATCACTATCTAAATTTATTTATTTTTCTAATAATAATTAATGTTCAATAGTTCTGTTTTATAGCTATTAATAGCTCGTTTATCACCACTTTTACTTGATTGTAATAAATAATATAATTGCTATCTGGAAAATATTCTGATATTGTTCCTCTTATAACTTAATAAAATATTATTTTGTTGGTGCGAATGACTTGTTCGTTTGCTTAAAAGGGAAATCGGTGCAAATCCGGTGCTGTCCCGCAACTGTAATGGAGAGTCTATACAATATGTCACTGTAGCGAGCTATGGGAAGGCGTATAGATGATGAACCTAAGCCAGGAGACCTGCCAATAAAAGTCAACAAACTTACATAGAACCACGAGGATGGTTGTAGTGACTGGGAATCGACACCCTTTATTTAACTATGACATCCTCTTGTAGATAAGGGGATTTTTTTTATGCCCTTTGATTTAAGAGAGGAGAGCGTTTTGAAGAATCCAACAACAAGAAAAATTAACTTACTTTTAGTCGTATTAACGGGTGTCGTTCTAATATCTATGACGTTAGCGATAATGGTAGGCTCTGTGTCTATTACACCTAGTATTGTATGGCGCATTATTTTATCGCATATCCCGTTCAACCCACTTGGCATTACATTGGATTGGAGCCGTTCACAGGAAATCATCATATGGCAAATTCGTACTCCCCGCGTAGTACTTGCCATAATAGTCGGAGCGGGGCTTGCTATTTCGGGTGCTGCTATTCAAGCTTTAGTTCGTAATTCAATCGCGGACCCCTATATTTTGGGGGTATCTTCCGGTGCATCTGTCGGGGCTACATCTGTTATTTTACTTGGCACTTTTTCATTTTTAGGTATGTATGCGCTATCATTTGCTGCTTTTATAGGTGCGACAATTGCAGTACTGATTGTGTTTTTCTTAGCACGAGTTGGGGGACGAATTTCAGTTGTTCGCTTATTATTAGCCGGAATTGCCGTGTCACTAGTTTTGTCAGCAATGACGAATTTTATGCTGATGATGACGAAGGAAGAGGGAGGCATAAAGGCAGTGATCTATTGGATGATGGGAAGTTTGGCCGGAGCGAAATGGGTGAATATAATGATTCCGTTCGTAGTTTTAACGATCGTCTACATAATTTTACGTCTACATGCACGCCATTTGAATTTACTTTTACTTGGCGAAGAATCTGCTGTTACGCTAGGGGTTAATTTAGAGAAATTTCGATTGCTACTAATTTTAGTAATTTCCCTATTAACAGGTGTCCTTGTTGCTGTAAGTGGTGCAATTGGCTTTATTGGCCTGATTATTCCACATATCGTACGCATGATTGTCGGCTCAAATTATAAGTTTGTACTGCCAGTTAGTGCATTAATTGGTGCGATATTTTTAATATGGGCTGATGCAGCTGCGCGCATTGTGATTGCACCTGAGGAAATGCCGATTGGAATTATTACGGCTTTATGCGGATGCCCATTCTTTATATGGATGTTGCGTAAGCAAATGTATTCATTCGGGGAGGAGAATTAAATGGTATACGTTGCAAAAAACGTTACTTTTGCCGTGCAGCAGGTGAAAATATTAAACAATGTTTCTGTACATATTCAAGAACGCGAGTTTGTAGGCATAATTGGCCCTAATGGCAGTGGGAAATCGACCCTATTAAAAAATATGTACCGTATGTTACAACCTCAAGAGGGAGAAGTATTTTTATTTAATGAAAATATTTACAAGCAATCTTCAAAGGTGGTAGCAAAGCAACTTGCCGTCGTAGGGCAGGAAACACCAGTGCTATTTGAGTTTACTGTTAAGGATCTTGTGGCAATGGGACGTACACCGCATAAAAGGCTTTTGGAAGTAGATACAAAAGAAGACCTAGCTATTGTTGAGGAATCGATGCAGCAAGCAGGGGTACTGCATTTAAGTGAACGTACTTTTAGTTCCTTATCTGGAGGTGAGAAAAAACGGGTCGTTGTGGCAAGGGCATTGGCGCAACAGGCTAAGGTCATGGTATTAGATGAGCCAACGAATCATTTAGATATTCAGCATCAACTCCAGCTCATGGATTTAATACGGGGCTTGCCGATCACGGTCATTGTAGCCTTGCATGATTTAAATATTGCAGCAACTTATTGCGATAAAATTTATGTTGTAAAGGACGGAGAAATTGCGGCATATGGAACTCCGTTTGATGTATTAACACCCTCATTGCTACAAAAGGTGTTTAGTGTACATGCGGAAGTTAATGTCCATCCTGTCACGAAAAAGCCGCATATTTATTATATATCTGAGCAATTTTTATAGTTAGTTAAGAGTTTTAGATTTCTTTCCATAGATGAGTTAGAAAAAAGGAGAAGTAGACATGAAGACATTAAAAAGCGTATGGCTTGTTCTTGCAATCGCAATGCTAAGTATGTTAACAGCTTGTGTTAGCGAGGAAAAACAGGAATCATTATCGAAAAGCGAACAAGTAGAACCAGCAAAAGCTGGAGCAACGGAAGTAACGGTTGACAATAACGATACGACACAAGTCTATTCGGAAGCACCAAAAAAGGCCATTAGCTTAAATCAGCATGTGACAGAGATTATGCTAGCGTTAGGCTTAGAGGATTCAATGGTCGGAACAGCATATTTAGATGATGCAATTTATCCACCGTTACAAGCAGCGTATGAAAAAGTTCCAGTATTAGCTGAACAATACCCAACAAAGGAACAAGTGATTGATACAGGAGCAGATTTTTTATATGCAGGCTGGAAAAGTGGGTTTAGTGAGAAGGGTGTCGGAACACCAGAAGAACTAGAAGCACTTGGCATCCACACTTATTTACATACATCTTCAAGCATTAAAAATCCTAAGTTAGATGATATTTTCGACGATATCCGCAATATTTCCAAGATATTCCATGTGGAAGAGCGTGGAGAAAAATTAATTAAGCAAATGACAAAAGATGTAGAGGACATTCGTACGAAGCTTCCGCAAGAGGAGGGTAATTTACGTATTCTTGTATTTGATAGTGGTGAGAAAGAAGTTTTCACAGCTGCACAAAACTTCATGAATGAACTTGTGACAGTAGCAGGTGGAAAAAATATATTCGGCGATGTTGAGTCTGGCTGGACAACCGTTTCAAAGGAAGATGTAGTTGAGCGCAACCCTGAAGTTATCGTTGTAATTGATTATGGTTCAACTACTGCTGAAGAAAAAATTAATTTCCTAAAAAATGATCCGGCACTAAAAGAAACGGAAGCGGTAGTAAACGGGCGTTTCGTTATTTTACCACTATCAGCAGCATCTGAAGGTGTTCGTGCGGCTGAAGCAATTCGAATTTTGGCACAAGGATTTTATCCAGAAAGCTTTCAATAAAGAAGAAGAGCTAGCCATGTGCTAGCTTTTTTCCTAGGAGGGTAAAAATGACTATAAATGCTTTTAGCCATAATATTCCTGAAAAAACATTTGCTAAGTTAAACAGAGAAGGTGAATTTACGCGTCTTGCTGTGAGCCCTGGCATTATCAACAAACATTATACACCCGCACAATTTCAAACAATCGCGGAGGTAGTCGGAGTGAGGGGGGCTATTAAATATTCTGCGTCCTACAGTATACTACTATCTATACCGACAATAGAATTAACGACGGCCAAAAGGAAGTTGGAAAAGGTGGGCTTATATATTGCAAAGCAAGGTCAGATTGTAGCTATGAAGGCTTGTGATTTATGTGATGGCGATAAAATGG
Organism: Lysinibacillus sp. NPDC095746; assembly: GCF_044763535.1. NCBI lineage: Bacteria > Bacillati > Bacillota > Bacilli > Caryophanales > Bacillaceae > Lysinibacillus > Lysinibacillus sp. NPDC095746. The sequence continues at coordinate 23,720 of NZ_JBIWGL010000016.1, forward strand.
AGGCAGCACAGATTACAGAGGAGCTGTACCAGCGGCTGGAAGGTTTGGAAGTACCCAGCAGAATTTGCATTAATATGAATGGCTGTGCATCAGCTTGCTATAATGCCGTTTATGATGATATTGGGCTTGTATATCAGAAAGATAGCTTCGATGTATATTTAGGCGCTGTTCCAATGGGTAAACATGCACAGGCAGGGGAGCTATTTATGAAAAAAGTATCTGTACAGCATATCGAAAATCTTTTACAGGAAATAATAAGAGTCTATCAAGAACGTGCTTACCAAAAAGAACCCTTTTATAAATTTTACAAGAGAACAAAAGATGCAGACTTTTGGCAAACGATAAAATGCTATGAAAATAGTTCCGCGGATTCTAGTAGGGTATGATGAGCAACATACAAACAATTCGTAAGTTGATTGAGAACGGCTAGCCGACGGAAAGGTATGACGTGTGGTTGATTTCCGTTCCGACTGGGCGCTTTGTTGTTGCCGCTTCGCTTTCGCACAGAAAACATCCGCTGCGCTGCAGGGTCTCGGGCCAACACGATGTTGGTCACGAAGGCGTTATCACAGGATGTGATGCTTTTAGCCTTCGTTCCTCTATTGCTGATCCCCGAGGAGTCGCCCAGTCGGAACGAAGGTCAACTATTTACATTGTAGACATTTTAACAAAGTCATCCACAACTTTTGGTGATGAACCATTTAATTGAGCATCGAATTTAGACCATTTTCTACTCGTTAAGCCTTTTGCCATTTAATCCTTATAATCAGATACCTCCATCTTTCAGCTAAATTGGATCATCACCATCTTCCAAAATGAAAGTAGGATAGCGTGTTCGATAGTGAACGTGCTATCCTATTTTTATGCGCAATGGATATTAAAGAAAATGACTATGTAAAGTCATTATTGATCGTTAGAAGATAAAACCTATAGTGAGAGGCGTAGCATAGTAGGTAGACAAAGTGACTATAAATTAATAAAAGGAGCTATGAGATGAATACTATTAAAGAAATTGGAAGCTTATGTATTACTGATAGCGATGGCTACATTATTAACCATTCAGACTGGGATAAAATCAACCCAATTTTTCATCCTGTGATCTACGATGTGGTTAAAACGTATTCCACTCACCTTCAAGATGATTTACATAGTGTATACATAAGAGGATCCATTCCAAAAGGGATAGGTATTGAAGGCGTAGCTGACTTAGACACAATAGCGGTTACAAAGCAAAACCCTAATAAACAACAGGTAAAGCGGTTAAAAGAAGTAGAACAACAATTAAATCAAAAACATACTTGTGTAGATGGTATTGAACTAAGTTTCTACTGTGTAGAAGATATTTTAAATACGTCATCTTTTTCAATCATTAGTTTCATACTCAAAACCCATGGCATATGTGTGTTTGGAGAAGACTTGATACCTCAATTACCAAAATATAGAGCTGACGAAGCTTTAGCAAATGACCACCTTATTCATTTACAAGGTCAAATTAAAAATGCCTGTAATGATCTTCAAGATAATTCTGATACGGATGATATGAAAGATTGTTGCAAGTGGATTATGAAAATTTTAGTAAGAGCAGGACTTGCGCTTGTCATTACTAAAGCAAACACATATACAAGGGATTTATATCCTGCTTATAAATTATTTTCGGACTATTTCCCTGAAAAGGAAAACGACATGAAAAAAGCACTTGAATATGCCATAACACCCATAATAGATGCAAACCTATTGTTATCGTTTTTAAATGACTTTGGAATGTGGTTGGTTAGTGAAGCTGATAAATGGTTACAATTCTATAATCCTAATAGAGAATTAAACATGAAAATATTATCTAATGAATAACTTACGAAGTTCGAATTCATGTTAGTAGCTACAAATAAAATTTAGCTTTGTTGATTCCATATACAGAAAAAGGTAATCACATCTTAGTCATGTCTTAAATGAGATTACCTTTTATTTTTTAGCATTTTAGATTTTAGAGCAATCGTATAAAGCAAATTATTCGAGATGGATTGTTTTTCTACTTATGTTGCTCTACAATTGAGCCCAATCAAATATTTTTATTTATTGATTTGTCTTTAAATTCTTTCCGATATATTGGATAATTTTGCGAAGTTCAGTAGATGATGGGCGTCCAAATGGGCTTGTTTGTTTTTGTTGATATAGCAGTTGTCCATTTTCATCAACAAGGAAATAAGCTGGCTCTCCATGCGTACCATGATCCTCATATGGAGCATTTTCTCCATGATAAAAAACATCATATGCTTTTAATGTTTTTAACGCTTTATCAGTTAAGACTGTAAAAGTAATGTTATGTTCATCAACCATTTTCTTTAAATTTTCTAACCGGTCCGTTGAGATTGTAATTAGGTGTACATTCTTGCCTTCAAAATAACTTTTGCTTTCTTCAAGCTCTTTTAAATCATGAAGACAAACAGGGCACCATGATCCTCTGAAAAAGATAATGAGATGCCAACTTTTATGCTGATTTTGATGAGATACAAAAGAGAATTCTTCGCCATTAACTGCTGGAAGAGTAAAATCGGGGACTTTATCACCTAAATTAAATGTAGACATACTTATCCTCCTGAAAATTATAAATTCTTATTGGGTTCTAGCTCATTTATATTCTTCCCATTTCTAAATTAGATATGTAAAACTTAATCCCTAACTAAACTGAAAAAACGTTTCTTCCAACGGATTCCAAGCTGTAAAATTTTTAATGTTCAGGCTTAGAAGAGTGAAAATGAACAATGTTATTTTGTCATTACTTAGCATACTTTTATTTTAACTAAAAAGTGGTTTTACTTTTTTGTTGAACTTTTTGCAGGCAATATGGCAAACTGAATAGAAGATAAATCTGAACATGATGATCTTTTACCTAAGGGCATAAGCGTCTTACGACTAAAATTATGTTTTGACTTAAATACGACATGCCCCACCAGTACACATTTTAAATACTAAAGTCTGCACGTTATCATATAGGAGGTAGAAAATTGAGCAAAAAGAGATCAGTTGGGTTAGAGTTGCGTACATTGTCGCTCTTAATGAGAAGACAATTGGATCAAAGCCTAATGGAAAAAGATAACCTTACTGCCATGCATGGGTGGACGATAAGTTATCTTTACAAAAACCAAAATAAAGATGTCTTTCAAAAGGATTTTGAAAGAGACTTTTCTATTCGTAAATCAACAGCATCTAGAGTACTAAAGGCTATGGAAAATAACGGTTTGATTACAAGGCAATCTGTGCCCTATGATTCAAGACTCAAAAAAATTGTCTTAACAGAAGATGCGCTGAAAATACATGACAGTATCATGACCCGTAGAGCGCTTCTTGAACAAAAATTGTTAACAGGTATCCCGGAAGAGCAACTTGATGTGTTTTTTGAAGTAATGGATGCTATGAAAGAAAATATAGAATCTTGAAGAAGACGCTATTTTGGTGTTTTTATGACTATATAGTTAGCATGCTAACTAAATAAGGAGGACTGCAAATATGGTGAAAATATTTAAATATTTAAAAGCGAAAGAATGGACGCTAATTGTTGCTAGTATTGTGTTCATTGTAGGGCAAGTTTATTTGGATTTGAAGTTACCAGATTATATGGCTAAAATTACGACTCTTGTGCAAACAGAGGGCAGTAAAACGAGCGAGATATGGACAGCTGGAGGAAAGATGCTGTTATGTGCCCTTGGCAGTATGATATTGGCAGTCATTGTGGGCTATTTTGCAGCAAGGGTAGCAACGTCTCTTTCAAAGGAATTGCGAAAAGGAGTTTTTGATAAAACGCTATCTTTCTCTATGGAGGAGATTAATAGTTTCTCAATCGCAAGTCTAATTACTCGTTCTACTAATGATATAACGCAAATACAGCAAACGGTTGCAATGGGACTTCAAGTTATGATTAAGGCTCCTATCCTTGCAATATGGGCTATTTTGAAGATTACCGGGAAAAGTTGGGAGTGGTCAGTGGCAACTGGGGTGGCTGTCATTGTTTTACTTATTATGATAGGCAACTTAATTATCTTTGTGCTACCGAAATTTAAAATTGTTCAAAAACTGACAGATCATCTTAACCGGGTAACAAGAGAAGGTTTAACTGGTATTCGTGTTGTTCATGCTTATAACGCACAACAGTATCAGGGAGAAAAGTTTGAAAAAGTAAATAAGAATTTAACGGATACAAATCTTTTTGTGAACCGCCTTATGGCACTTATGCAGCCAGGAATGGGTCTGATTATGTCAGGTTTAACCCTTTCTATCTATTGGATTGGAGCTCATTTGATTTCGAATGCGGGGGGAATGGATCGCATCGGTCTATTCAGTGACATGGTAGTATTTTCATCTTATGCAATGCAGGTAGTTATGGCCTTTATGCTATTATCAATGACGTTCATTTTACTACCGAGAGCAGCAGTATCTGCAGCACGTGTGAATGAAGTACTTAATACACCTCAGACAATTATGGAGGGAGCAATGCAATCGTCACCAAAGGGGATCGAAGGTGAAATTGAACTGCGTAATGTTAGCTTTAAATATCCTAATGCAGAGGACTATGTTTTAAAAGATATTAGCTTTACAGCACATAAAGGTGAAACTGTCGCATTAATCGGTTCTACGGGTAGTGGTAAAAGTACGCTAATTAATTTAATCCCAAGATTTTACGATGCTACGGAGGGAGAGGTAATAGTCGACGGAATCAATGTGAAAGAATATACACATGAAGCACTTTATAATAAGCTTGGTTACGTTTCTCAAAAGGCCGTATTATTTTCAGGTACGGTAAAATCTAATGTTGCCTATGGTGATAACGGTCAGACTTTATCAACTGATGAGGAAATTAAAAAAGCGGTGGAAATTGCCCAAGGGCAAGAGTTTGTGGAGAAAATGGACGGTGAATATGAAGCGGCAATCGCGCAAGGCGGAACAAATCTTTCAGGAGGACAGAAACAACGTCTTTCTATTGCAAGAGCAGTGAATAAAAATCCAGAAATCTTTATTTTTGATGATTCGTTCTCTGCCTTAGATTATAAAACAGACCGACAACTTCGTTCTACCTTGAAAAAAGAGACGAAAGGTGCAACCTCTTTAATTGTGGCACAGCGAATTGGAACGATTAAAGATGCTGATAAAATAATTGTTCTTGATGAAGGTAAAATCGTTGGTATGGGGAAACATAATGAATTATTGGAAACTTGTAACACTTATCAGGAAATCGCCTATTCGCAGCTATCGAAGGAGGAGTTGGAAAATGAGTAATACACAAACAAATAAGCCCCGAAAAGGTCCTGGCGGTCCAGGTCATATGATGGCTCCTGGAGAAAAGCCCAAGAATTTTAAAAAGCCTTGGGGAAAGTTGATTACCTATTGTAAACCTTATTTACCAGCGATTATCTTTGCCATTGTATTGGCAGTTGCAGGAACAATTTTCACGATTATTGGACCTAATATGCTGAGTGAGATCACCGATTTAATCCTAAAAGGCATGCCTGGTGAGATTGATATTACGGCTATCGGAAAAATTGGTCTGTTACTTGCTATTTTGTATGGTTTGAGCTTTATTTTCAATTATATTCAGGCGTTTATTATGGCTACTATTACACAGCGAGTTTCCAAAAGGTTACGGACAGATATTGCGAACAAAATCGATAGATTACCGTTGAAATACTTTGACTCTACAACCTACGGAGATGTGTTAAGTCGTGTCACGAATGATGTGGATATGATTGGACAGTCTCTAAACCAGAGTATTGGTTCGTTAGTGACAGCGGGAGTTATGTTCTTTGGATCTTTGATTATGATGTTCTATATTAATGTTACGATGGCACTTTCTGCTATTGCTGCAACTGTCGTTGGATTTGTATTAATGACCTTTATTATTTCAAGATCCCGAAAATACTTTATACGTCAGCAGCAAGACCTTGGTAGAATAAATGGCCATATAGAAGAAATTTATTCTGGGCATAATGTCATGAAGGTGTATAACGCGGAAAAAGCGGCAACGCAAAAATTTAATGAAATTAATGAAAGTCTTTTTAATAGCGCTTGGCGAGCACAGTTTATGTCAGGCATGATGATGCCGCTCATGATCTTTATTGGAAATTTAGGCTATGTTGTTGTTTGTGTAGTAGGTGCAGCACTAACAATGAACGGTTCCATTACATTTGGTGTTATTGTTTCCTTTATGGTGTATATCCGCTTATTTACGCAGCCGTTGTCTCAGTTAGCACAGGCAGCTACAAGCTTGCAATCAACTGCCGCAGCAAGTGAACGTGTATTTGAGTTCTTACAAGAAGAGGAGCTAAAAGATGAAAGTGATAAGAAAGTCACTTTACATGCCAAAGATGTTAAAGGGAATGTGAAGTTTGAAAACGTTAAGTTCGGCTATACAAAAGAAAAGCTGGTTATTAAAGATTTCACTGCAAATATAAAAGCCGGTCAAAAAGTGGCAATTGTCGGACCTACTGGAGCTGGTAAAACAACGCTTGTAAATCTTCTCATGCGTTTTTATGAAGTAGATAGCGGGGAAATTATGATTGAGGACGTACCTACTAAATCCATTTCTCGTAAAAATGTTCACGACTTATTCTGCATGGTGCTGCAAGATACTTGGTTATTCGAAGGTACCATTAAGGAAAATATCATTTATAACAAAGATCATGTAACTGATGAAGAAGTAGTTGCAGCATGTAAGGCAGTAGGTTTACACCACTTTATTAGAACGCTGCCAAAAGGTTATGATACAGTTTTAAATGATCATACAAGTTTATCAGTAGGACAAAAACAGCTTATTACGATTGCAAGGGCAATGGTTAAAAAAGCACCTTTGCTTATCTTAGATGAAGCTACTAGCTCCGTTGACACTCGTACTGAAGCACTTATTCAACAAGCAATGGATAAATTGATGGTGGGCAGAACATCATTTGTCATTGCGCATAGACTTTCAACCATTAAAAACGCCGATTTAATTTTAGTGATGAAAGACGGAGATATTATTGAAAGTGGTAATCATGAAGAATTGCTTGCAGATAAAGGATTCTATGCGGAGCTATATAATAGTCAATTTGAAGATGCTTCGTAAAAATGAATGCATATATTCGCTTTTGGCTACTAGAGCATAGTAAATCACCTCGTTTTTTAGAGGTGATTTTTTTGTTGGATATTTATGTTAAAATCTATTTAACGTTTGTAAAGAATTGTAGGTAAACTACTGTGCAGGAAAGTTAAACAAGTTTGGTGATCAAAACAATAGAAAGTGACCACAAGGAGGGATTTAAAATGAATAATAACTTAATTGAAAACATTCAATCCGTTTATTCTGACCTTTCCATTGAAGACTTTTATCCTAATGAAATTGGACAGAATAATGATGTGTTAATTGTCAACAAATCTTTGGTTTTTAGATTTCCAAAATATAAAAATGGCATCATTCAATTAAGGAGAGAGACGGATATTTTGAAATATATTAAAGGGATCGTTTCTACTCCTATTCCGTATCCCATCTATCAGTCTTTAGAAGAGATAGAACCAGGTAAGGTCTTTACTGGCTATAAACTAATAGATGGTGTTCCTTTGTGGAATGAAAGTTTAACTGGGGTAGAGAGTATTGAATTGGTGAAAGGGTTGGCAAAACAACTTGTTTCTTTTCTTGTAGAACTCCATTCTATTTCAGGAGAAAAAGCGAGTCGAGATTTGAAACTAAAGGTTCGTAATCCTAGTGAAGAGATGTATAACCTGTACGATAAAATTCAAAATACATTATTTCCTTTTATCAGACAAGACGCTCAAAAGGAAATATCACAATCTTTTGAAACGTTCCTAAAAGGGGAAGCATTCTCAAATTTAGATATAACACTTATACACGGAGATTTCGGAGCGTCTAACATCTTGTGGAATCCAGAAACATGTATGATTTCAGGGATAATAGATTTTGGTGGTTCTGGTATAGGTGATCCAGCGTATGACTTTGCTGGAATCCTCTCTAGCTATGGTGAGAATTTTTTTGATATGTGTATTCACCAATATCCTAACGGTATTGAAATATCTGAGCGAGTTAAATTTTATAAAAGTACATTTGCTCTACAAGAAGCCTTGCACGGGATTGAGAATGACGATAGACAGGCTTTTGAAAGTGGAATAAAAGATTATAGATAGATTACTCGTTCAACGAAGGGTGCAAGAGTTTATAATTAACCTACGAAATCAAAGGCAATTTTTCTTATTGAGCTAACGGAGCGAGTTAGTTTAAAAGGTTTATTAGCTTTAATCATAAAAATAATAAGATAACAGATGCCGTATGTAGAAAAAATTAATTTTTCATTTATCTTAATTGGAAAAGAGGTTTTGAATCAATGAATAGCAATATTATTTAGGCAATAGTATTGTTAGCGCTGGGTTTATTTCTTAAGCCAATAATGGCGATTGGGGCTGAATGAAAAGTTGTTTTGGTTGCATTGGCAAGGTGAAACTGTGTTTTCATTAAGTCCATTCTTAGTTCGGATTATTCTGGCAGTAATTGGGATTATCATGCTTATTATCGGCGGTAAGCAAGCTACAAAGTTATTTCACAATTAGGACAATCGATTTTTCACTAACAGTGCAGGAAAGTAGAAAAAGGAATGAAAACGATGGTCAGGATTATATTCCTAGAGGCTTTTATTTAATTCAAGAGGAAACAGCTTATGAAATATTCAAAGGGTCTATCATTATCAACAGCAAGGATTTAATCAATTCAAACCACCATTCAGACAGTAGTAGATTAAATGGTTGTTGTGGTCTTGACGGCTGTGTTGGAATGAATAGGGTTTGCTTGCAGGATCACGAAATAGGTACAGAATACTCTGATTGTTGGAGGTTTCATAAAGTTGTATTAAATCCAGAGCTAGTACAACTTATTTAAAATTTACATTTATACCTTATGTAGGCCTAAATGCAAAGCAGATCCGGACACAATTATACTTGAGGAATAATTGCCGAGCGACAAGCTAAAGGTTGTGAAGTTATCATGCTAACGAGCATATACTTTAATAACAAAGATCGAAGGCGCCTGCAATGATTCTGGTGCTCCATTTTTAGTAGATGAAAAGATGGAGGCGAAAAATTGAATGTCCAATGATAACGAAGTTTTAGAGAATAAAGAAAAACGAAATGATTTAAAAGTGAAAGAAGAAAGGAAAGAAGGAGAACCAACTCCAGCCTTTAAAGGGGCTTCATGGGCAGCGTTATTAGTAGGTGTTGCGTCTTATCTTATAGGATTGTTTAACGCAACTATGCAATTGAATGAAAAAGGATTTTACTTTGCGGTTTTAGTATTCGGACTCTATTCGGCGATATCTTTACAAAAAGCAGTTAGAGATAAAGATGAGGGAATACCAGTTACGAATATTTATTATGGTCTTAGTTGGTTCGCCCTTATTGCATCTATAGCATTAATGGCCATCGGTTTATACAATGCAGGAAGTATTATTTTAAGCGAAAAAGGATTTTTTAGTATGGCATTTGTTCTTAGTTTATTTGCAGCTATAACAGTTCAAAAGAATATAAGAGATACACAAAGAGCTAGAGAAAAAGCATGAGTTAAGTTCAAACCTTACTATGCTGTATGGGATTTCCATGGCTCTTTGATGGCAAATTACGACTAAACAAAACAAATATTAGAACAAGCTGCCAAAAACATAGGCAGCTTTTCTTATTGAAAAGCAGGATTATTGAAAAAGGCAAGCGAACTTATTAAGTTAGTGAACTAAATCGTCTAAAGAGGATTGAGAAATGGAAAAAATAAATGAAATCATGGATTTACTAATAAATAAAGGCTTGGTCATAAATGAGCATCTAGAATTAAAGAAGTTAAAAAGTGGTACAACTGAGGGCATTTTATATACGATCCTGTGCAAAAAATTGCCAACCTTTGTGATAAAGATCGACCATCCTATGGAAATATCCGCTACAGAGGAATTCCTGCTTGCCTATAGAAAGGTGAAGTTGTTGCCGGATGTTCATTACACGGATCATAAGAAAGAATTTATTGTGTACTCTTATATACCTGGAGAAACTCACTATCATCGAGGATCTAAATTAGAATGGATGAAAATTTTAACCCAAGAGTTATTCCAATCATTATGAAAAGGTGGATAAAGACATTCCTTGGGGAAGAGTAAACGGGATCCATCGAAGCTCCTGGTCAGACTTTAATCAAAGTAGTTTTGAGTCAGCCAAAATGAATATAGGAAAGCTCTTACCAAACGAGGACCATAATAGAGTAGAGTTGCTGTTAAATACATTAAAAACGTATCACCATCAAGAAGAGAAGTATTACATTCACGGAGATACAGGTGTTCATAATTTTGTATATGCTTGTAATCAGTTAAAAGGCGTAATTGACCCATCACCTTTAATCGGTCCTAAAATTTACGATTTTACCTATGCATTTTGTTCTTCACCAGATAGTCTAGATTTACATACACTTTTTTCATCGTTTTCCTTGTGGAACGGAAATGCATCCTTTTCGAAGGAACAACTTTTGAATGAAGTTGTTTTTCAATTATATACACGTATTGGCGTGTGTATTAAAGTCCATCCTCACGATCTTAATGGCTATATGGAAGCTTGGGAGGAATGGAGGAAGTTCTTACAGTGACAAATGCTTGTGAAATGTGGGGAAAATTAAAAAAGAAAAGCCAACGTTTTGATGAAACATTATTCAAAACGTTGGCTTTTTATGTACTGTGAGATCAAAAGTTTAGAGTGATTTTCAATGAAATGAATTAATTTGTTATTTAATACCTTGTTAAAAATTGGTGTTAATGATAAGATGTGAATATGATATATGAATATTCATATAAATAATTCATAAAGGAGGGAATCATCTATGGCAAGGGGGAAGAAAGTTTTTTCAGAAGAAGATAAAACTCTGATTAAAAGTAAATTGAAAGATGAGTGTATGGTATTTTGGATTTCTCAGGGTTATAAAGAAACAAGCATTGGCGCGTTGTGTAAAAAAGCAGAAATATCAACAGGTACTTTTTATAATTTATATTCCAGTAAGGAAGAACTTTTTTTTGAAGTTCTATATGACGTTCAAGAAACTATATATGGAAATTTCCTTGAGCGAATTGAACAATGCCCTGAAAAGTCCGGCTTTGAAACAGCAATAATCCAGCTTTACTATGAATACGAAAGCAAACCATTTCTTTATGACGTGAAAACGACTGATTTCACATCGTTTTATAATAAACTTTCGGAGGAAATGAAAGAAAAACTAATGTTTAATAGTAGTGAACTTTTCCGTACAGCAATCAAACAAGCAAATCTTACATTGAAGGTACCAGAAACTTTAGCCTTTTCGACCTTCACCGTCCTTCTTTCAAGCATTGCGAGTAAAGAAGGAATTTTAAAAAACTGTGATCATTTAGCCGCATTTCAATTTATGACTAAGCAATTGGTCGCAAGCATCTTTGAATAGAAGCTCTATTCTATTAAATAGGAGGAAATATCAATGAGTTTATTTTGGAGTATTATAGACTTTCTAAAAGAAACAGCACCGTTCTTTATCGCAATGAATATCATTTTAGCAATCTTCCTACTAATCTTAGGGTTAGTTTTAATGTCTAAAAACAATAGAGAACAGAAGGCGAAAAAGATTGCCGGAATGGTGTGTTTATCATTTTCCATGTTGGCTTTTTTGGGTGCAATGTCCAATGCATTTTTTTCTTTTTTCGTATTTTAACACTAGGGGGAGAAGAGGATGTTAGACAAACTACAAAATATCATGGATACGGCATGTAAATGGGGAAATAAAAATCTGGGAACCTCTATTCAATTCCCTAAACCAACAAAAAAATCCATCGTAGCCAGTGTTTTTTCAAGTGGAATTATTAGTAGTGTAATGACCCTCTATGGACTTTTTTTTAAGAATATATGGGTTTTGCTATTTGGTGGACTTGGCATAATAAGCAGTGTTTTCATATATCGGCAAAGTGAAAAAAACGAATATTAACTTTTTATATAGTAAAAGCGGAGAGGGATCTATTTTGATTGAGTATTGTCAAAATGGATTCTTCTTTTTTAGATAAACAAATGCTATCGTTGTTTACAAATAAACTTATTGTATATTGTTTATTAAATGATGAACAAAGAGAGGTTTTGATTATGAGTTTAACCGATTTAACTATAGATGAATTATCGAGGGGATATGTAGACACTGGTGATGCATGGTGCTTTACTTAAATAAGGGGAAATGAAATAATGAAAAAACATTGTTGTGAGGATATGACTTTTCATGCAAGTTTCAAGTGTGAAATACATGAGAACCCGTTTGAATGTCCTGATAAAATAATCATTTTTTATGAACAAAATAATGACTATGGTTTGATAATACATGATGGTGGGAAGTCGATTATTAATGGTGATTCGTAGCTCCTCCTTTTTTAAAGTACGTGCAAAAAGCTGGGATGTTGTCCTAGCTTTTTTATCTACATAAAAAAAGCCACCAATGATGGTAGCTAATAAATTTAAATATCTTATTGACTTGTAAATTTGAAAATCTCATCGACAGCTTTGTGATACCCACCAGATTTTTGGAAGGAGTCTTTAATATTTGCAACAGCTATATGGAAGGAAGGGATGTTTAACACATGATTTGCAGTTTCATATAGTTGAGTTGCCGTCAAACTTTCCATTTGTAATTGAATACCTGCTCCAATAGTGGTTACCTGCTGAGCGATTAAAGGCTGATCCGCACTAAGTGGGATAACGATTAGCGGAACCCCGTTATAGAGCGCTTCATTCGTACTGTTCATGCCACCATGTGTGATAAATAATTTAGTGTATTTTAGCAATTCGGTTTGTGGAACATAAGGTTTTACAATGAAGTTGTCAGGAATTTCTCCCAATTCATCAAGTTTTGTTTGTCCTCCAATAGACATAACAACGGTATGCTCAGTATTTCCAAATGCTTTAAAACAAAGTTTATAGAAATCAATAGCTTGATTTAAGACCGTACCGAGTGAAATGTAAATGGGGCTTTTACCTTCGTATGCACTAAGGTCGAAATCTTCTTGTGTCGATCGTGAAGAAATGGATGGGCCTACAAATTTATAGGATTGATCAAATGCTTCTCCGTTAAGTTGAAATTCCCTCGTTGTATAAACGATTGTAAGTGGTGCGGGATTACAAAAAACTTCATAAGGTGAATGGATTTCAACGCCATATTTTTCTTTAATTTTTGCTGTTAGCTGTTGAAAATCATCGTTTACCTTTTTTAAAACTTCGGTTGGAATATTTTTTGAAAGATGTTCTAATGTTTTATCAAATGATTGTTTAGTCTCGGCAAAAGATGTACATGAACTGATTGCTGGAAGTTTAAGGATTTTGGCAAGTAAATAGCCACAGCCAAACATAGAATCGTGGATGATGTAATCAAAATGTTCTCCTTTAATCTGTTCAAGGACGCTAGGTATGACGACATCTGCAGTAAGTAATAGTCCGTTGACCCTTTCAAGTAAATGATTTCTTCCACCTGAAATAAAAGCTTTGATAAATTTTTGACCATCAAATGTGCGCACAGTCGCTCCCGTCTTCTCAATACGCTCTCGAAAAGATTCAATTGTAAAGAACACGACCTCTTCTCCACTCGAAATTAACTCCTGCACAACGCCAATAGTTGGATTGATATGTCCTTCTGATCCACCGTTAATAAATAAAACACGTGCCAATTCTACCACTCCTTCGGTAAAGATTTTTTTAGATTGTGTAAGAGTAATGGATACTGTCACTTATCATTGCTTAATTATGTTAAAGCAGAATAAGTTCTTTTAGCAAGTTTAAGCATCTATCTTTTTTAGGTGAACAGCTTAGATTGAAAGGAGAAATGGTAAAAGGAGTAAAATAGTCACTTGCTACCCGTATTCGAATTTTACACATGAATTAGAGTGTCGTAAAAATCAATTTAATGGAAGATGTTTTGTTAGAGTATTTGTCGTTTTAAAAAATATCGCAAAAAAAGTCAAAAATTATTAATTTTTATTCGTTATGATTATAAGTGAAGAGGAGGTGAGATACCGTTGAAAAATGATTGGCAAATTCAAAAAACAATAAATTGGATTGAATCACATTTACATGAGCCAATTTCCGCCAATGATATTGATGCAGTAAGTGGATTTTCAAGATATCATTTTCACAGAGTTTTTCAAACCTCTGTTGGCATGTCTGTCACGGAATATATTCGAATGAGGCGACTTGCAAATGCTGCAAGTATACTTCTTCATACGAATGAAAGAATTATTGATATCGCGTTCTATTATCAATTTGAGTCACAAGAATCCTTTACACGAGCATTCAAAAAATTATATGGTTTGCCACCAGGGCAATACAGAAAAGTAATGAGAGCTATGAGAAAAAACAAGGAGGAATCAATAATGGAAGAAAAAATGAAAGGCTGGTTCATAAGTGGAAGTCATCCTTATAATTATGAAATAGGAATAGATCGGGAAACTGTTCATCAAGGAAAAGCATCGGGCTATTTAAAATCAAAAACGGTTCGGGATCCAGATGAATTTGCAACAATGATGCAACAATTTAAGGCAAATGAATTTAGAAATAAAAGAGTTAAACTATCGGGGTTTGTTAAAACTGAAAATGTTAAACAATTTGCAGGACTTTGGATGCGAGTAGATAATGCATCGGAGGATATCCTGCAATTTGATAATATGAGTGATAGACCAATCATTGGTACAAATAGTTGGAATCGTTATTCTATAGTTCTGGATGTACCAGAAAATAGTGCAATAATATCGTTCGGTATTTTACTGACAGGAAAAGGAGAAGTTTGGCTGGATGGGCTTAGTTTTGAGGTAGTTGAAAACGATATCCCTACAACCCACATTTGCTTTGAAAACCATCTTTTAGAGGAACCGACAAATTTATCATTTGAAGAATAAGGTTTTTAAAAACCTGGAGCTGTTTCGACGGCTTTTATTTTTGTTAGGAAAAGAATTACTTCATAATCCCATTGTTTGGTCAGAGTATCATCTGGCATCTCCAATTCTCAAATGGTATTATATGGTTATGTAGTTCGATAAAGATTTTGCATCAAAGGTAGGAGAGGAAAATGTACACGATTGGGCAAGTAGCTAATTTTTTAGGTGTATCTAGAGATACGTTGAAATTTTATGAAGAAAAGGAATTAGTAAAGCCAAAGCAAAATATGGAGAATGGATATAGAATTTATAATCGTTTTGATATTTATGATATAACAACTGTCAATTTCTATAGAGAAATTGATATTGAAATTAAAAAAATTCAGGAATTAAGAAAAAGTAAGAGTATTGAGGGGATACAATTATTATTAGAAGAGAAAGAACAAGAAGTTTTACGGGAAATAGAATATAAAAAACTTCTATTAAAAAAGCTTCAAATAGTAAAAGAAGATTGTGAGAATATTAAACAATTTTTAGGGCAATACATAGTTAAGGAAATGAAACCCCTAGAAATAAAGGGGGAAATAGAACATTATACTGCATATGATAAATATGACACTTTAAAAAAGAATGCGGACAGTTTAAAAAAAGCAGTTACGCTCACATCTTTAAGAAGAGTCATCAACTTTAATGAAGAAGGTTTTATAGAAGATAAGTTTATCATTGTAAGGAAATTGGAAGACTTGGATGAAAAAGTAGACGGTGAAATCCTATCCCATCCAAAATGTATTTATACAATAATTGAAGATGGAAGATGGTCAACTGGCGGAAAAAATATTGATCAACACGTGGAAGCTAGTTTAAGAAAAATCGCAGTAGAAAAAGGGTATGAACTTTTGGGACAAGTTTATATAAACCTATTACTGACTACTTATGAAGATGGACTTGAACGGGTATTTTTAGAGATTTATGTACCTATCAAGTGAAACTTATTAGTTCCCTCGCTTTACTGAAGAGCCATACTTTGTTCAATTTTATCAAGGGAGAGCCCTTTATATAGGGGTTCTTCCTTTTATTTGAAAAAACACTTGCGGAATTTAAAGTCATAGTGTACTATTTAACTAGTACACGTGGGGGGCGCGAAATGTATAGCCTGTAATCATTTATTGTAAAATGGCTCGATCATTAAGGAAGTAGAGACGATTTTGTGAATGAAGGCGGATTATAAGAAAGGTCAAATTAATGACAAAATGGATGAAGAAGGAGATACATATGAAAAGATTTACATTATTTTTATTCATGGTGTTCACGATTGTATTGATGTGTGCTTGTTCACACGAAACAATGTCTAACGAAGAAAACAATAAAGAAAGTAAGGAAAAACCTGTTAACAATGTACTCGTTAAAATTCCTGACGATATTTTTGTTTCTAATAAAAAGAATGAAACGATTAGCGAAGAAGAAATGAAAGCCAGTATAAAAAAGTATTTGGATTATAGCCATGTGTTAGACAAAGAAATGCAGATAATTGTTTCTAAATATGAGGATGGTTCTAAATCTGATCAGGAAAAATTACATACTTTAGTAGCTGAAGGGGAAAAGAATGATGCGAATTTCATTGATTTTATTAGTAATAATACTATCCCTGATGATTATAAAGAACCTTCAAAGACAATCTATGAATTTGTTTCATCGATCAGAAAAACGTTAATACAATTTGAAGATGAAATTGTTGGGATGGTCGAAAATGGTAACCTTACAGATATATCAGATTTTGCTTCAGAGCATTTTACTAAAGCGAACGGAAGGCAGCAATTAAAAATTGAAAAATTTTTGGATGAGAAAAATATTAAAACTTCCTATTTCGATGAATAGATTGAGATTAGGACAAAAAGTAGTATAGTGTAAAACCCGAGCCATTTGTTCGGGTTTTTCTAAATATATTGCTTCATTTATTTGAAGGAAGTGTTGACCTGAGAGTAACCCCTAGGTTTAAGCTAAAGGTATCTTAAAAAGAAATTTAGTTTGAAACGGGGAATATGTATGAATAGAGAAAAGAAACTTAAAAAACCGGTAGCAAGTTTTATTTTACTAACCAATATCATTTTTTTGCCACTTTTTTGTCTTGTCGGAGCCACAAGAGTGTTAGGATTTCCTAAATGGATTTTTGATGTAACGCTCTGTATATCAGCTTGGTCCTCAACCTTTGCTTTTGCCATATTGTTTAAAAAAATCTATCCTATGCAAAGTTTTATGCAATTTGTTAAAGAGAAATTTAACAATAAGCTTAAGTTTTCGGTGATTCTTTCTGCGATGCTGATTCAAACATTTATATTTTTGATGATTGTTTTTCTCGTATCGAAAAACAATGAAGTAGACTCTGTTTTTACGATTTCTTCATGGGGAATGCTGATCTATTTCTTTTTTAAAAACCTACTTTCTGGGCCGCTAGGTGAAGAACTAGGATGGAGAGGATTTGCTCAAATGGAGCTTCAAAAGAAGCATTCGCCATTAAAAGCTTCGATTATCATTGGATTTTGGTGGGGGATGTGGCATCTTCCTATTTGGTTTACTACAGGGTATATGGGCATGGATTTAATGAAATATATACTATTCTTTATGATTGCACTTATTTCCACTAAAATCGTCATGACAGCATTTTATAACTTAAATCAAAATTTAATCATTCCAATCATCATCCACCAATTATTTAATTTCTTTATTGGCTTAATAAATGGTAATTTATTGGAGCTAATCATGTACAGCGCAATTCTTTATTTAGTAGTAGCGGTTTTACTCATCGTGATCAATCCAAAAAACGTATTGTATGGAAAAGAAGATAGAAATATTGTTAATGGAAAGCATTACATGGTTTAGAAAAAGAGGATTAGTGATCACCAAAAATTTGTCATGAACTTTCTGCCTCGACATTGAAAATATAACTGTCATTACTAAATCCATTCAGAACCTTTACGGTGAGGATGGTTATTTCAACAAAATTATGTTTAGAGATAACGACTTGAAATAAAAAGAGTTAGAGTTTTTATGAGGGCACTGAAAAAGTCAATATCTTCTCACATTGCGAGGTATTCAGCGGTTAATCGTCGAATACCTCGCTTTTTTCATATGGCACTGTGATTCTACTGTTGTTTTCCGAAGCATTCCGCTCGCTTTCCGCGGGCGAGCGCCGAGCCTCCTCCTACGCTTCGCTTCGTGCGGGGTCTCGTCTGTCTCGCTTTCCCGCAGGAGTCGAGCGATGCTTCTCCAAACAACGCAATGTATCAACCTATTATTTTAGTCACGTTTACCCTTATAATAAAAGCATTAATGTGCAGGTGGTGCCCCCGAGGATTTCAAATCAAGAAACCCTTAAATTAAGTCCCTACATATATCCAAGAAATATTTGAACGACATATCATACTTTGATGCGGATGCGCGAAAAGGGCATAAGACTGTGGAATCTTCTTTCTTCGGGTACAAGAACGTATTCTGTCACAATAAAGTCGGATACACATGCCGAACAAGAGGCATTTCAAAATACGGAAGCATTTAAGCAATTAGCCGCAAATCGCTACAAAGTAGAAGCGAAGAATAGTGAATTAAAAAACGGACACGGGTACGATACGGCATCGACTGCGGGTCTATTTGGCATGGAAATACAAGGTGCCACAACGATATTCGCTGTCAATTTGAAACGGATATTAAAGCTACTAAACAAAAAAGAATAAGGAATAGAGACAGAAATAAGGCACTTCCTGTTCAAAATTAAACAAGAAGTGCCTTATTTTTATCTGAAAAAGGTTCGCTATTATAAAACCGTAAGTTTTTCAGTACCCTCAGTTTTTATAGTACCAAACTTTATGCATCCGAACCGATTTGCACAGTAGCTTGATTGTTATTTAAATAGCAATGATAGATTTCTGTTGATATGGTAGGGCGTACATCACAGGAAAATGTTTATGCAGTGTGGGAGACAGCTAAAGGTCAGTCTTCCGACGTAGGATATACAATGGCAGTTGTTTTTGATCGTATAATTTAAAAAATTTTTGCTCTATTGTGGATATTAAAGGTCTTTAATGTGTGATGAAAGGGAGAGTAGGGTCTAATAATAATTTTAAGCATATTATAACTTCAAGATTTTTATTTTCACAAGGGAGGAAAGGAATTATGTCAATTGTTCATGTAACAACAAAGAAAGAATTAAGAGAACAATTAAAAACTAAAAAAATTGTGTTATTAAATTTTTGGGCCGAGTGGTGTGGTCCATGTAAAATGCTTGCAGGGGTACTTAATCAACTCAGTGAAGAATTCAGTGGTAAGATAAAAATTATAAAGGTGAATGTAGAAAAAAGCCCAGATATTGCAGCAGAATATAAGGTAATGGGAATTCCTTATTCTCGTTTGATTATTCACAATAAATCATCTGAACCCATCATTGGATATGTCCCTTTTGAACAACTCAAGCAGATGATTGGTATTTGATGTATGGAATCGGCATAATAAATCTTTCTTGGTGGAACTTATAACAAAGAAAGGCTACCAATAATAACGTTTTGGGATTAGTAACCGAAGACGTATCAATTTTTGTAGTGAGGCGTTAGATGAAGGTATCTTGAATCTGTTTTATTATTTACCAGTTCATGTTATAATGAATAGCTTAAGGTAATGAAAGAAGTTCCTTATAACTGAACGGATGCTAGGAAAGCCTCCGCATGAGATAAAATATAGAGGTGTAAGAGATTGAATAAAAAATGGACGATTGATAAAATTAAAGAATTTGTAGAGAATAATTCAGAAAGTAAGTTACTAACGACTGAATATCACGGTTTCTCTCAAAAATTACTATTAAAATGTGCATGTGGTAGCAATTTTGAAAAAACATTTACAAAATTTAAAAATAAAAATCAACGTAAATGTGAAGTTTGCCAACCACCAAAAGAATCACGCTAATTATGA
This sequence comes from Lysinibacillus sp. NPDC095746, assembly GCF_044763535.1. Taxonomy (NCBI): domain Bacteria; kingdom Bacillati; phylum Bacillota; class Bacilli; order Caryophanales; family Bacillaceae; genus Lysinibacillus; species Lysinibacillus sp. NPDC095746. The sequence goes on from NZ_JBIWGL010000016.1 coordinate 43,600, forward strand.
TACGACATATTAGCTATACGTATTACAGAATATATTAAAAGTGAGTAGGAGAACAAACATGATAGAGATAAAAACATCTCCTTTAAGTGATGGAGAATTCAATAGAGGGGTATTTGCAACATGTGATATCAAAAAAGGAGAGCTTTTACACGAAGCACCTGTTATTTCTTATCCAAACGAACAGCACCAATACATTGAGCAAACTTTACTCGGTGATTATGCTTTTGAATATGGAATCGGTCAATCAGCTATCCTTCTTGGTTATGGAATGTTGTTTAACCATTCTTATGAACCTAATGCAACTTATGAGATTAATTTTAAAAATCGCACATTTGACTTCTTTGCTTACACAGATATAAAAGCTGGAGATGAAATTCTTATCAATTATAATGGCGACGTTGATGATAAAGAGCTACTATGGTTTGATCAAGAATAAAAAGGATTTAAAATAAATCAGGGCGTTAATCCAACAAGGATTGACGCTCTTTTTGTTGAGGTTATTGAATCTATTAACCCATTATGTATGTTTGCTGCTACAGGACATTGTGATTCAAAGGGTGTGCGGGCATTATTGTCCATGGGGTGTCGGAAATTCTATGGGAAAAAGGAGTTATTCTTAAAAATTTAGTATAATGAGAGAGTAACTAGATAGAGATTTTATGGGCGATTGGTCCTGTTTTCTTTGAGTCCTTGAAGAGAAAGGAGTTGATGCCAATGTTATCTTAAGTGAAAAGTGTTTAACACGTATAAGGATCTTTGAGACATAATCTAGTAGTAAGAAAATGGCGAATGAGAGTAGGATTTATATCTACCTTTCACCATTTTTATTTTGGAAATTGTTGTTCAACAATCGGGCCATTTAATTGAATAACACCTTTGGTTGCATATGCAGCTCTTTTTTCTAATTGGGTTAACGGGGCAGGTTAGTTGAATAGCGTTGTTTAACTTGTGTTCAAAAATCGGACCAGATTATTTTATCGAGGAATAACACAGTATAATAATTTTAGAAATAACTATTGGAAAATGAAAGCGCAAGAACATTTAGAAGGGAAATAAAAAGATGAATGACAAGATTATTTCAATCATTTCCACATATGAAAAAGATGGCGATTTTATGGGAGGGGTAAGTGAAGATACGATTCGAGAAGCAGCACAAATACTAAACATTACATTCCCGAAGAGTTATCATTGGTTTTTAAAACAGTATGGTAGCGGCGGACTTGCTGGAATATATACATATGGTTGTAAGGAACCTGCCGCGGATTCTTCCGTTGTTTACCACACGAAATTGTATAGGGAGAAGTATGACCTACCATTACAGTATATTGTTTTAGAAGATATCGATGGTTCTATGAGATGCTTAGATACCAATCAAATGAACGATGGCGAGTGCCCTGTTGTCTTTTGGAGTCGTTTTTCAAAGGAACTGTATGCCATTACTTATGAAAACTTCAGCGATTATCTATTAGATTATTTACAAGAATCTGTAGATAATTTTTATGATGAGGATTAATTGATTATAGAATACTAAGGATCGTGATTTAAGTAATGCTATTAAACTAAAGAGTACTTTACTTGAAGATTATTGAGCTGTTTTAGACAGCTCTTTTTTTCTTATTGTACTAACGGTGCAGTTTAGTTGAATAGTGTTGTTTAACTTGTTGTTCAACAATCGGGCCATATTCTCGTGGAACGTTTTCATTCACTTTAAGGAAACATTTACCACCCATTTTCGTTCTCTATATTGAAATTATGAATAATTGTATTTAATAAAAAAAGGAAAGTTAAGGATTATAGAAAAACACTACGAGGTGAGTATATGAGTGGAGATTATGGTGAAGTTCCAATAAAGTGTACAGGTGTTAAAATAGAAAAGGGAAATACCCCTGCTTTATATCTGGATAAAGACATCATAAAATTTGCTTCAAGTATTGAAGCTGAATTTGATGTAGATTTGTACGCTAATCCTTATGATGATTTTGGTGAATAAGAGTATTAACTTTATTGAACTAACGGTGCAGGATAGTGGAATAAGAAGTCCTTGTAGTAGTAAGTAAATGGTACAATAAATGTAATTAATTTAAAGGGAGAAATTAAATGATAAAAATCGACGTAGATTTAGTATCAAAGTTAATAAATAGCCAATTTCCAGAGTGGTCTAATTTGGAAATTAAGTCTGTAAAAAAAAGTGGAAATGATAATAAAACCTTTCACTTAGGCAATAGTATGAGCGTTAGATTACCAAGTGATGAAGTTTATGTACCCCAAGTTGAAAAAGAACAGAAATGGTTACCCATTTTAGCCAAGCATCTTTCTACACCAATATCTGAACCATTAGCTAAAGGAGAACCAAGTGGGGATTACCCACATCCTTGGTCAGTCAACAAATGGCTTGATGGAGAGATAGTAACTATCGAAAATATAGATGATCCAAATCAATTTGCGAATGAATTGGGGGGATTTTTAGTTGAATTACAATCTATTGACGCCAGTGGAGGTCCCTTAGCTGGGGAACATAATTTTTATAGAGGCGGTGATATTGTTGTATACGATGATGAGTGTAGAGATGCCATTAATAATAATGTAACTACTTTTAATAAACATATATTGGAGGAAATTTGGGAATTAGCATTGACTTCAAAGTGGGCTGGTGGACCAGTTTGGGTCCACGGTGACATAGCCCCAGGAAATATATTAATTAAAAATGGTAAATTACGTGCGGTTATTGATTTTGGGATATTGGGAGTAGGAGACCCTTCTTGCGATGCTGCAATGGCTTGGACATTTTTTGATGATAAAAGCAGAAAGACATTTAAGAATGCATTGAATTTTGATGAGGAAACTTGGAACAGAGCAAGAGGTTGGGCTTTATGGAAGGCTTTAATAACCTACGACTATAATAAACAATCTAACAAAGCAGTCGCAGATGAACAATGTAATATTATAAACGTAATCATTAATGATTACGAAACTGAAAGATAAGGCAAAAAAATTTTTTATTGTACTAACGGTGCTTTACTTGAAGATCATTGAGTTGCATATGCATATGCTTTTACAATAATTAAAGGATTTTCCAGTGTTGGACACTATATTGACAACTTAAACTATTTTTTGTTATGTTTTAAAAAGCAACTATGAATTTAATGAAGTTTCGTATAACTCCAATGATATGGTTTGGAGGTTTCTACCAGGAACCGTAATTCCTGATTACGAAGAAAGTACAAATCTTGTACTCCTTCGTAATCAGGAATTTTTTATTTCTGTATTTAATTAAAAATTGAAATCGAGACAGGGGGTCCAATAATGAAAATAAAAAATATAACCGTATTTTGTGGTTCAAGTGAGGGGAAAAATGCCTTTTATTTAGAAGCAGCTAAAGAACTGGGAAGAGATTTAGCTTCACAAGACAGAACATTAATTTACGGAGGCGCTCAAGTAGGTTGTATGGGGGCTATAGCTAATTCAACTTTGGAAAATGGAGGGGATGTAATAGGAGTTATTCCTCAAAAATTAAAAGATATTGAAATTGCACATGAAGGACTTACAGAACTACATGTCGTAGCTACTATGCACGAAAGAAAAGCAAAAATGGTATCTCTATCGGATGGTTTCATTGCTCTTCCTGGAGGTGCAGGAACTTTAGAAGAGTGGTTTGAAGTTTTTACTTGGGCACAACTAAGTTATCATCAAAAACCATGCGGATTATTAAATGTTCATGGATTTTATGATCCGCTATTGTCTATGATAGATCATACAATTCAAGAAGGGTTTATGAAAGAAACATACAGGGATTTGATAATTGTAGATACCGACCCAAAGAAGCTGTTAGAAAAAATGGACGCTTATAAGTACTCTTATCAGGTGAAATGGTAATAAGCCAATTATAAATAGGGTTATCTTATTTTTATTTAACCTTCTTTAATGAAAATCACTCTTTATACTTCTATAATAAAAACATAGAGGAGGAATGAAATTTGAATATTTCAGTTTATTGTGGTGCAAGTCTAGGTAACAAGGATTTATACCAAGAGGCAGCTAGATCACTTGGAAAATGGATTGCCGAAAATGGTCATACTCTAGTATATGGCGGAGGAAAAGCAGGTCTAATGGGTGTGATTGCAGATGAAGTTTTATTACATAACGGTAAAGTAATCGGAATTATTCCAACATTTTTAATGGACCGAGAGCTAAGTCATCCTAATTTAACTCGTTTAGAAGTTGTTCATTCCATGTCTGAACGTAAAAATAAAATGATTGAATTAGGGAACTGCTATATTGCACTACCTGGGGGACCTGGAACTCTAGAAGAAATCTCCGAGGTAATTTCATGGGCAAGAATTGGACAACACCAAAATCCATGTATTTTATTCAATGTAGGTGGCTACTATGATAAATTAAAAGATTTTTATGATGATATGGTAACAAACGGTTTTTTAACTGAAGCAGATAAAAAAGCAATGAAGTTTTCCAACTCATTCATCGAAATCGAACAATATATCGCAAATTATACACCGCCAATGGTACGGACATATTAATTTAGAGATGGTGCAGTCTCATAAGCGCTTTTTGACTAAAATCATATGAAATGGAAAAGGCAGAAACGCTGTAAAATCAACGTTTTTGCCTTTCGCTGTTTATTCATTTTTGCTTAAAAATTCTCTTTTTGGACAGCCCCTTTTCTAAAATATTATTGCTACTCAACTAAGGAGTATAGTTCGAGGTGGAAAAGAAACCCATTGTCTAATATGTCGTTACATATTTGAGCGGGGTGTGATTCTGATAAAAAAGTAATGCTAATATTGCTATGTTTATTTTAAACTGGCTGTGCTGGGATGGCTGATTATACAATCGATTTAGAAAACGGATATCGAATTGACCGACTATCAGCTCACCAGATCGCAATCTATGGTGATAAGCCTGTACAATCTGATGATGAAACAATTGTAAATTATTTGTATGTTCCAGCTAAAGTGACAGATGTTTGGTGGAACAAAGATTATATAGTTACTAAACAAATAGTATTAGTGGTTGATGAAAACGGTTATGAAAAGCCACCTGAAAAGCTTTCTAATAAAGAAATTTCATATTGGATTATTGGTGTAAATAATCATCAAGTTTTTGGTCCATTTGATGAAAAAAAGTTAGAAGCTGAAACAGATAATTTGGGATTAACAGAAAAAATATCCCTAACATCAATTGAAAAATTGAAGTAGATTAATCTTTCGAAGGCGTCGGTCTTAGAAGTTTTAACCCTTTTTTGTTGAACTTATTGTGCTAACGGAGCAGGTTAGTTTAATAAGGTGTTTGTTTTATCATTAAACAATAAAGATAGATGAACAAAGAAAAGAAGTAATACAATTTAATATTAGTTTCGATGATCCGCAGCGTAAGATAAGTAAAAGCCATTCCCTCCACAAGCGGAGAGAATGACTTTCCTTCATAAATCGCAAAACTACTGATTATAGTTTTGCCCAACGTTCCTCTAACCAGTTCATAAATTCTACACCTTTGTCGCCTTCATACGCATCAAAGACATCTAAACGCATTCGTTTTAGTTTATCCGCAAAGTCTGCCACTGTATGGTCCTTCGGTAAGCTCTTTTTCACCCGCAGGAAAATTTTGTCTGTGCCTTTGATAATATCAAAACGTGCAGGTGATGGCTTCTCTACGTCCTCACCAAACGCCGCGAGTGCTTCATAGGCTGCTAATTGTACCTTGTTGACAGTATCATGCTGCATACGATTTTTTAATAAATCTATGATTTTGTCATGTTGATAAGCCGATAACATTTCGACTGCGTCTAAACGCTCTCGCCAGCTAGACGTATAATTGGCCTGTTTTTTTAATGTTTCATACTGCTCAGGTAATGCTGTTTCAAACTGTTTCAAGTAATTGCACCTCTTTTTTTAACTAGAGGAAAAATGAATTCTTCTTCCGCTTCTCTTATTATACGTTGTCTGGGTGAAAATAGCGATGAATCGTTGGTAAGGAATATATACAGAAAATGGAAACTAACTACATTAAGGTGAACGGTATCATAAGTATGTACTATTCTTTATTAAATTTGCTTTTCTTATTAAACTAACTGGGTGCTGCTTTACTTGAAGATCATTGAGTTGCATATGCAGCTCTTTTTTATTGAACTAAACCAGCTAATAGTTTGTCAATAATTTTCTGTTAAAAGTTTAATAGGTACGTGCTATAAATAACCTTCCTAACGTTTGTTTTTGGAAGGTTTTGTTTGATTTAGTTGTACTTACTTATCAAGCTAAATCTTGGTACGTAGTTCTGTTTTTTAATAAGGCAAATATCCAATGTAATAGTTTATTAATACAAGCTACTATCGCCACTTTAAAAGGTTTTCCTTCGTCACGTTTTTTATCATAAAACTCACGCAATTTCTTGTTTCGAGGAATGATTTTATCGTCTGTTTTAGTTTTCCTGCAATCTCGTATTGCACAACGAACAGCCATGAACAAGGCATGACGAAGTCTACTTGAACCTCGTTTTGTAATTCGATTTTTGGTTGCTGAAAACTTACCTGATTCGAAAACACTTGGGTCAACTCCAGCGAAAGCCACAAGCTTTTTAGGGTTGTTAAATCGATCTATTTCACCAATTTCAGAAATAATCGTTGCAGCGATCTTTTCACCGATACCTGGGATAGATTTGATAATACTATATTCTTCAATTTCTTTAGCGAGGGCATCTATTTCTGACTCTAACTTTGATAGGTGCTCTTTGTATTGAAGAAGGATCTTTATATACATCTCAAGACTTAAAATATGACTCTGGTAAACTGTTTTTTCAAAAGGATTACGAGCTGCAGCGGCTTTAAGCTGTATAGCTTTTTCATTTGCCCATCTAATGGATCTACTCTTACATAGTTCATTAATTTTGTCTGTAATGGATTCCTCACTTGCTTTCAAAATATCTTCTGAAGAAGGGAACTCTGAAAGAGTTAATAGTGAAACATTAGAATATAAATCTCCGAAGACCCCGTTATATTCAGGAGATATCTGTTCAAGGACTGCCTGAAATTGCAACTTAGTTTGAATCATTACGCCAGTTATATTTTCATGTTGTCTTGTAAGACTACGAAGATTTAATAACTGCACACCACGTTTTTTATATGACTCTAACTCCTCTTTGTAGAACAATTCACAAAGAAGATAGGCATCAATGGCATCCGTTTTTACTTTTCTCAAACTCGATCCTCTTGCCTTATATGAAATTAACGGATTAATGATAATCAATAAATATCCTCGTTCTTCTAAATGATGTATGACAGGAGCACCATAATGTCCTGTAGCTTCTAAAATGATTGTAGGCTTCATACCAGCCTCGTTTTTTACATCCTCTAAGAATATGACAAGGTCATTTAGACCTTCTAAATCTAAAGTATGCGTTACCTTATAACTTTTACGATACGGTTTGCCTTTATCTAAGAATGCCTGAACCTGGCTTTCCCCTTTTGAAATATCCAGACCAACGACTGGATTCATTCTTAATCTCCTCCTAGAATCATAGTTTGCCAGTTACCCCTAATCCTCCATGCAGTGTCATAGCTTCGCTTGTTATACGAGATCTAAGTCCCAACCAGCCTCAATCATGTTTCTGCAAGTAGGGGGCGAACGGTTTAGTTGACGGGGTCAAGCCCCACGAGCAGTTACGTTCTACCCTGGCTACTGCTATAATAAAACCAAATAAAAAATGATCAACCAGAAATATCTGGCTGACCTTATAATACGAACGGGGTGCTTTTGTCAAGTGGAGCAAAGTCTTTTAAGACCTTGCTCCTTTTTCATTTAAAAGTACTTCTGATAATACTCTTTCCTTAGCCTCCGCTTAATTGAGCTTAGATCCTAGTTGTTTCGCTTTTCTCATGCCCCATAAGACTTTGTATGACTTCTATGGGAGCTCCATTGTTCAACAAATGAGTTGCATAGCTGTATCTAAGTTGGTGTGGATGAATTTCTTTATTGATTTCAGCACGATTTGATATCCGCTTGATGATGTATCGCATTTGGGCTACACTCATTTTATGTGGCTGCCTTACTGTCACAAAGATGGCAGGATTATTGTCAGTACGGCTTTCAATATATCGTTTAAGCCATATGTCACAACGCGTATTAAAATAAACCTCCCTTTCCTCTAACGATTGCGGATTGATTGGATCAATTAATATGGTTCTTTTCTAACGCAACTATTTCTCCAATTCGGCAACCAGTAGAAAACATGAATTCGAAAATCGCTTTTTCCATTGCGGAATGACAGGATTCACGGAGGTGTTCAATCTCCCGTTCGGTTAAATACTTGGGTATCCGCTTTCCTACTTTCGGTTCTTTAATTTTGGAGGTTGATTCTTACTCAGGTATCCTTCTTCATGAGACCAACGAAAAAATGATTTCATAAAGCGAATACGGTGTGCAAGACTAGCTGGTTTTAAGTGCTTGCCGGATATAGCAAGATATTCCTTCAGTTGATTGGTGTCAAGCAAGTCCATCTCTATATACTTAAAATAACCAATTAATAGCAAAGACTGTAACCGGTAGGCCTTCAGCGTTTGTCGCGAAAAGCCCTCTATTCGTTTATCCACTTCAAACAAAGTCCATGCTTTTGACAGTAACAATTCCACTCCCCCTAAAATAGTAATATAAAAGGGATTATTGCCAACTTAATAGAATTCTAGACATAAGGAGTGATTTTTCTAACGGGGCAGGATACTTTAAAAGGTATTCAAGGTTTTTTGGGTAAATTATCAAATAAGGGAGTAGATGTTTTGAATAAATATCTTAAAATCACGCTTGGCATTTTAGGTGTCATATTATTAGGAATTGGAATACTTGTTGTTGTCTTATATTAGAAATGAAACCTGATAAAGATAAAGAAGAAGAAGTAAGAATTCAAGCTGAACAATATTTAGAAGATAATTTTAATGATAACTTCGAGATATATGACACTCTGTATGATAATATGGGGAACTTTGAATTTGAATATGCGGCTAAGGTCAGGGATAAGAAAACGAATACAGAGTTTTTAGTTTATTTTGATGCTGAAACAATCAAATGGTGGACACTTACATGGCGGATAAATGGGCAAATGACTTAGAAAGTGAAATACGTCCTTTTATTAAAAAGAATTTTGGAGAAACAACTGATTTCTTCGTTTCCTTTACCAATAATAATATCGGGCAAGAATTAGGTATCGACCCTCTTAATCCTAAAAGTTATAAAGAGTTTGATGTTGCACCGATTATTCGTATTATAGTCACTCGCAAAAAGAGTGAAGATGACGAACAAATCTTAAATGAATTCATAGCTTTTCTAAAAAGCGAAGATAAATTACAACACGGTTCATTTGCTATGAGTTATATCGATGAAAGAGGTGTCATTTTAGATGATGAATGGAATAAAGATTTTTAATTATATAATTTCTTCAATTAATGGGGTGCTTTACTTGAAGATCATTGAGCTGTTTAGACAGCTCTTTTTCCTTATTGTATTAACGGAGCAGGATAATTGAATAAAGAAGATTGAAAAGAAAGTAATCCACAAAAAAGGGAGGTATAAAAGGTGGACTTATTACTCTGGATAACTATTGGTTTCATAATAATCGGATTTGTTGTTCTCACTTCTATGAAAAAAGGTATGGAAAGTAAGCTCGCTTTTATAAAAGTAAATATGGAAGACGAGGAAAGTTCAACAAAAGCTAAATCCATAATTTGGTGGATAGTGAGTACCACAGCTTGGGGAATAGTGAGTATAACTCTTATTGTTTGGTGGTTTCATAATCACTTTGGGTAACTGTTGGTTTCAAATGTACTTAAACAAACGGAGTGATATACTTCAAGAAGGGATTCCACAGAGATCCCATCCTTTTCTTTTTCAACTAACAGAGCATTTAGCTAAACAAGTTATAAAATGAAAAGAATAAAATAATTAAAAAAAGCATTCCGGTGAATGCTTTTTCAAAACAGCTTTGTCTGGTATATGTCTTTCCGATATTGCCGGTATATCAGACACCCATTTTTCTACGGGTATTGCTTGTTTTTTTCGTTTGCTGGCTTTTCATTTTTTTTGTTGAAAGGTCGGCATTCTTTTTTCCTTTATTAGCAGAGGAATGGTTTTTTTTGTTTTCAAGCTGCTGTTTCACTGCCTCTTTCAGGCTGATTTTTTTGGGGGATACTTCAGATTGATTATTCTCGGTCATAGGAAATGCTCCTTTGAATATGATAGTTAGTCCAGTATAATCTATTTTCTATTATTTGTGAAGCTTTCCACTTTAAATTACAACAAGTAAAGACGCTTTTTACTAACGGTGCAGGTTTGTTGAAGCAGGTTTTAGGTTAGCTTTATAGAATTAGATTTAGAAGTATATTTTAAAGGTAGGAACAAAATAAGGAGACCAATTGTTAATCTTAGTGATTATAACCTTACTGGGAAAAAGAATTTGAATATGAGAAAAAAGAATTGTTGATGTTAGGTGATAAAGTTGTGGGAATTGAACATATTGGAAGCACTTCTATAAAGGGATTGGAAGCGAAACCAATAATTGATATTATCTTGAGCATGCAAGATTTAGATGAAGTATCCAACTTTGTTATTCCTCTTAGTGAAATTGAATATGAATATGTTCATAAACCTGAGTTTAAAGATAGAAGATTTTTTAGGTAGGGATTATGGGGACAGGGTACTTGTCATCTGCATATCTGTGAAATTAACAGCAGTGAGTGGATTGAAAAATTATTGTTTCGAGATTATCTTAGGCTACACCCCCATGATGCTTCATTAAAAAAGAACTTGCCTCTAAATATAAGTACGATAGAACAACATATACAAAGAAGAAAGAACCGTTGAGGGAATGGATTGTTTTGTAGAATGACTTCAAAAAGGAATTTTCGTATCTAGGTGTTGTGGTAGGTATAACAACAGGGCTATTTTCTGCAACGCATTCTATAATATGGCTAAAGCCATTTAAAGCCACTGGCAATGCTGGTATCTTTTTATTATATTAATCGTCCCTTTGTTAATACTAGAATTTGAATACAGGATAAGAAACTATGGAGGTATGAAATATGAAGATCAAAAGAATAGATCATGTGGGTGTAATCGTAAATGATCTCTCTGCCGCTAAAGAGTTTTTTCTCGATTTTGGACTTGAGGTGAAAGGGGAGTGGGAAATGGAAGGAGAGTTAATGGGATATGCAGTTGGGTTGAATGACGCTAAAGTAGCGTGTGTAGGATTGGGAACGACAGACGGTCAGACATGGATAGAGCTAATCAAATTTTATACACCGTCAGATGAAAAAGATATCCAGCAACCCTTTGCAAATACACTGGGTCTCCGACATATTGCATTTACTGTTGAAGATATTGAAGCTGTTGTTGCCAAATTGAAAAAGAAGGGTACGGATATCTTTAGTGAGATACAGCAATATGAAGAAAGTTATAAATTATGCTACGTTCGTGGTCCAGAGGGAATTATTTTGGAGTTGGCTGAGGAAATTAGCGTTGATTAAAAATTATTGAGTATATAAGCTGCTCTTTTTCATTTATTGAACTACCAAAAACAATTAGTTCAATAAATGGATTTGTTGCGTAGGTTTTTTATGTAGATGGAAGATGAATAATATCCAATTATAGGATAAACCATTTTACAAGAAATATTTATTTAATAATATCCAGTTTCTAATTTCTTTCCATAGAATGCGCTACATAGAGGCTAACGAAGTGTCTTACTTGAAGATCATTAAGTTGCATAGGCAGCTCTTTTTTAATGAATGAACGAACGGAGCAGCTTAGCTCTTTGAAAAAGGTAAATATTACTATTTTGTGGTATTATGAATGTACTTATAGAAGGGTGGGGTGAGTTTAGCTGAGTAAAATAAAGCATAGTACTAAGTTAGATTTAGAGAGAATAATTTTCATTGGGAGAACTTTTGAAGAATATTTGGATATGTTCTCCCTTTCAGAAGAAGAACTTCGAGGAAAGAAAATACTTGATTGTCCAGCAGGAGCTTGTTCATTTACTGCCATTGGCAACAAATCAGGTTTCGATGTAACCGCTTGTGACATTGCCTATTTTCATTCTGGTGAAGACTTAAAAAATAAAGGTCTTCGAGATATTGAACACGCAATGAAGCATATGGAAAAAGCTAAAACCAATTATAAATGGGACTATTTCAAGGATATAGAAGGTCTTAGAAAATTTCGTTTAACGGCTTTACAAGATTTTGATAATGATTTGAAAAAATCGAGTGAAAGATATGTTCCTGTTAAATTGCCTACTTTGCCATTTAAGAATAATGAATTTGAGATTCTTCTCTCAGCACATTTTTTATTTATGTACGCAGATAGGTTAGATTATCAATTTCACATAGAAACGCTAAACGAGCTGTTGAGGGTTACAAAAGAGGAAGTTCGTATTTTTCCTTTAGTCGATTTAGAGGGAAAAAGGTATCAGCATCTAGACAAAATATTAAGTTATCTTGCTGACAATAACTGTACAGTTGAAGAAGTGAAAGTTTCATATGAATTTCAAGAAAATGCCAATTCAATGTTGAAAATAAAAAAGGGTAAAACAACGTTGGACGGTTATCTTTTTGAAATGAATACAGATAGTTGAAGAAGGCTCATTTTTATAATACTCCATTTTGATCAAATTTTTTCAAAATGGAGTTTTTTGCATTTATCTGTTTTGTTATTTCGTGAATTTAAAAAGCAATAATAGTCCCATTAAAAAAAGAAACAACGAATGAAGGTGGCTTTTCTTATCTTAGATGCGATAGTTAGGGATTGAGTTGGGGAGGCAGCTGATCGATAAAATTTGCTGATGTCCAAATCTTCTGTTGATTTTTCACAAAGGGTTATGTCAGAATATATGGGTGGGGTTATATCCCAATTTTTTCTACGAAAGGAGATGTTTGTAATGACAACTTATATGGTATTGGTGGTTTTAGCTTAACCGAAAATCGGGCATAGTAAATTCCAATCTTTAATTAAAACTTGGAATGAGAGCAACCGGGTGGATTACCCGTGTTTTTTGCTATGCCGTAAACAGTAACCTTTCGTGAATACTGCTGTTAGCGGGATACGATGAAGGTCGTATTCCTTTTTGATTTTAGTCGACTTTTGACTTTTATCCGCGAAACAGCAGCTTCTTAGGAGGCTGCTTGTTCGCGGTATTTTTATGCCTAAAAACAACTTTTAAGAGAGGATCGGTTCAATGATTGATTTGAAACAATTCGGCTATATCGAAGTCGAATCGCCGCCGATAGGTTTAATACCTGGAAGGGTTTCGGAATTACAGCGAGAGCAATATACCGTCATCACCGAACGAGGAGAAGTGACGGCTGTATTGAAGGGCGCTTTCTATCACACCGCGGTGACGCGAGAGGATTTTCCATGCGTTGGCGATTTTGTATTTCTGCAATACAACGAAAACGGTGCTTCGCTCATTGCCAAATTGCTGCCTCGCCGCTCGAAATTTTCCCGCGCTGACTATTCGGGACACGCAGCAGGGTATGTCAAAACCATACTGGAGCAAGTCGTAGCAACGAATTTTGATTACGTATTTATCATGTCGTCCTTAAACTGGGATTTCAAGATCAGCCGCATCATGCGCTACCTGACACAAGCACGGCAGAGCAGCAGCCAACCTGTCGTAATCTTAACAAAAGCTGACTTGGCCACGGATTTCAGCACATCGATAGCTGAAGTTCAGAAAGCCGCTCCTGATGTGCCGGTACACGCAGTTTCCAGCCATACCGGGGATGGTTTAGACGGGTTGAACGAATATCTACAACCAGGAAAAACCGTGGTATTACTCGGTATGTCTGGTGTGGGAAAATCTTCGTTGCTAAACGCTTTAATGAATCAGGAGGTGATGACTGTCAAGGCTATCCGCGAGGCCGACAGTCGGGGCCGGCACACAACAACGCATCGCCAGCTGTTCATGCTCCCTTCCGGTGCGATGGTTATTGATACACCTGGTATGCGTGAACTTGGGCTGTTTGATGCAGACGACGGGATTAGCGCAGGATTTAACGATGTGGAGGAATTATTCACACAGTGTCGCTTCAATGACTGCCGCCACCAGACGGAGCCAGACTGCGCAGTTCTTGCAGCCCTTGCTGATGGTTCATTGGCACCAGAGCATTGGGAGCGTTACCTTGTACAGAAGCGGGAAAACAAATTTGTGGATGATAAATCGGGGTATCTCATAGATAAACGGGCGTGGCAAAAGTCGATTGCTATGCGACATAAGGATAAAAAGGGAGGATACAAGAAATGAACAACAATAATGAAAAGTTTGTAAAGCCCGAAATACTGACGCTTGTTTTAAATAAAATGCTCGACAAGACGATAATCCACGCAGATTATCAACTTAAAGAGTTGCAAGGCGGGACAATAGGAATTGTTCAGCTTGTAACAGGCATGGCTGAAACTTCTGAAGGCGAACATGTGCCATATAAGATAGTTTGGAAAACACAGAAAAAATTTGAGCGTTATGGTGATCCGAATTCATGGCGTAGGGAATACGACCTCTATACATCAGATTTTAAAAAGATTTTCTTTGACTCGTTCCGTTGGCCGGAGTGTTATCACGCCGAAATAAATGGCGATGAGATTCAACTGTGGATGGAATATATTGATGGTATGTCAGGTTTAAATCTAACCTCGGAAATGTATGAACATATAGCTGAGGAATTGGGGCGATTCCAAGGCAAGTTGTATACTGAACGACCAAAATTGTTGCAAAATTTATCCAATTTAAGCAAGGTTGAGTATATGAAAAACTACTATCTGCATTATCGGTCATGGAATGTTTTGTATGATTATATACGCTCCGATGACTGTGAAATCCCGAAGCACTTGTGTAAAATGCTCATAGACTTAGATAACAATGCGAGGGAAATATTCAGTCGAATTGAAAAGCTACCAGTAGTGCTTTGTCACAGAGATTTTTGGGTGGCCAACATATTCTATTCGGACAGTAAAATCGTACTTAACGATTGGGATACCGCCGGATGGGGGTACATGGGCGAGGATATCGCCAGTTTAATAACGGATGAAGCGGATGTTAGTCATATGCTTGAATACTACCAAAAATGCATTCCGGCATATTACAGGGGTTTTTCGGAATATGCGGATGTGTCCCATATATCCGATCATTGTATCTATGAACTAATTCTTGCTATGTTCGGATACAGGCTCGTGGAGTGGTATAAATTTGCTAAATCGCCCGAAGATAAATCATTGCACCTTAATACCTTACAAAAAATCTATGAGATGAGAAATTTATAATAAAAAACTGAATGTATCTATGTATTGTTTTAATATATGGAATTTAACAATTTTAAAATAAGAAAGTAGAGAAAATAAATGAAAACAACAAATTATCCTTTAATGAATAATTTGAGTTTTGATTATTTCTCCTATGTATTTCTTAGAACTAAAGGTTACAAAACCCTTTAGTAGAATTAGCTAATTTTGAGAATTATAGAAATATATAGGGTATGTGTGAAAGTGGCTCGTCTTAGGAGAGGAGATAAAAAAATAATTGAATTACGAAAAATAACAAGGGATAACATAGATGAAGTAATAGCGCTTGAAGGTGGGGAAAACCAGAAAGTTTTTATAGAAACTACTAACCTCAGAAGCTTTGCAGACGCTCATGTGTTGAACGCAGACGGGGTACCAGCGACTCCTTTTGCTATTTATGCCGATGAAGTTGTGGTTGGATTTTTGATGTTTATTTATGATACGTTGGATCACGAATCATTTGAAAATGAAGTTTTTTACGGGAAGAAGTGCTATTTTATTTGGCATATTATGATTGAAAAGAGTTATCAGGGGAAAGGATATGGCAAACTAGCCTTTGAAAAAATGTTGATGGATATTGAAACTATGCCATATGGGGAAGCAGAATATGTAGCCCTCTTTTATCGAACAAGTAATATCAAAGCTAAAACATTATACGCTTCATTTGAATTCGTAGATACAGGCATCATTCAGGATAATTCGATGTTGGCGATGAAAAATCTAGATACGAAAATAACAGAATCCTTAGTAAAATAGGATCTCTCGGAAAGAAATGTCGAAGAAAAAACCGATTTTATAATATTTATATCGATCGGGCCCGATTGATCATAATCTTTTAAGAGATTCATTTTTTATATCAAACTTAAATCTGCTAAGGGAGAATCCATTTTGATCAATCTTTGTTCAAAGTGGATTCTTTTTATTTAAATGAAAATTGCAGGCTTGCGAGGGTGTTTTGAATAGGGGCGCGAAATGCTAACTGTAAGATCAGCCTGACAGACGATTTTTAATTTCTTCTGATAAAGGTATCTTATATAAACTGCAACTGTATTGAATGTACAATGTATGAACTACAGAACAAATGATGATGAGACAGTATCTTTTAGCCTTTTAAAATGAGATTGAAAGAGTTTTTGCTCAGCTCTGATATTGTAGGGGCTGGGGTGGCGGTTTGTATTACTGGCCATTGACTACTAAACAGGGCTGTGAATGGATCCGAAGAAGCTTAGGAATTTTTATAAAACTAACAAAAAGAGACCTAGATAGTTGTCCAGGTCTCTGTTTTATGTAGCGGATTTTTATAGAAATGATATTCAGCAAATTGCCGCTTATGTTGTACCCAAAAACTAAGTTATTCACATAATAGAATTTGACGTAAAAATGATTGTTTTTTAGCAACGCATCGATCTTTTATCATCAAACCTGCATCTTCTATCATGTCATCAATTGTTTCAATTGTAACGACAACAATCTTATCGGCAATTCGGCGAGCATGTTTTATAATATCAAATTGATCTTCTGGTGATGAATGCGTAAATAAGTTATAAGGTAAATCAATTATAGCAACATCATAGTGTTCCGTTACTTCCGAGATGGGACCTACTGTAATTTTGCCTGTTAATCCAAAATAAGCGATATTTTCTCGGGAACCTTTGCAAACATTATAATATATATCTCGCCCTTCCATATTAATTCCCATGGAAAGTGCTTCAATTACTACTGTTCCAATACCACAACAAGGGTCGATCGCCCGAATATTTTGAGGCTGGGGAACTGCGATATTCGCAACAGCACGAGCTACTCTTGTACTAAGTGCCGTTGAATAACTGTTTGGTTTGTGTAAATGTTTACGCCAAATCGATTCACTCTTCATATACTTTCCAAAATGCCAGATCCCATCTACTAACATAAGACCAAATATAATGTCAGGTTGATTTAGGTCTGGTTCTCCAGCAATACATAATCCTATCTCACGTTCGAATAAACGACGCTCTGATTGAGGGATTTTCTTCGTCTCACCTATAGCCATACTATTTAAACAAACCACTTTAAAAGTTGCTTCATTTATGTTTATATCCTTCACCATCGTCATGATGTTTTCTACGCTATTATCTTCATATAGCACTTCAAGTCTCTCTTGTATAAAGGGGCTACGGCTTGGATCAATTTTAATATTGCTTATTAAATAGTTTGATTGGGAATCAAGGTTAAAAAATGCACGCATCTCCATTCTGCATAGATCGTACTCGTCAACATGATGGACATATGTGTATATAAATTTATTATTATTTTGCTCGTTGCTCAATTGATTACCATCCTTTTATATTGTTGTTCACTAGATTTTACTAACGTTCATAAAAAACAAATGAAGTTATTTATGTGTAATCGTATCATAGGCGTCTCTATCAAGCCACTCGATTCACAATTATGGCAAGGTTCAATCGATATAGTGGGGAAAATCTATGGAATGAAATAATAAAAAATAGACATTTCAGTTCAGTAATCCTGCTGCTTATTCATTTTGTTGTGCTTGATTGCTAAATATAATGTGAAACTAATCGCACTAAACATTATCATAGAAAAAATAAGTGAAAACGTTGCTTTATAGTAAATAGAAGTAAGCAATATGACGAGAGAACTCATAATGATGACAACACGTAATAATATATCTGTTTTTTCACTTGGATTAAAAAAATCTTGAATAATAGTAAATAAATAAGACAAACCGAAAAATATCAAGTATTCATAAAAAAAAACTGGCTTTACATAATCGGGAATTCCAAAATAAATTATTTCAAATATAAAAATGAGTAACACTATGTATTTTGAATATTTGTTAAAAAAGTTTACCAAAGTACCACCCCTTATCATTGAAATTATTGTAAAAAATAATGAAAGCATTTTAGTTTTCGATCATTAATTGTTTATAGGATAATGATTATGGCAAAATCTTAGAGGGAATACTCCAAAAAGGAAGTGCGATAAATGAATCTAGAAATGGTAATGCAGGAGCTTGAGGCTCTTGGCAAGGAACGAACTAAAAAAATGTATTTGTCCAATGGTGCGCACGAGCCGCTTTTTGGCGTGGCAACAGGTGCAATGAAGCCAATAGCTAAAAAAATAAAAATAAATCAACCGTTAGCTGAAGAACTGTATGCTACAGGGAATTACGATGCAATGTACTTTGCAGGCATTATTACAGATCCAAAGGCGATGTCTATGTCAGATTTTGATCGGTGGATGGATTCAGCATATTTTTATATGTTATCGGATTATGTGGTTGCAGTAACTTTAGCAGAAGCAGATATTGCACAAGAAGTTGCTGACAAATGGATCGCAAGCGGTGAAGAGCTGAGAATGTCAGCAGGCTGGAGTTGCTACTGTTGGCTTTTAGGGAATCGCTCAGACGATGAATTTTCCGAGAGTAAAATTGCCAACATGATTGAAATTGTGAAAAATAACATTCACGAATCGCCAGAACGAACGAAATCTGCTATGAATAATTTTCTATACACTGTTGGGCTTTCATATTTACCGCTCCATGAAAAGGCTGTCGAAATTGCAAAGGAAGTAGGTCCAGTAGAAGTTAGACGGGATAATAAAAAAAGTAGTATCCTACACGCTTATGAAAGTATTCAAAAGGACGTAGATAAAGGAAGACTTGGTTTCAAACGAAAATATGTAAGATGTTAAATAATAGCCGGTGCAATCAATATTCGAATGAAGTTGATCTATATTTTTAGAACCGCTTAGAACATCTGTATGTAAATACGGGAAGTTTAGTATCAAGGGATTTTATTAGAGGGATGAGAGAAGAGTTGGCGAATAGATTACGAAAAATTAATAAGAATCGCCAGAGCGACGGAAGAATCTGCCGAATTGACGGAAAGAATTGTCAGAGCGACGGATGGAACGATCGTAACGACGGAAAGAATGGCCAACGACGGAAGAACCCGCCGAAGTGACGGAAAGAATCGCCAAAGCGACGGAAAGAATCGCAAACATCGCTGATAGAACCGCGAACATCGCTGATAGAATCGCGAACATCGCTAAACATCGCTGATAGAATCGCAAACATCGCTGATAGAACCGCAAACATCGCTGATAGAACCGCAAACATCGCTGATAGAACCGCAAACATCGCTGATAGAATCGCGAACATCGCTGATAGAATCGCGAACATCGCTGATAGAATCGCGAACATCGCTGATAGAATCGCGAACATCGCTGATAGAATCGCAAACATCGCTGATAGAACCGCAAACATCGCTGATAGAATCGCGAACATCACTGATAGAATCGCAAACATCGCTGATAAAACCGCGAACATCGCTGATAGAATCGCGAAAAAGCTTGTTAGAATCGAAACTTTATGGTTTAGCGGCGTTCTTTGCTTGGTAGGCAGCGCAATTCTATGGTTTAGCGGCGTTCTTTGTGTGGTTGGCGGCGAAACTCAAAGTTTTAGCGGCGAATTCCAACGTAAGCTGTAAAAATTTTAAAAAACTAAAATCAAGGTTGAAAAACTTTGTATAGAATTTTACACAATATTAAGGACTTGACACTTGGAACGATCGAAACGACGGAAAGAATCGCCAGAGCGACGGAAGGAACGATCGAAACGAAGGAAAGAACGGCCAACGACGGAAGAACCCGCCGAAGTGACGGAAAGAATCGTCAGAGCGACAGAAGGAACGATCGAAACGAAGGAAAGAATCGCCAGAGCGACGGAAGAACCCGCCGAAGTGACGGATGGAATCTTCGAAATGACTTGACGCCAGTATTTAATGTGTGATAAAAATGATAGTATCAATTCGGAAAATTAATATTTGGGCAATGATAGGATTAAGTAGTGAAAATCTCCCTATTTCAGAGAACTGATGGTTGGTGCGAATCAGTATATAGATTATCATGAATTTCGACCTGGAGCATCTTTCATAAATCACAAATTGTGAGGAAGTGGAAGACGGTAGTGAATACCGTTATCAAATAAAGTGGTGAAGAATTTTTTTCACAACTAGGGTGGTACCGCGATATATATCGTCCCTACGTATTTACGTAGGGACGTTTTTTTTAAGGTCTTCCTCTTGTTGTATTTTCATAACTAGGGTGGTACCGCGATATTTAATCGTCCCTACGTATTAACGTAGGGACGTTTTTTATTAAGGCTTTACTCTTGTTATATCTTCATAACTAGGGTGGTACCGCGATATTTAATCGTCCCTACGTATTTGCGTAGGGACCTTTTTTATTAAGGTTTTGTTCTTGTTGTATCTTCATAACTAGGGTAGTATCGTGATTTTTTTATTATCCCTACGTTGTCGTTGAGGCGATTTTTATTTGAAAGGACTTACGATAGACCAATATGAATAAGGACCGAATTGTAATAAAAAAGAAATAGAAAAAGAGAGGAGATTAAGAGATGGAATCGCAGCAATGGACATCGAAATTAGGTTTCATTTTAGCAGCAGCAGGCTCGGCAATCGGTCTTGGCGCAATTTGGAAGTTCCCGTATATGGCCGGTATTGGAGGTGGCGGTGCGTTCTTCCTTATTTTCATCGGTTTTACTTTATTAATTGGTTTACCATTATTATTGGCGGAATTTGTAGTTGGAAGAAGTACGCAAAAAGAGGCTGTTGATGCATATAGAAATATTGCTCCTAAGACGCTATGGCCGTGGGTCGGTAAATTAGGAATTGTAACATGTTTCATATTACTTTCATTCTACAGTGTTGTAGGAGGATGGATTTTATTATATTTATGGAATGCAATTACAGGTAGACTATGGGAAGGAAATGGCGCGTACGAAGCCACTTTTAATGATATCATTTCCAATCCATTTTTAGCGGTTGGGTCACAGCTATTATTTATCCTTATTACTATATTTATCGTTAGTAAAGGAGTGCAAAATGGTGTTGAAAAAGTAAATAAATATTTCATGCCAGCACTATTTGTTTTATTCTTTGTCTTAATTATTCGCGCTCTTACATTAGATGGAGCTGGAGAAGGGGTTCGCTTCTTCTTACAGCCTGATTTCTCAAATGTAACATCTGAAATTATTTTATATGCGATGGGGCAATCGTTCTTCTCGTTATCTGTCGGTGTTGGAGTAATGGTTACGTATAGCTCATACTTACCGAAAGAAGAAAGTTTACCGCGTTCCGCATTTTCTATCGTCGGTTTAACGCTTGTGATTACATTGCTTGCAGGGCTTGCTATTTTCCCTGTAGTTTTCGCATTTGGAATGGAACCATCACAAGGACCAGGTCTATTATTTATTGTCTTGCCAGCGATTTTTAGTAAAATGGCATTCGGAAAATTTTTCTTCATTATTTTCTTATTACTATTTTTCTTTGCAACTATAACATCAGCCATTTCCATGTTGGAAATTAGCGTTGCCTCTTTAACGACAAAAGGTAAGGGGAAACGTGAAAAAATGGCATTGATGGTCGGATTACTAATCTTTGTTGTAGGGATTCCATCGGCGCTATCATTTGGCGTATTAAGCGATGTGCAATTGTTTGGAAAAACAGTCTTTGATTTAGCAGACTTTGCAGTAAGTAATGTTCTTATGCCACTCGGTGTACTATTAGTGGCGATCTTCGTACCGTTTAAAATGAAGAAAGATGTGTTAATGCAAGAACTGGGTGTAAGTAAAAATAAAGGCTATAAATTATTTGTATTATGGTTATTCTTACTTCGCTATATAGCACCAATTGCAATTATTATCGTATTTTTAAATGTAATTGGATTGATTTAACATACAATACAAAAGGCCCTAGCATAACGTTATGTTAGGGCTTTTCGCTATAAAATAATCTGCTTTGTCATTCGTGTAGTTTTACAAAGTAAACGAAAATACTTTGTTTCTTCCCTTTCCAAGAAAAAAATGATTGGGTCCCTCTAAAAACTGCTCTGGTTCTTATCAAGCCAGCCCTCCATAGAATAAAGCTGAAACCAACGCAAATCAAAGCAATACCCACCTAAAACAGATAAAAAATCCAAAAAAGAATTACTTGACATCATTCGAAATAGCACAAACATCACAAGTTTTTCTGCATATCATAATGGGGAAAGCGTTTTCTTCAATTAATATAGAAGAAAGACACTACAATTTAACTTCTTTCAGTATTCATCGCCCACCCTATAGTTGGTAGGGAGAATGTGGTTTAAGTCACTTTTTCATCGGGTGTCGAAGAAAGAAGTTAAAGCCTCCGGTGTATTACGGAGTCGGTAAGGCGTTTTTTGTGCGTCACAAACCAATTCCGAACACAATTATGCCGAGGCATAAGTTTACTGAAAAACACTTGCTAATTTAACTATGTACAACTAGTTCTTGCATGGTGTACTTTTCGTTATTTGGTTTTATTACGACTCTAAGTTTGAGGGGCATGAAACCTTGATTGGCTAATTATCTTGGGATTGTCATGTCCTGAAGAGCTTCGGCTTGTAGTTTGTTGTAATAAAGACCCACATTCTGCTGTTGAATTGATACATCTTATCTTTACACAAGCAAATACTACCACATTTATTTTCGAAAAGACCGTGGTTTGATTTGTTATGCTAGACCTAACGTTGAAAAATTCTGTAAATTTGATGATTTCAGCTAGTTCAGACGAATATTTGTACGATTATAGGAATTTTATGAAAAAAATTTGTAAAAACCTTAACTATTTCCTACGAAATCCGTATAATAAATCAAACAGTGTGAAAATTGTCCATTTTCTTTCGATTAATTGCGTGAATTTTTTAAATTGTATTGACGTGGGGAACGATAATTTGTACACTGTGTACATTCAATTGTTTTTTGGAGGAATACACTTAATTTAAAAAGTTAGGATTTGATGGTTATGATCGTATGTAAATTTGGTGGAACATCTGTAGCAAGCGCAGAGCAAATTCAAAAAGTAGCAAACATTGTAAAATCTAATCCGGCACGTAAAATCGTAGCCGTTTCTGCACCTGGGAAGCGTTCTGGTGACGATATAAAGGTAACTGACTTATTAATTAACCTAGCAATGGCAGCATTAAAAAATGAAGAAATTGAAGAAAAATTACAAATCGTTGTCAATCGCTTTATGGCGATTGCGGATGGTTTGGAATTAGATCATACAATTTGTGACGTGATCGCTGAAGATTTACGTGAACGTGTACAAGGTGATAAATCGAATAAGGAATTATTTATCGATAGCATCAAAGCGGCAGGGGAAGACAATAACGCGAAGCTAATCGCTGCTTATTTTAATTCAATCGGTTTGCCGGCACGCTACGTAAGTCCAAAAGACGGTTTGGTCGTCAATGATTTACCTGAACGAACGTATGCTTTACCAGAGGCTTATGTAAATTTAGCCCCCCTAAAATATACCAAGGAAATTATTGTATTCCCAGGTTTCTTTGGTTACACTAAAGCTGGCATACTACGTACATTTGATCGTGGTGGCTCAGATATTACAGGCTCTATTTTGGCAGCTGCTGTTGAAGCAGAGCTCTATGAAAACTTTACGGATGTGGACTGTGTGTTCTCCGCGAATCCGAAAGTTGTGAATGATCCAGTGGAAATTAAAGAAATTACGTATCGCGAAATGCGCGAATTATCCTATGCAGGCTTTTCGGTTTTCCATGATGAAGCGTTGATGCCTGTGTACAAGATTGGGGTGCCAGTTAACATAAAAAATACAAATAATCCATCAGCTCCGGGTACTCGTATTGTCCCAAGACGCTCTGTAACAGGACGTCCGGTTACAGGTATCTCGGCAGACAGTGGCTTTTCAACTTTATATGTGTCGAAATATTTGATGAATAGGGAAGTAGGCTTTGGCCGTAAGCTTCTACAAATTTTAGAAGATGAAAATATTTCATATGAACACACACCTTCTGGTTTGGACGATATTTCTGTCATTATGCGTTCAAATCAAATTACACTTGAAAATGAAGAAAGAATTTTAGCTCGTGTAAAAAATGAGTTGAATGCAGATGATGTGCAAATGCGTCATGGGTTTTCTATGATTGTTATTGTAGGCGAAGGCATGCGAAATAACACGGGTCTAGCGGCACGTGCTGCAACTGCAATTTCAAAAACAGGTGCAAATATAGAGATGATTAATCAAGGCTCATCTGAAGTTAGTCTAGTATTCGGTGTACTACAAGAATATGAAAATCAAATTTTACAAGCACTTTATGGGGAATTTTTTGCACATGTGAGAGTATAAGGGACAAAAGTGTGACTTAATCAGTGGGGGTTCTTCAGCCCCACTGTAACGGGCAGCTAATGTTCTACCTAACTTTTTGCTTTCGCTAAAGTTTTGGGTGGAGTCTTGTACTTGCCGCTGCGCTTTCGGTACAGACGATGTACCTGTCGCTGTGCTTTCGGTACAGATCAATTACTGCCCGTAAATGTGTTGTAAACGCTAATCCTTAAACTGGATTAGTGTTTTCTTTTTGACGGGAATACGGTAAAATCAAGGGCGTACATTGATTGGAGGTCTTTCTGTTGAAAAAATTATCAATTGGTATGTTGCTATCAATGATTGGTATACTATTTGTTTGTTTAACAATCATGGATATTTTACCGTCTTCGACAAAAACAATGAAAATTGTTTATATCGGTATTGGCTGGGTGTTTATCATTGCGGGATCAATTATTCGTTTTAAAACTTTAAAACAAAGGCAATAGCGGAATATCTCAAAATAGAATTGTGATAAAATGTGGATTTGTGATACAATTTCAAAAAAATAAATAATTCGAGTATTATGAAGTTGTGATCTGTACGCAAATTCAAAAGGTTTATATTTGAGATAGGTTTTTAATTTAAGACTAAACAGTACAAATTCTTCTTTGTAGGAATTTGTTTTTTTATTTTTTGTTATACATTGAATAGGGGGCGAGATAATGCCAGTACTACGTAAGGAAGATATTCATATTTCCGACCATTATGTTGCCATCCAAACAGATTCACCAATGAAGGTCGTATCCTCTGCAGTACATAATCCTGGCTTTGGCTTTTATACACATTTGATGAATCGTTCAGTGCCTTATACGTATGATGAACGTAAACCACAGTTAGAATTACAACGGTTTTTGCAGTCTGAAGGCTTTCCGATTGACAATACAGTTGCGATGATGACGGCTGTCTATGCCCGATATGCGACAATTCGTGAGTTTACATATGAAGGAATTCATCTTGTCATAATGATTACGGCAGGTCTTGGTAATGCCGTCGATATTACACGTGCCTTTCATCGTCAGGAGCAGTATCATGCTGGGACTATTAATACGTGGGTACTGATAAATGGAAGATTGTCGGATGAAGCTTTATTTCAGGCAATGATTTCTACGACAGAGGCTAAGGTCAAAGCACTTATTGATGAGGGGATAACTGATCCAATAACGGGTACACAAGCTACAGGTACCTCAACGGATAGTTTGTTAATTGCTTCAACAGAGGAAGGCGATTACCATCAATATGCTGGACCGATTACGATGCTAGGAAAGGTCATTGGCCATGGTGTTTATGAAACGATGCGTGAGGCTATTCAAAAATATAAAAAAGACAAAGAGGAGAATCCTTTATGATGGCACTAGTGATTGCCTGTATCATTGGGCTTGTTTTTGATTTAATCGTGGGTGATCCTCCTAAAATGCCTCATCCAGTTCGCTGGATTGGGAAGCTTATTCAATCTCAAACAGAATTATGGAATAAAGGAAGAATGAGAAAGTTCCGTGGCATGGTGATGTCACTCGCTGTAGTAGGCACAACGATGTTTGTTGTAACGGCCATTATGCTATTAAGCTATCATGTTAGCCCACTATTTGGCATATTGGTTGAGGGATTATTAATTGGGATTGGACTCGCACAGCGTAGCTTGAAGGAAGCGGCGATGGCAGTTTATGAACCGCTTGTTAAAGGCGATTTTGCTGAAGCTCGTGTCAAGCTTTCTTGGATTGTCGGACGTGACACGGAGAAGTTAGACGAAGATGAGATTGTACGAGGCGTTGTTGAGACGGTCTCAGAAAATACGAGTGATGGTGTAACCGCACCACTATTTTATGCCTTTTTATTTGGTGCAATCGGGTTATGGGGCTATAAGGCCATTAATACGTTAGACTCTATGATTGGCTATAAAAACGATCAATATAAAGATTTTGGTATGTTTGCTGCAAAGCTAGACGATGTACTAAATTTTATTCCAAGTCGATTAACAGGTCTACTGATGGTGCTAGGTACAAAAAATGAAACGAATGTATCTCTGGGTAAGCGCTTAAAACGTTGGGCACAGGATGCGAAAAAGCATCCAAGTCCTAATAGTGGTTATTTAGAAGCAGCTACAGCTGTTCAATTAGGGGTACAGCTTGGTGGAAAAAATACATATAAGGGTGTCGTTTCTTATCGAGAAATAATGGGCGAGAAATTAGTTCCATTAACTAAAGAGCATATTGCAACGTCTGTTACTCATATGCGTACCGCGACCTTGCTCTTTACGCTTGTTATGTTAACAGTGGAGGTGTTAATTTTTGCAATTACCTAATCACGGAGCAAATCCGCAAAATGTTTATCATCAGCTAGGACTTAATATGCCCGAAGAGGTGTATGATTTTAGCGAAAATGTTAATTCGGCAGGGCCACCCCTGTTTGTTGAGGCGCGTTGGCGGACATTTTATCCGCTCATTCAACGTTATCCAGATCCGGACGGTGAGCCGTTTTTATCAAAGGTGGCAGCTTTTCATGGTGTTCAGAAAGATTCTGTATTACTAGGTAACGGTGCATCCGAGCTTTTTAGTGTTCTAGTTAGACGCTACGCTAATAAGCGTGTTATTATCGTACATCCAACTTTTTCAGAATATGAACGAACATTACGAGCAGTAGGCGCTGAAATTGTGCCTGTCATTGTTGAGGATATTGTCCATTACACATTGCCGATGGAGCATCTGAAGCGTGAAATGGCGAATGCAGACGCATTATATATTTGTACACCGAACAATCCGACGGGGGTGCTTCCTAAGAAAGAGGAGCTTCTCGAATTAATCGCTCACGGTACAAAGGTCAATTGTGAGCTGGTTTTTGATGAGGCATTTATTGATTGGGTAGATGAGGCCTGTTCTTTGATCCAATATGTGGCGGAAAATCCTCATTTAATCATCGTTCGTTCGATGACCAAAATGTATGCGATTCCAGGATTACGTCTAGGCTATTTAGTGGCGAGCCCAATAGTTGTTGCTGATCTAAAGTCTATCCTACCGCATTGGAACTTAAATGCTTTTGCCCTTGTGATAGGCACTGGCTGTTTAGATGAACACGAATATTGTGAGCAAGCTATTGCCTATGCTAAAAATCAACGGGAATCACTACAGAGCTATTTACAAGAACATGGTTGTCAGGTGACAAATAGTGTAACAAATTTTGTATGTTTTACATTACCGAAAAATCAGCAAGCGGATACATTTTTTACATACTGTTTATCAAAGGGCGTCGTCCTGCGCCATACAAAAAACTTTATGGGCTTAAATGGTGAATGGTTCCGAATTGGCATTAAAGATATTGCGGCTATGACGTATTTACAAAATTGTTTGCAGGCGTGGTTTAACTTCTTTCAGCAGAAATCTCCTTCTTCTATAGGTGGTGAAATGAATAAGGTTTTAAGTCTCCTTTCTGCGGATGTCCAATCATCTGTACCTGACGTTAGGCTTTCGGTACAAAAAAATCCGCTGAAATAAAGGCACTCAGTCTAAGAATGCCACGCCATGTGGCAATGACTGAGTAACCAACCTCGTATTGGCCTAAAGCCTCCGGGGTGTGTCACGAAATCGGAAAGGTGTGCATAGGGGATGTTAGCCTAAAATCATCACATCCATGATAACGGCTAACTGCCCTGCAACGGTGTGGCTGCCGCTACGTTAGCACTGCGCTTTCGTACAAAAAGACATCTGTTGCTGCCGCTGCGCTTTCGCACAAAAGACATCTGCAGCTGCCGCTACGTTTTCGCGCAAAAAATATATGCAGGTCCAAGCACAAAGCCGATTCCGGACACAATTATGCAAGGGCACAATTGATTGCAAATTAGGGGTGAGAAAGTTGACAACTTTTTATTTAATAAGACATGGCGAAACGATGTGGAATAAAGAGCATCGACTACAGGGATGGTTAGATTCGCCATTATCCGAGGATGGTATTTTACATGCAGAAAAACTTCGAGATCATTTGAAAAAATGCTCTTTTGCAGCGGCATATAGTAGTTCAAGTGGCCGTGCTAAGGAAACGCTGCATATTCTTCTAGATAATCGCCAGCTTCCAATCTATTATGAGGATAATTTACGGGAAATTTTTTTAGGCGATTGGCAAGGGAAAACAGTCGAGGACATTATGACTACACATCGCCTTGATTATGAATTATATACCGATTATCCAGGACAATTCGTCGCAACCCATACGGAAAGCTTTGGTACGGTAACAGAACGAGCCCTATTTACGTTATCGAAAATTGCAGAACAATATCCCGAGAATAATGTTTTAATTGTGTCCCATGCTGTAACGATTAAATGCGTCATAAACGCCATTTTAGGGCGAAGCATCAATCAGCTATGGGCAGAACCATTTATAAATGGTACAAGTGTCACGATTATTGAGAAAGTCGAGCAACAATGGCTCGTAAAAGATATCGGGAACATTCAACATTTACAACAGGAGGCTTAACGATGCCACTAATTTTCATTACAGGGGGGGTACGTAGTGGTAAATCCCACTTTGCTGAAAAAGCGGCTGTTACTCACTATCAAACAGAATTTAACCAAGCACGACGACTTATTTATATTGCTTCTGGAGTAGCGTTGGACGATGAGATGGAGAAGCGAATAGTACGTCATCAAACAGATAGACAAGCACAAAATATGGAATGGTTGACGATAGAAGCACCTTATGACATGGCAAAAACATTGCATAAACTGACTGATGGAGATGTTGTGTTATGGGACTGTGTTACAACATGGCTGACAAATGCTTTTTACGAGGGTTTTGACACGGGAACTCCCTGTGTGGAACAACCTTGCTGTTTAGAGCAAAAGCTTGATGTTTTAAAAAGAGCGGTAGAGACGTTACTTGAGAAAAGGGTGACGTTTTTTATCGTCTCAAACGAATTATTCGATGAGCCTCCATATTCTAGCGAGGAAGTAGAATTATACCGACAAACCCTTGGGAAATTACATCAATGGTTCGTTTCTATAGCGGATGAGGCGTATGAAATAAATTACGGTATCGTGAAGAAATGGAAATAATAAATAACGCTTTGAAAATAAAAAGAAAGAAGGCAAGACGATGAAAAATTTCTGGCATAGCATACAACTTGCGTTTCAATTTTTTACAGTTTTGCCGGTACATAAAGAAATTCCGTTAACAAAGGCAACTATTACCGGGATGTTCGCTTTTTTACCATGGATAGGGGCTCTCATGGGTACTACAGTGGCGGCGGTGATCTATTGTTTAACAGAATGGACGGCAAGCAGTGAAATTTTGCTTACTTTTGTGATTGTCGGATTATTTGCCTTATTTACGGGTGGTTTGCATTTAGATGGTTTTATTGATATGGGGGATGCTTATTTTTCGTATCGAGATCGTGAGAAGCGGCTAGAAATTTTAGATGATCCACGTGTTGGTGCATTTGGAGTACTATCTGTGCTATTTCTAGTGCTTGGCAAATTTGTGATACTGCATGAATTATTCGTACAGCATAAATTTGCACTATGGATGCCTGTAATTATTCCGTTATTAACAAGAGTAGGCATGAGCTTTTATTTTATGTCGCTCAAATGCTCGAAAGAAAAGGGGCTTGCCTACTTTTTTAAAACACATATTAAGCCGGGAATACTCATTACCTTTATGCTTATCACTTTAGTTGTGGCGTATAGTAGCTTGTTGTTTGTCTTAGGTTTCTCAATTGTTCCACTAGTGTTAATAGCTGTATTAGCAATCGCCTTTTTAGTGTTCCGGCAATTTACAATGCGCAACTTTGGTGGTGTTTCTGGAGATTTACTCGGTGCATCAATTGAAGGAATGGAGGTTGTACTGTGGGTGACGTTGTTATTGTTCACTTAATGAGACATGCCCCAACAAAGGAAAATTTGGAGAAGCGATATATCGGCTGGACAGATTCTTCATTAGCTGATGCATCTTTGCTGACTATAGTAGATTCAGAAGTCACGAAGGTGTATGGTAGTGATTTGCTGCGCTGTAGGGAAACCGCTGCCCATTATTTTCCGAATGCAACATATGTGTCTGATAAAAGATTTCGAGAGTCGAACTTCGGTGCATTTGAAGGACGAACATATGAGGACTTGAAAACAGATAGTCGCTATTGTGCATGGTTAGATGACCCCGTACAGTCACCGCCTCCAAGGGGGGAAGGCTTTGATGCTTTTTGTGCGCGAGTCATTGAAGGGTTCACTGAGTTACCAAAAGGTGAGGATGTTTATCAGCTCGTTGTCCATGGCGGAGTTATTCGAGCACTTCTTGTAGAATTTGC
Organism: Lysinibacillus sp. NPDC095746; assembly: GCF_044763535.1. NCBI lineage: Bacteria > Bacillati > Bacillota > Bacilli > Caryophanales > Bacillaceae > Lysinibacillus > Lysinibacillus sp. NPDC095746. The sequence goes on from NZ_JBIWGL010000016.1 coordinate 74,433, forward strand.
ACCGACTGAGCAAACTTTTTGGTCATATCAAACACCGCATGATAAAATGTTTTCTTTAACGTTTACAAGAAAGGCTTGGGAGGAGGGAGCGAGATGCATGTCTTTATCGGAGGCGCCTATAGTGGAAAAACCGACTATGTCATGAAATTGCTTGCAGGTCAAAAAGTTGAGCTAGTAGATGGCAATCTACCTGATGCCAGCCCAGCCTGTAATGTACTAATTATTAAAAACATAGAGAAATGGCTCGTGACACAAAATCTTGAGGATGATGAACCCCTTGTCAAAACCATTTTGACAAGATTAAAGACTCTTGAAAAAAATTGTGCAGTCTATATAATAGTGACCGATATGGGTCGTGGAGTTGTGCCAATGGAAAAACAGGCACGATTGTTGCGTGATACATGTGGGCGTTTGTACCAGGCATTATTCGCTGAAGCCGAACAAGTCGTACGCATTTGGTACGGTATCGGGGAACGAATCAAATAATATAGTTTTAAAAAAACTTATTAGGCTTTTCATTTGGGGATGAGATTTGCAAAGACGTATGTTTTGTAAATAAGTTGATCGGAGTGGAGGCTTGGCGCCCCCGGAAAGCGCTTTGCTCTGCGCGTCAGCGACCTAGCGTCCAACGGGAACGGAAATCGACCTACGTTATCATGACGAGCTAAATATAACAGGAAAGAGGAAATGGGATGGATCGACAAAGATTGATGAAATTGACGCTCACTGCCATGGTAGCGGCAATTTGTGCAGTTGGTGCAGTCATTAAAATTCCAACATTTATTTCAACTGCTGCGCTTGACTCTGCACCTGCATTGTTGAGCGTTGTATTTTTATCTCCAGTATTAGCAGGGGTTGCGGGAGTCATTGGGCATTTTATCTCAGCCTTAACTACTGGCTTTCCATATGGGCCACTACATATTATTATCGCAGTAGAAATGTTTATTGTTGTATGGGTCTTTGGGGTAATGCATAAAAAAGGAATGCATTTCTGGAAATGGCCTGTGGCACTTGTTTTCAATGGTGTTGTTGCACCTTTACCATTTTATTTTATCATTAGTCCTGCATTTTACTGGGCATCACTGACTAGTCTTCCATTGGCAACACTCATAAATCTAGTGATTGTTGCCATTGTGATGCCAATTCTCTCTAAAGTGTTTATGCGTAAGGAAGGTCGAGTCCATTGAGAAATGCAATACAAATAGGTCGGTTGATTGCAACATCTGATAATGCTGCAGCAATTGGTGAAAAACCACAAGATGTTGTGTCTGCTCCAGACAAATTAACGGCATACTTGACGGCGCGTGTTACTTTTATAGAGCAGCTTGCTGCAAATGCTTTACCAAGCCATATTATACTCGCTAATTTTTCAGGGGATGCTGCATGGGCTCGTTACGTTGCAGGCATTCAGCAGGTTTTTGCTGAGACGGGTCTTAATTGTCCACAAATAGATGGTAGTACAGAGTCCAATATGCCGACTCTACAATCAGGTTTGTCTATAACGATGCTAGGTGAGCAGCAAACACGCACAGCAACTGAGTATGAACAGCTTAGTTGGTACACCTATGGATTACCGCTTGTAGGCAATGAAATCCTTGCACAGCCTGAAGATGTGGCGCAGCTCCAACCTATTTTTGAGGCGTGGAAAGAGGGAATAGTGCAGCAAGTATGGCCAGTTGGATCAAAAGGTCTACAAGTCGAATTTACCCGACTTTTTGGCGAGCAACAGGTCAAAAGTTCGTTAGATATTGAGAAATCGGCTGGTCCATGTGCAGTAGTTTTGCTAGGAATTCAGCCAGAAAAAGAGCAGCTAGCACAAAAAAAATTTCCTAGAAATTTTGAAAAACTACGTAAAACTGCATTGTAATTGGGCTTGCTTCGAGAAAATGTAGCACTTTATAACGTGCAAGGGGCAAAACACCTATTGCAACAATAAACACAATATGTTAGATTTGTTTAGGAGTTAAAACACTATATATAGTATTTTGGACGAGCGGTACCAATATGGTTTAAAAGGGAATTCGGAAAAAGAGTCATCTTAGGCCGAAGCTGTCCCCGCAACTGTAAGTGCTGACAAATGATGAATTGGCCACTGTGAAGAACGGGAAGGTAATCATTTGGAGGAAGCACGAGCCAGGAGACCTGCCGATTTGTTCAAGACAGCAACACATTCTTCGGGGATTGAGAAGTGGAGGCGAGAGATTTGTTCACTTCTTTGTGTGCATGTCCTTCATTTCCATTTCCGATTTTACAGCGATCACGTAACCGATAAATGTTGCGTGATCGCTTTTTGTGTTGCTGGAGAAGGAAAGGGAGAGAATGTTACATGACAATTCAAATCGAACAACAAATTGCTAAGCTCAAGAAAAACTACACAGAGGATGAACTTGAAAGTTTTGTAAGATTATCAGATCGATGGCTACGAAAAAACGACAATGCGACATTTGAAGCATGGGCTGATGCGATGATTTTACAAACGCTTAGCCTTATTGATGAGGAAGAGCCATACTGGACATTTATCGCAGCTCAAATATATTTAGAAAAACTATATGATCAATTTGCAATGCGTCGTGGTGTCTCAGTGAAGGATGTTTATAAAGTTTTCCCAGAACATTTAGCACACTATACAGAAGCTGGATTGTATCATGAAAGTTTAACAACAAAATATAGTGAGCAGGAGCTTCAGGAACTCGCTTCGTACCTAGAATCAAGTCGAGATGAGTTGTTTACGTATATTGGTTTAAAAACATTAATGGACCGTTATGTAGTCCGTGATTACACGAAAACACCAGTGGAGCTTCCGCAGGAACGATGGATGGTTATTGCGATGACTCTGATGCAGGATGAAACAGAAAATCGTTTAGAAAAAGTCCGTGAATCTTATTGGGCAATGAGTAATTTATATATGACTGTTGCCACACCGACATTATCGAATGCGGGTAAAACACATGGACAGCTATCAAGCTGTTTTATCGATACAGTAGATGATAGTTTACAAAGCATTTATGACACGAATACAGATGTCGCAACATTATCGAAATACGGCGGTGGTATTGGTGTTTATATGGGTAAAATTCGTAGCCGAGGCTCATCTATTAAAGGTTTTAAAGGTGCATCAAGTGGCGTTTTACCATGGATTAAACAGCTTAATAATACGGCAGTATCAGTCGATCAGCTTGGACAACGACAAGGCGCTATTGCTGTCTATCTAGATGTTTGGCATAAAGATGTCTTTACGTTTTTAGATTTACGCTTAAACAATGGGGATGAACGTCTGCGTGCCCATGATATTTTCACAGGGCTATGCTTACCGGATATATTTATGGAAACTGTTGAAGCACGTGGGGAGTGGCACTTATTTGATCCACATGAAGTACGAGAGGTTATGGGCTACTCACTAGAGGATTTCTACGATGAGAAAAAGGGTGACGGTTCCTTCCGTACTAAATATGAAGAATGTATCGCAAATCCATTGTTAAGTCGTGAAGTCGTACCAGCTATTGATATTATGAAGCGTATTATGCGCTCACAGCTAGAAACAGGCGTACCATTTATGTTCTATCGTGATGAAGTCAATCGCATGAATCCGAATAAGCATGAAGGGATGATTTACAGTTCGAACCTGTGCACAGAAATCTTCCAGAATATGTCATCTACTGAATTCGAATCTATTACACTAGAAGATGATGTCATCGTAACACGTCGCAAGCCTGGAGATTTTGTTGTATGTAACTTATCATCTATTAATTTAGGCAGAGCAGTACCAGCCGGTGTTCTAGAACGATTAATCCCAGTGCAAGTACGTATGTTAGATAACGTTATTGCGCTAAATACAATTCCAGTAAAACAAGCAGAGCGTACGAACCTACGCTACCGTGGTATTGGGCTTGGCACATTTGGCTGGCACCATTTATTAGCTTTGAAAGAAATTCAATGGGAGTCAGAGGAAGCTGTAGAATTTGCGGACAAGCTATATGAAGAAATTGCGTATTTAACGATTCGTGCTTCTAACGATTTGGCATGCGAAAAAGGAGCTTACCCGTTATTTGCTGGCTCGGATTGGCATACGGGTGCGTATTTTGACAAACGTGGCTATGACAGTGAAAAATGGAACGCTTTACGCGCTGCGGTTGCTGAAAAAGGTATGCGTAACGGCTATGTAATGGCAGTTGCACCGAACTCTTCAACGTCCATTTTAGCGGGCAGTACGGCTACGATTGATCCAATCTTCCAAAAGAGTTATTCAGAGGAGAAGAAGGATTATAAAATTCCAGTAACAGTACCAGATTTATCCCCTGTAACGACTTGGTATTATAAATCTGCTTATTTCATCGATCAAAATTGGACAATCAAGCAAAATGCTGCACGAGCACGTCATATCGACCAAGGCATTTCACTTAATTTATATGTTCAAAATACGATTAAGGCGAAAGATTTACTAGCATTGCATATGAATGCTTGGGCGAGCGGTGTAAAAACGACTTATTATGTGCGCTCAACGTCTGTAGAATTGCTAGAATGTGAGTCTTGCGCGAGCTAGGAGGAAATAACAATGACAACTATTACAAAACGACAAATTATGGACAAGGATGCACCGAACCGTTCAACAGGTATTGTCAACGGACGTTCTTCTAACATTTTAAACTGGGATGATGTCCGTTTTAGCTGGGCATATCCAAAGTATAAAAAAATGCTAGGTAACTTCTGGACACCGTTTGAAATTAATATGAGCAACGATGTCAAACAGTTTCCAGGATTATCAGCAGATGAACAAGAATCCTTTTTAAAAATCATTGGCTTACTAGCACTATTAGACAGTGTACAAACTGATTTTGCCGGAAAAGTAGCGGATTATTTAACAGATTCAAGCTTAAATGCATTAATGATTATTTTAGCGCAACAAGAGGTAATCCATAATCACTCTTATTCCTATGTGCTATCAAGTATAGTGAACAAAGATGAGCAGGATCGTACGTTTGATTTTTGGCGTACAGAGCCTGTGCTAGAGCGACGCAACGACTTCGTCATTAAAGGCTACCATGCATTTTCCGAGGAGCCATCTGTTGAAAATATGCTAGAAGCGATTGTATATGATGTCATTTTAGAAGGGTTATTCTTCTATTCTGGCTTCGCGTTCTTCTATCATTTAGCACGCAATCAAAAAATGGTGGCTACGTCAACGATGATTAATTATATTAATCGTGATGAACAGCTACATGTCGATTTATTTGTAAAGATTTATCAGGAGCTATTAGAGGAATATCCTGAATACGATACACCTGAACGAGCAGCTCGTGTACAAGAGATCTTCCGTGAAGCTGTTCAGCTAGAAATTGATTGGGCCAATGAAGTGATTGGCGATAAAGTGGAAGGCCTCGATGTAGAAGATGTGCATGATTATGTCCATTTCTATGCCAATGTACGCTGTAATCAGCTTGGTGTGGAGCGTCCATTTGAAGGTTATCGCAAAAATCCATTAAAGTGGATTAAAGCGTATGAGGATGTTGATTTAGGGAAAACAGATTTCTTCGAGCAGCGTTCTCGCCAGTATGTAAAGGTTAATGTAGAAGATAACGGCTTTGATGATTTGTAATGCCAAGTCCACCTCCATGTTGAAAAAACATGGAGGTGGATTTTTTTGTGAGAAAGGGGGAGACGCTTACGTAAAAAAATTGCTCGGGTCAAACAAAGGAGTTCCCTCAGATTAAAAAAGAGCGCAAATTACGCTCTATTTAGCTGTTAATAATTAACCACCGTCATTGAGAAAAAAGCTATATACCCCAAAATCGCAAGGATTTGTAAAATAACCCCTATTATACTACAAATTAAACCTGCAGTTGCTAATCCTCTATCACTTGCATTAGTTGTATGAATTTCTTTAACAGCTTTACTTGAAAATATTATTCCTATAATGCCTAAGATTAAACCAATAAAAGGTATTAGCAATGATAGAATTCCAACCGTTAAAGAAATTACAGAACTATTGTTTGTTTGATTTTTTTCAGACAATCGTTATCCACCCTCTTTTGAGAATTTAACCATTTTTTAAATATTATCGTACTAAACTATTTCGCACTAAAAATCGATCATTAAATGTTATCGGTACACCTTTCCCATCCTTTTCGGCATGAATGTGTAAATGTGGTTCACTTGTATTGCCCGAGTTTCCTACTTTTCCAAGTATTTGTCCCGCTGTTACTTTTTCTCCTTTTGCCACTGCTACGCTTCCTTTTTGCATATGGGCTAAAATAATGGTAGCATCATAGTTCTCACATGCTAGGGCGACATGATTTCCCGCTGGGTTTTCTGGATTAGATTTAGGAGGGGGCAGATCGGGTAAATCATTTTGGATGTCGACTACTTTTCCGTTACAAGGACTATACAAAATATCTGCGTAAATTTGATAGTTATTTAATTCTTCTGGATATAGTCCACTTGCACGGGTTCCAAAAGTATTTAATTTTAAAATGTCTAATGCGTATTTTTGACCTGGATAGGCTTGATGATAGTTCATTAATACTTGATTACCACCCTGTCCGACATAGTAGGTGCCATTTTTAAGTGGGAAAGATAGCTCAATTCCTTTTTCGGCTACTGTATAGCTTTTTATGACCAAAGCATTATACGTACCAAAAATCAAAATAAGGATAATATAAATACCAATTGAAAACTTTTGATTTACTGAATATTTTATTGTAAACGGTAAATTACTTACCTTTTTCCAAGAATAAATGATCGTGACAATTAAGAGCACCAACCAAAGAAATCGAACATAATAGCCGACCCAACTCCAGTTTCCTGCTTGAAATAGCCAAACGATTAGAGCTGTCGTCACCAATGAGTCCAACAACCATTCTAGTTTACTTTTAAAAGGAGCTTTCCATAATGAAATGATAAAGCTAGCAGGCAAAATGATAAGCATAGCAATGGAATAAAAGATTGGAAACACTATTTCTCGTCCCCCCTTATGATTTATAACATTATTGGTAATATTTACTTCATCCTAACTTTCATTCTAGCATAGGTAAATGAACATTGGTCCTAATCTTCCTTTAATTCAATATATTGATAAATGGAAATGTTCATTAGGTTGTAGCCTGAACAATTACTACAGTGACCAAAACCTACATAAATTAACAATCGTGTCTCGAATATTACGAGACTCGAAAAATTAATTACCACTTGAGAATGATTTTCAGTTATAATTAAGGTGTGAAAGAAAAGAACGGAGACGAAAGAATGCAGGCAATAAAACAATTAGGAGGGTTTTTAGGACCCTATAAATTTTTCACCTTGATCGCGCCATTATTAATGGTACTAGAGGTAACGATGGATTTACTACAGCCGACTATTATGCAGCATATGATCGATACAGGTATTGCTAATAGCGACAATCCATATGTGCTGAAAATGTTCATTTGGATGCTAATGAGTGCGGTATTTGGACTTGTTGGAGGGATAGGTTGCTCCTATTATAGTTCAAAGGCAGCGATCCATTTTGCATCGGATGTTCGTCAATCACTGTATGAAAAAATGATGACGTATTCGGCAAAGGAACGTGACGCTTTTACAACAGGGAAGCTCATTACGATTTTAACGAGTGATGTGGAAAGTGTTCAGCGTGCGTTTATGATGACATTGCGTATTTTTGTACGTGGTCCTCTATTATTTATTGGAGCGGTCATTATTGTTTTTGTGACAGCACGCGAGCTATTTTCTATACTTCTTATTATTGTGCCGATATTAATTATTGCGATGTACTTTTTCACAAAGTACTCAGGTGTCCTATACCGCAGAGTGCAGGAAGCGATTGATGGTGTGAATACGAAGCTTCAGGAAAATTTAGCGGGGATTCGTGTTGTGAAGGCGTTCCGTCGTGAAACGCAACAGATTGAACAATTTAGCGGGCTAAATGATACGCTGACGAAGCGCTTTATTACAGCAGAGCAAATTGTTGGTGTACTTGTGCCGTTTACAATGTTCGTTGTCAATCTAGCAATTGTTGCAGCACTTTGGCTTGGTGCAATTAAAGTAGAAGCCGGTACATTACAGGTTGGGGTTATCCTCGCATTTATTAACTATTTAACGATTATTTTAAATGGATTGATGACTTCTAGCATGGTGCTAATGCAAATTGCACGAGCTATTCCTTCAGGAGAGCGTATCGTGGATGTTTTAAATAAAGAAGTAGCAGTAAAGGAAGCAGAAAATCCACTTACCTCGCCAATTCAAGGGGCGATTGACTTTCACAATGTGAGCTATCGTTATTATGAATCGGCGGAGGATGTGCTGAAAAATATTACATTTTCAGTAAAAGCGGGGCAAACGGTAGGTCTTATCGGCAAAACAGGTAGTGGAAAATCAACATTAGTGAAACTATTACCACGTTTATTTGACCCGACTGGTGGAGAAATTCACTTGGATGGAAAGCCGCTAAAAGATTATGCAATATCAACTTTACGTAAACATATCGGCTTTACCTCTCAAAAAGCATTACTGTTCTCAGGTGCAATTGACAATAATATTCGTCTTGGAAAAGAGGATGCAACGTCAGAGGAATTACAGCAAGCTCTTGATGCAGCATGTGCCACTGAATTTGTGGACCGGCTGGATAAAGGCTTAGCATATGAGCTTTCACAGGGGGCTACCAATCTCTCTGGCGGTCAAAAGCAGCGATTAGCGTTAACGCGTGCATTCGTAAGACAACCAGCTATTTTAGTGTTGGACGATACAACATCTGCTCTTGATAGCGCCTCTGAAAAACATATCCAACAAGCTATTGGTAATCAATATAAAGATACAACGACGTTTATCGTAGCGTCTAAAATTGCTTCTATTCAACAGGCGGACCTAATTCTTGTAGTAGAGGACGGCGAAATTGTAGGTCAAGGTACACATCAACAGTTATTGCAGAATAATAAACCGTACCAAGCAATTTACGCTTCACAGCAAAAGGCTGGTGTACAACAATGAGTAAAAGTCAACCAAAGCAAATGAATTTCGGACGTGGACCACGTATGGCTGGTCCAACCGAAAAGGCGAAAAATCAAAAAACAACGATTAATCGTGTATGGCAATATGTGAAGCAACAAAAAATAGGACTTTATTTCTCTATCTTTTTTGTAGTAGCTTCTACATTTTTAAGTTTAGCAGGGCCGTACTTAATCGGACATATCGTTGATGAATATATTATGAAAATGGACATTGCTGGTACGATTCGTCTAGGTATTGTGCTAGCAGTTATTTATACTGCAGCGTCTATTTTTACGTGGCTACAAACATATGTCATGATTCATGTGGCGATGAAAACAATTCGAGCATTGCGACTAGAACTATTTAAAAAGCTACAAACATTAACACTGAGATTTTTTGATCAGCGAGCACTCGGTGATTTAATGAGCCGTGTAACAAATGATATTGATAATTTAAATACGGCACTAGCACAAAGTGTGACACAAATCGTATCGTCGGTGCTAACGGTAATCGGTGTTAGTATTGCTATGTTCTCGCTTAGCTGGCAGCTAGCAATCGTTACGCTGATTATTATTCCTCTAATTGTTTTTACGACGAAGCAGATTATTAAACGTAGTAGTAAAAACTATGCGGCACGTCAACATGATTTAGGGAAGCTGAACGGTACTATTGAGGAAATGATTACGGGGGCGGAGGTTGTGACGCTTTTTGGAACAGAACAACAAACAATTGAAACGTTCCATAAACAGAACGAAAATCTCCGTAACTCGGCGCAACGAGCAGAAATTACTTCTGGTTTACTAGGCCCAATTAATAACTTTATGAATAACTTAGGTTTAACTGTTGTTATAGGCACAGGGGCATTTTTATCGGTAAAGGGTATCGTTTCGGTTGGGGTTATTGCCGCATTTGTCACGTATACACGTCAATTTTTCCGTCCACTGAATCAGCTATCTAATCTTTTGAATACATTCCAGTCAGCAATTGCTGGGGCGGAACGAGTTTTCGAAATTTTAGATGAACGATCGGAAGTAGCTGATAAAAAACAGGCCCTTGATTGTCAAAGTTTAAAAGGGGATGTGTCATTCCAACATGTATCCTTCAGTTATGTGCCAGAGAAGCCAGTACTGAAAAATATTAGCTTCCATGCCAAGGCTGGTGAAACGATTGCACTTGTTGGCCCAACCGGATCAGGGAAAACGACGATTATCAATTTGTTAACTCGTTTTTATGATGTCAATGCAGGGGAAATTTTGATTGATGGTCATAATATTGAAGATTATAAAATGGCAACGATCCGTCAACGAGTGGGTGTTGTCTTGCAGGATACGTATTTATTTTCTGGAACGATTCGTGAAAATATTCGTTTCGGTAAACTTGATGCTACAGATGAAGAGGTGGAAGAAGCTGCGAAAATCGCGAATGCCCATAATTTTATTAAATATTTACCGGCACAATATGATACACCTGTACAAGCAGGTGGGGCAAACTTAAGTCAAGGTCAGCGCCAATTATTGGCTATTGCCCGGGAAATTTTAGAAAATTCGGATATTTTGATTTTAGATGAAGCAACATCCAGTGTGGATACGCAAACAGAGGTCGATATCCAAAAAGGTCTCCAGCATTTAATGCAGGGGCGCACAAGCTTTGTTATTGCGCACCGTCTAAAAACAATCGAAAATGCTGACCAAATTCTTGTTATTCAACAAGGTGAAATTGTTGAGCAGGGCAATCACGAGCAGCTCATGCAAAAACAAGGTATTTATAGTAACCTCCAGCAAAAACTTTTGCTGGAACAAGTGGAATAACATATAGAAGGCTGTCTATTAAGTGGGTAAAAACTTATTAGACAGTTTTTTTATTTTCTGCCAAAAATTAATTAGATATTTATTTTTATTGTTTATTGTTACAGTATCAACTGAAAGGGGAATTACATGAGAAAAATAGTTAAAAAAATAGCTATCTACTTTATTGCAGTTATACTTATTGGACTAGTGGCGATCTTCAGCTATGATCGCTATCAGCTTAGTAAGGAATCCAAACTTTTAGATACTAACGGAACACTTGTTGAGGTCGATCATCAAAAAATCAATGTTTACACTGAGGGGGATGGTCAGGAAACTTATGTGTTTATGGCAGGCTCAGGAGTTGCAGCACCGATTTATGAAATGAAAGGGCTGTACAGTAAATTTTCTCAAGGACATAAGATTGCTGTTATTGAAAGAGCGGGCTATGGGTACAGCGATGTCTCGAAGGACGAACGAGATATTGATACATTATTAGCACAGACGAGAGAAGCGCTCCAAAAAAGTGGAAATAAACCTCCTTATATATTAGTACCGCACTCCATTTCAGGTGTTGAAGCTATTTATTGGGCACAAAAATATCCGGAAGAAATTAAGGGGATTATTGCGCTTGATATAGGTTTGCCAAGTCAATATGTGGAGCATAAAATGGGAGTAATCGATTTATGGACTGTTAAGGGAATGAATTTACTAACGAAATTAGGCGTCCATCGATTAACACCTTCGCAAGTATATAATCCAGAAGTAATGAAGCAATCATTTTTATCAGCGGAAGAAAAAGAAATATATAAGGCACTATCCTATAAACAGGTTTTTAATGATGATATGAAAAATGAGCTACTGCACGTGTACGAAAATAGTTTAAAATCAGAGGCGCTTCCGAAACCAAAAGACACACCGATATTAATAATTGATGCTATTACTGAACAAAATAAAGATTCAAATTTTACGAAGTACCACAGCCAGAAATATGCGGAATTTGCCGAGCAAATTAACATAGCGGAAGTGAAAGAATTAAGTGGTACTCATAGTATTTATTTATATAAGCCTGATGAGATTTATAATCTTGCGATAGCATTTATGAAGACAAAAGTTGGCAGCAAAGAAAGGTAGAGGTAATGAAAGGATTTAAGATTTTAATAGTAGAAGACGACCAAATGATTGGTGATTTGATGCAAAAAATACTACAACGTGAAGGTTACGACGTTGTATGGAAAACCGATGGACGGGAAATTTTGACTATAATCTATCAAATTGATTTAGTCATAATGGACATTATGCTTCCGGGAGAAGATGGCTATCAGCTGACAAAGAACATTAAAAGCCTAGGCTTAAATATCCCCATTATTTTTCTTTCAGCGCGTAATGATATAGAGAGCAAGCTTCAAGGGTTAACCGTAGGGGAAGACTATATGACAAAACCATTTGATCCGAGAGAGCTCCTTTTAAGAATGCAGAAAATGCTAGAGCAGCAATATGGAACATTCACGCAAATCCAACATCTATTGATTGATATCGAGCATCGTAAGTTATATAAAAATAATATACATGATGAAATTTCATTAACAGCAATCGAACGTAAAATCTTCTTTTATTTAGTTGACAACAAGGATAGGGTGTTAACGAAGGATCATTTTTTTGACTATTTATGGCCACTTGAAGATCGAAATCAAAATATCATCAATGTTCACATTAAAAAGATCAGAACGAAAATTCATGATTCATCAGGTACCATCCTACAAAATATTTACGGAGAAGGGTATCGATTAAATACCTACATAAAGAAATGACATTAAAAACAAAATATCGATTATTATTATTTACGGCCATAGTTAGTGTCCCAATCGTCTTATTAGGGATCAGTGTGTCGATGTCTATTCTTTACGAATTCGCTTTTAAAACTAGAAATAAAGGCACTCCATTCCATGAATCTTTCGCCTATCCAACGATGCTGATTGTATTCTTCCTATCCTTATGTTTGCTAGCATTTTTATTTTCGAAATCGATCAATTCATTGCTGACGAAAATTAATATGCTAAACAAAACGATTCGTGACTTAGCGAGTCATGAAAGTACACCGAGTACATTAGAGGTTGGCAGTGAGGATGAAATAGGAGAGTTAATTCAATCGGTGAATATACTAATTGAGCGAACTACTTATCGGGAATTAGAGCTTAAACAACAGCAGGAACTACAAAAAGAGCTACTGCAAAAGCTAAGGCACGACATAAATACACCGTTAACGGCGATCCGCTTACAATTGTTTTATCTAGAAGAATACTATAAGGAACAACCTAAATTGGTCGAATCCTTGAATGAGCAAATTCAATATATCTCTAGTTTAACGAATGAATTTAATTTGCAGTCCTTAGACACAATGGAGAATTCGTATATCGTAACGGAAGAAGTGCAACTCACAACATTGTTAGAAACGATGATAAAAAAGTGGAGCTATTTATATAGAATGCACAACATCGAACTAATCTATCATCCAGAAGATAGCCATGTAACATGGACAAGTAATGAACTATGGTTACAACGAATGTTCGATAATGTGTTCCAAAACACTTTGAAACATTCAAAAGCTACAAAGCTTGAGATAACAATGAAAGATAATCAGATTTTCATAATGGATAACGGTATTGGCTTTGAACAAAATCATGTTAGTGGGGGTCTAGGTTTGCAGATCATTGATGATATCGCTAGAATTCTTCAAGTAAGCTATTCACGCCATTCAAACGAAGAAGGGACATCATTTTGTTTTTCTATTTCAACCTAAAAATAACGGCTTTTTCACTTGCCGCGTTTTTTTATTACATCGAAAAAAGCTAGGTGATACTGCACAACAATTGGACAGCTGTTTCGGCAGTCCAATTGTTGCACTTAATTTGACAAATCGTCAAATAAAAAACAGGGAATCGAAACCGTTAAAGAACCATATAAAGCTATAAAAGGAGGAAAGGTTATATGAACAAAAATTCCCCTGCAAGTGTAAGTATGGTTTACATGATGACGAATAATGAAGTCATAAATTAAGTCATTGCCTTTTACAGGGACACAAATGGAATGCTCGTCTTTGTGGGTGCCTATCCAGCTAATGGTAGAGGTACTGGCATAAGGAAAGTCTCTGCGGCAACCCCAAATAACGGTGTCGATCCCCTTACGTCACAAGGAGCATTAACCATATCCCGTGATGGTCGTTTTCTTCTTGCAGTGAACGCAGGCAGTCATAGTATTAGCAGTTTTATCATTAGTGACAGCGGTGTGCCCGTTCTCGTGGACGTGAAGCCATCGGGAGGTGCTCAGCCTAATAGTGTAGATGTGTTTGGTAATCTTGTCTATGTTGCTAATGTAGGGAATCCCGCAAACAATTATGCATCGAACATCAAAGGGTTTCGCATATGAACACGGGCGCCTTACTCCGATTGCTGACTCTTCACGTTCTCTCAGCACTTTCAATGCCGAGCCCGCTCAGGTTCTTTTCACACATGATGGTAGTAAGCTCCTAGTAACCGAGTATACTTCAAACTGTATTAGTGTTTTCAACGTAAATCAAAATGGTACGGTTACAGAACCAATCGTTAATGATTCTTATGGTGACGGTCCATTGGGGCCTATTTTCTATCCTCTGGAATCCTCTTAGTTACCGAAGCAAGTTCAAATGCCCTGTCATCCTATTCAATAAGCAACGACGGGATTCTTCAAGTGATCAGTGGCTCTGTACCAAACAGATATACAGTATGCTGGGTAATCACGACAAAAGATGAACGTTTTGCATTCATAACTAATACTTTAAGTGGCACTATTTCCACTTACCGGATCGATCCCAATGGTACCAATGGATATTGGTTTAAGTAAAGATGGACAGCATTTTACACCCTTAACGGAAATCAGGGAACGGTCTCCGTATTTACGATTCATTATTTTGGATCACAAGGATTAGCTGTTCTTTGATTTTGTTGAGAAGTGGGTGATAAAAATAAAAAGTTGGGCGATAAACCTAAAAATTAGAGCGACAAATCTTAGAATTGTTCCGATAAATCCTAAAATTGTTCCGACAATTCATAAAATCATTCCGATAAATTAATTTAGACCCTATCGAACTAGCTTCGTTCGATAGGGTCTTCCAACAACAATGATTCAATCACATGTTTTAATTGAAAAATAGCAGATTGTTGACGCTCGCTCTTCTTGTACATAAAGACAGTCTCGATCACTTTATTTAACTTCGGCAAATCATAATAGTGAATGTTGGAATAGTTATAAAGGTCAATTAGTTTTGTATTTAATACAGCAATTGTATTGTCTATTTGTAGGAAATCAAGGATACTACTGACCGATTTTATTTCCTTCATCGTAAATGGAACTTGATTTATTTTTAACCACTCTGCCATCGCACGTGTATACATACAGCCTCTACTTAACACAAGAAGAGTGACAGGCGAACGTTTCTCAAAATCAATAATATGTGAATCGTTCGAAATGACTTCAAATGTTTCTGATGCAATCATGTCATAATTTACATCAGGGTAGTGTTTAATAGGATTACTCGTCAGTGCACAATCCATTTCGGCATTATGTATTTTTTCATTCAAGGAAGTGCTAGATTCCACAGTGAAATCTACATCTAAAGGAATATTATTTGTCTGCAATGCATTCATAATGGATGCGCCATAAATTTTAATCGTTGTATGGGAAGTGCCAAGGCTAATTTTGGACTTCGTTTGCGCTAAACCAATCTCTTGTAAAAAGTCATCGTACTCCTGTGTCATAAGCTTTAGAAATTTTAAATATTGTGTCCCTACATTTGTAATCTTCAGCCCCTGCGGTGTACGTTTAAACACCTCCTGACCAATTTCCGCCTCCATTTTCTTTACTTTTGAGGTTAAGGCAGATTGCGTATAATTTGTTATTTCAGCGGATTTACTTAGATTTTGCCTCTCTAAAATTTCAATCTTTAATGCTATTTCTTCTATGTTCATGTTGGAAGTCACACACCTATAAAATTTTTTGATAGCTACTATCATTTTCCTCCATTTTACGCATTCATTGAGGAAGCGTAAACTCAAATACGTAAAGTCAATGAATTAGTGAAACAGCATTGGAGGGAATTTTATGAATACATATTATAAATGGATTATTGTATTAGTAGCTACACTGTCTCAAACTGCGGCAACTTTTGTAACTTACGGCATGGGGCCAATTGCCACATTTTATCAAATTGAATGGGGATTATCCTCGCTTCAAACTGGTTTTATCGTTTCTGCTGTTAATATTGGGCCAATTTTTTCGATGATTTTGTTCGGCTATTTAATGGATAAACGAGGAGAAAAACAAATTATAGGGTGGGGATCCATTTTACTAGGATTTTCAGCGCTACTTCTTATGTTGGTCAATAATTATGCAGTGTTGTTATTTTTATTATTAATTGTGGGCATATGGTACGGAAGTGCACAAACGGGAGGCAGCACTGCAATTGTGAAATGGTTTCCAGACAAACATCGTGGGCTAGCTATTGGCATTCGACAAACAGGCATTCCAATCGGTGGAGCCTTAGCATCAGCCATTCTCACATATATGTACTATCACTATAGCCTAACATCGGTGCATCTTGTGCAAGGCATAGTAGCTATTGCTGGCGGACTGCTTTTTTTACTGATTTATCAGGAGCCTAAAAATAGAGTAGCAGTAGCTGCAACCTCTGTCACTTTTAAAGAAAAGCTCGAAGCTATTAAAAATAATAAAAATTTATATCCAATCTATATTGTTGGAATTGTGATGATGACCTTACAAATGATACTCGTTGCCCACTTTATGAGTTATTTACATCAAGAAGGAGGTTATTCCTTTACAGCGGCGGGGCAATATTTAAGCCTTGTATTAATCGGTGGAATGATTGGAAGGGTAGCCATTGCGTGGATTAGTGATCAATTTTTTGCGCAGAAGCGGGAATTTTTATTAATGATCGTAATGGCTAGTGCAGTTATTCTTATCATCATATTGCCACTTATGCTACATGCCAAAATGTTGATGCTATTATGTTGTTTCATATTAGGCTTCGTAGCACTTGGCTGGTATTCACTGTTTATCGCTTGTGTAACAGAGCAATCGAATCCGCATTATGTTGGTCTAACTGTAAGTGCAGCCTTGACGTTGAATCAGTTATTTATTGTGATCGCCCCTTCGTTATTTGGATTCATGGTAACCTTTTTTTCAAGCTATCAATTGGCGCTGGACATTGTAGCTATATTTGTCGCTCTAGGTGCAATGAATTTATATAGAGTGACCCAAAACAAAAACGCTGTAGTATCGTAGCGATAATAAACCCAAATTCGGTTCACATTCAGTTCATATATTTGTTGTATTATCCATTTATAGATAAATCAATTATGCCTCGGCATAATTAGACGTTAAATAACATCTATAAAAAATGTAGAAAAGAGATTTCCATCAGTAAGTTCATGAAAAATGAAACGATGGAAATATGCGAAGGAGGAAATGCAATGAATAGAATGAAAAGCTCGTTAGCGAATAGTGAATGGGCGATTGAAGCAAATGGTCTCATGAAACATTTTGGAGAAAATCGTGCTGTTGATGGTGTCGATCTAAACGTACGTGCTGGCACTATCTATGGTGTACTTGGTCCTAACGGAGCAGGGAAGACTACCACTATCAGAATGCTAGCAACCCTACTACGAGCAGATGCTGGGACGGCACGAATATTCGGTTATGACATAGTGAAAGAGCCTCACATTGTACGTCAATTAATTGGCGTCACTGGTCAGTATGCTTCGGTTGATGAGTCACTTAGTGCAACGGAAAATTTAATTATCTTCTCTCGTTTGTTAGGATTGGGACGTAAAGAGGCCCGGAATAAAGCAGCTGAATTACTGGAAGAGTTCGGTTTATCAGAAGCCGCTAAACGTCCATTGAAAAATTTCTCTGGCGGTATGCGCCGTCGCTTGGACTTGGCTGCTAGTTTGATCGCACAGCCACCATTGATTTTCTTAGATGAGCCGACTACAGGCTTAGACCCACGAACACGTAATCAAATGTGGGATACGATCCGCCGTTTAGTAGATACAGGTTCAACCGTCCTATTAACGACACAGTATTTGCAAGAGGTTGATGAACTGGCAGATCGACTTGCCGTTATTGATCATGGCCGGGTTGTTGCGGAGGGCACAGTCGATGAGCTAAAAGCATCTGTAGGTACATCATCTTTACATTTGAATATTCGAAATCATCAGGAAACCATAGTTGCCTGTGAAACCATCGAACAAATACTCAAAGTAAAAACAACAGTTACACAGGACATTGGGAAGATTACGGCCCCGATGGCAAATGTTGACGCTGTTACTGATTTACTAATCGCACTTCGTCAAAAAGGAATTCAGCTTGACGAGTTTAGTGTACAAAAACCGACCTTAGATGAAGTGTTTTTGACCATTACTGGTGAAAATGTTCCCCAAGAACTCAAAGGCTCTGAGCAAGTAGAGGGGGAAAGAGTATGAAAAGTCAATTGCTAAAGAAGCCGAGCTTCAATCAATCTTTAAAAAATTCGTTAACGATGGCCTATCGAGGCGTATTAAAAATTCGACGTACACCAGAGCAATTATTTGATGTAACGCTTCAACCGATTATTTTCACCCTCATGTTCACCTATATTTTTGGGGGAGCCATTTCGGGCAATGTGCAAAACTATTTGCCAGTCATCATTCCAGGAATTCTCGTGCAAACGGTCATCACTACCTCAATCGTTACAGGAGTCCAATTGCGGGAAGATATGGATAAAGGGGTGTTTGATCGATTTAAATCATTACCTATTGCACGTATTGCGCCACTGGCCGGGGCCCTATTGGCAGATACGATTCGTTATACAATTGCAACTGTGCTTACTTTTACTATGGGATATATCATGGGGTATCGACCAGAAGGGGGATTGGGTCACGTTGTATTTGCGGGTCTTTTAGTTATTGTCTGTGCCTGGGCTATTAGCTGGATCTTTGCCTTCTTTGGTGTCATTGCACGTACAGCTTCGAGTGTACAAGGAATTTCCATGCTAGTGCTATTTCCACTGACATTTCTTTCTAATGCTTTTGTTCCGGCAGAGACTTTGCCAAATTTCCTACAGTGGTTTGTGAAAATTAATCCGATTTCACATCTCGTCACAGCCGTCAGAGAACTTACAAATTCGGGAGCTATAGGCTGGGATTTGTCAGCTTCACTTATTGGTGCTGCAATTGTTGTCATCATTTTTGCGCCACTAACCGTTCGTGCTTATATGCGTAGAACATAAGAAATGTCCTTAAAGAGTGTGTTTTAAACAAGCAATTGTCAAACACGCTTTTTATTTTGGGTTAATTTGGAAAAGTGTAGCAAACAAAGAATTAAAATTGCAACTGTTATTTATTCCTATAATAGGATAAAGTTATAGAAAAAGCCGATTTCAGCAAATGGAGGAATGCGATGATGGATCAAGAAAAAAGCTCGATTTGGATTGATGCAAGTATTGCAACAGTTTGGCGGGCTGTCACAGAGGAACAGTTGCTGACGCAATGGTACGCTCCTGATTCAACTTGGGAAATCCCAAAATTAGCGGTAGGAGAAGAAATAATATTCACGATTATGCCGAATGAACAAAATCAGCTTGCGGAAAAATTACCGATGGTGTTAACGATTAACAATGTAATGCCAAATCGAGAGTTTTCGTTTTACTTAGGTATAGAAGAAACGCTGATCGCTATTGTCTTAGAGGAAGAAAAAAATGGTACCACGGTCACTTTTAATACGAAGGGCTACGAGGCTTCTCTCGCTAACTTACAAGCTTTAGTGGAGGGAAATGATAACTTTTAACATATAAGTTTCATGGAGAAATTTGATTTTTCCATGAAACTTTTTCATGTCTAACTGTAAATGTTTTTGTAAAAGTAAAGGGGGCGAGCAAATGTTAAAAGAACAAAAGGACGCTCACTTATCTAGAGCCATGACAATGTACGGGGATTATTTATTACGTGTATGCTTTACATATGTTAAAGATTGGACAGTAGCTGAAGATTTGGTACAAGACACATTTGTTAAATACTATGAAAAAATGGAGCAATTTCGTGAAGAAGCATCCATCAAAACATATTTATATTGAATTGCGATTAACAATTGTCACAGTTATCTTTCAAGCTGGCGTTATAAAAAAATACAAGTCATTGATTATTGGAGCAAATTCAAGAGCCTTTCCAATAATCCTGAAAAGGAAGTATTGATGGGAGAGACGGATGCATTGCTAGTGGCATCGATTGAGAAACTTCCGACGAAATACAAAGATGTACTACTACTATTTCACTTTGCAGAGTTTTCCTTAAAAGACGTTGCAGAATTGCTAAAGCTACCAGAAAATACGGTCAAAACACGATTAAGGCGAGCGCGTCAAATGGTGGGCATCACGCTATTAGAGGAGGGGTTCGAATATGGATCGGATTCGTAATGCCATCAACGAAATGTATAAGGAAGGTAACTTCTCGCATGAAAATCATGAAAAAACGTTTCAAAAAATCAATCAAAAAACGAAGAGACGAACACCGTTAATGCCAATTATCGTAACAGCAGTCGTATCAGCTTGTCTAATCATTGGCTTAAAGATCATACTTTTTCAACATGATATCCAATCCACAACGTCGGCAATTATCGATTCACATCTTTATCCAGAAAAGTCTGGAAAGGTGAAAGACTATAGCGCCTTAACACGACCATGGATGGTAGTAGGGTTAGTTAGTACCGTTTTCCTGTTTATTTTTACATTATTTGCTCTCGTGAAAAAATGGTTTTGGCGAGCACTACTAAGTATCATCATTATAATTGCCATTTTGGGGAATATGTCTGAACGAATTGGCTATCGCGTTTACGTACAAAATGAAGCAGAAATTCGAAATACTGTAAAACTTGGACCTTTTCATCCGGATACTGTTAAAATGAATGGTACAATAACGATACAACAGTATAGAATGGGTTATTTTTCAGAGAATCGCTTTCAAGGTATAGCAATTTTCAAGCATGATGGTAAAGGCTATGCATTGGATCAATATATACAGAGCGAAGAAGATACTATGAATTCTATTTATTTGAAAGACATTCACTATCTTGTTATTCCATTACTTAACGATCATAACATTGAAAAATTAATAATAGACACTGGGACCGAGCGTATTGAGAAAGCAGTTGATTCCAATGATGCGCAATTAATATCAGTGCCTCTAAATTCAGAAATAGCTACTTCTCAATTGGTGATACATGCATTGGATCATGAAGGAAATACTTCTATTCTTTATAATGATTCACGTATTTTCACCTATTAACAGCTACCCCGTATGAATATGATGTTTTCATACGGGGTTTTTGAGATCCATGGAAGGGGTGCACACTACGTCTTAGGTCTTAGAAGATTTTAAAGCGGAGGGTCGTTTTTATAAATGAAAATTCCTATATAATGAATTTATTGGAATATTATATAGCGGGAGGAAATTACATTGAAAAAATTTATGGGACTTGGTTTGGTAATAGGCGCCTCATTAATTGCGCTATCGGGGTGCAACTCAGTCGTACCAGGTAAAACTAAAGATGAAACGATCTTAGTTGAAAAGGATAAAGCAGAAAAGTTAGATGTAGAATTAGAGCTTGGAATTGGAGAAATAACAGTAGAAAAAGGTGCTAAGGATTGGATTGAAGGTACTGCTCAATACAATGTTGATAAATTGGCTCCAAAAGTAAAATATGACCTACGCGGCAAGACAGGAAAAATATCGATTGATCATAAAGGCTCGACTAACGTGCGTTTAGGGAAAATAAAAAATATATGGGATATTAAACTAAATGAAGATATTCCAATGGATCTCTCAATCGAAACGGGAGCATCGGATGCAGAAATAGATCTACAAGGGTTGCAGCTTGAAAAATTAGATATTAACACGGGTGTTGGCGATCTTAAAGTAAATTTAGGTGGCGATTGGAAAAAAAGCTTCGAAACGAATATTGAAACAGGTGTTGGGAGCACTACTGTCACTTTACCATCAAAGGTTGGGGTAAAGCTTACGACAGAAAAAGGCATCGGCACATCAAATATTGAAGGCCTCATTTCTAAAGGAGAAGGGGTTTATGTAAATGAAGCATATGACAAATCAGATGTAAAAATTGAAGTCAATTCAGAAATCGGATTAGGCGACATTACGTTCAAATTGGATAAATAAAGAAAAGTTTAGTAGGCTACTTTAGAGTAGTCTACTTTTTTTGTAGAAACATAGGTGACGGATAGGTGACAAAAGTAATGGATAGAACGGTAAAGTGTACGATGGAAGAATCAAAATCGTGGATGGAAGAGCCAAAATCAGGATAGAAGAGCTGAAGTCATGGATAGAACAATCAGAATCGTGGATAGAAGAGCCAAAATCGTGGATAGAACAACTAGAATCGTGGATAGAAGAATCAAAGTCGTGGATAGAAGAGTTAGAATCGTGGATGGAAGAGCCAAAATCAGGATAGAAGAGTCAAAGTCATGGATAGAAGAGCTGAAGTCATGGATAGAACAATCATAATCGTGGATAGAAGAGCCAAAATCGTGGATAGAACAACTAGAATCGTGGATAGAAGAATCAAAGTCGTGGATAGAAGAGCCAAAATCAGGATAGAAGAGTCAAAGTCATGGATAGAAGAGCTGAAATCATGGATAGAACAATCAGAATCGTGGATAGAAGAGCCAAAATCGTGGATAGAACAACTAGAATCGTGGATAGAAGAATCAAAGTCGTGGATAGAAGAGAC